>WYBL01000172.1 GCA_011526565.1 Acidobacteriota bacterium | reverse complement strand
AGCGCGACGAGCGCGGCGCGCAGCGGAGCGTGGCCGAGCAGCGCGGTGGACGCGAACGCCAGCACGGCAGTGGCCGCGGCGACGAGCGCCAGCGTCACCGCTCGTCGCCATCCCGGGGCCAGCGCCACGAGGGCGGCGCTGCACGAGATCGCGAGCGGCACGGCCATCCCGTACGAGAAGAAGAGCGCGAGTGCGCCCAGCAGGCCGCCGCCGGCCGCGAGCACCACGCCGCGCGACCCGGTCGCGCGCGCCGCCGCAGCCGTGGCGAGTGCGGCCAGCGCCACCGGCAGCCCCAGCGCCTGGTCGAACTGCGGCGCCTGCAGCAGCGGCCCGGGCAGCAGCAGCCACAGCAGCCCGGTCCGTGCGGCGCTCGCGTCGTCGAGTCCCAGCGCGCGCGCGAGGGCGGCCACGGGCCAGGCCGTCAGCGCCGCAGCCAGCGCGATCAGCAGCGGGCCCCACACGGCCGCGGCGCGAGCGGACAGGCCGGGCGCGTCGGGCCGCACCGGCTCCTCGCGCATGCCCGCGGCGCGCAGCGTCGCCCGCGCGAGTCCGGGCGCGGCGTCGGCCGCCGCGATCAGGCCGCGATAGAACAGCACGGGCCCCGGTGGGTGGGTCGCCGCGTGCTTGGCCTGCCTGTGGTAGCGCGGTAGCGCGTCGGCGTGGCCGCGCAGGAAGGCGAGAGGTTCGCGTGCGTCCTCCGCGGCGGCGACGGTCAGGTAGGAGGTGATCGTGCGCGACAGCGCCCGCCGCGCCCACGTCTGCAGCGCGCCACCGGGCTCGACGGCCACGAGCGCCACGCCGAGACCGAAGCCCGCCAGCGTGCCCGCCGCGAGCAGGGTTCGCGCAACGCGCGGCCCGCGCGCGCCCTGCACCCGCCCGCTCGCCGCGGCCAGGCCCACGAGCGCCGTCGCGCACGCGAGCGCGGGCCACCACGGACCCGGCGCGGGCTGGGCCCGGCGCTCCCACTGCCACTCGGGCGGGTAGGGCGCCGGGCCGCGCAGCTCGGGCGGGAAGTCGAAGGCGACCGCGGCCAGCGCGGCGAGGGTGACGGCCGTCGCCGCGAGGACCGGCTTCACTTCAGAAGCGGACTTCCTTGACCTTGCCGTTCTCGAAGATCACGACCAGGTCGGGGTAGGTCCACTTCTGCTGGTTCTGGAAGGTCAGCTCCTGCTGTGGGCGGCCGAGGATGTCGAGCACCTGCAGCGGCGTCATGCCCACGGCGATCTCGCGCTTGGCCGGTGCCGGACGGCCCTGCTGCGGGGGCGCCAGGTTGGGCGCGGGCCCGCTGCCGCGGCTCTCGCCGCTGCGTCCGCTCGTGGCGGGCGGGCGCTGGGCAGGCCGCTCGTCGCGGTCGACCTCGCGCCGTCCGTCGCCGCCGCCGCCGCGCACGCGGGCCGCGTAGTTGCGGGCCTCGTTCTCGTTGCGGAAGGGCCGGACCCAGGCGCCGATGTAGCGGACCACGTCGTCGAGGTCCTGCGAGGTCAGGGTGTGGGTCTTCGCGTAGGGCAGGAAGAACTTGAAGTTGGTGGCCACCGGCTCCGGCTTGGTGCTCTTGAACGGCCACTCGCCGCGGGTCACCTTCTTGGCCTCGATCGAGACCCAGCGCATGTCGATGCGGTTGTCCTTCCAGGCGATCGAGTCGAGTTCCATCACCTCGCCCTGGTCGAGGAAGTCGACCGCCACCTGGTCGGTGTCGAGGAAGCCGCCCGAGGTCTTCCAGTCCTGCTCGCTCACCACGTCCACCGAGTAGTGGGCATAGGTCGAGTTGCCGTCCTTGCCGTAGATCGAGGTCGTGGGCACGCCCTGCTGCATGACCACGCCCCACACCCGCTTGGGCGGGAACTTCGTCTCGAACTGGGCCCGGAACTCCTTCGAGATCTTCTCGGCCGCGGCCGGCGCGGCCAGCAGCAGGGCCGCCATCCCCAGAGCGCACGCGTGCTTCATTCTGGATCGCCTCCCGTGGCCCCGTAGTGTAGGCCCGCGCGCGGGGAGCGGCCAGCGGCGCCGTGCTAACGTGCCCGAGGGACGAACGGATGGAAGGAGCGGTGCCTCGCGCTTGATCGTCAAGGAGAAGCTGAAGAACGGCCTGACCCTGGTCACCGAGCAGATGCCGCACGTGCGCAGCGTGGCGATCGGCGTCTGGCTGCGCCGTGGCAGCCGCCACGAGACGCCCGAGCAGGCGGGCCTCAGCCACTTCATCGAGCACATGGTCTTCAAGGGCACGAAGACCCGCAGCGCCGAGGACATCGCCTCCGAGGTCGACTCGATCGGCGGCCACATGGACGCCTTCACCGCCAAGGAGTACGCCGCCTTCCACCTGAAGGTGCTCGACCAGCACCTGCCGCTGGCGATCGACATCCTGGCCGACATCGTCCGCCACCCCCGCTTCGACCCGCTGGAGATGGCCAAGGAGAAGAAGGTCATCGCCGAGGAGATGGGCATGGTGGAGGACACGCCCGACGACATCGTCGTCGAGCGCTTCACCGAGTCGTTCTGGCCCGACCACCCGCTGGGGCGGCCGATCCTCGGCACCCGGCGCTCCTTGCAGTCGTTCCGCCGCGAGCACCTGGCCGGCTTCTTCAAGCGCGTCTACAGGCCGCGCAACCTGGTCGTCGCTGCGGCAGGCCAGCTCGACCACGGCCTGCTCGCGCGCATGGTCGGCAACGCGTTCGGCGACCTGCCCGCGGGCGGCGAGCGCAGCGCCGGCGCGCCGCCGGTGGCGCGGCCTGCGCTCGTGTGGCGCTCGAAGAAGGAGCTGGAGCAGGTCCACCTCTGTCTCGGCACCCCGGCCTACCGCCAGGGCCACCCGCGCCGCTTCGCCGCCCACATCCTGAACACCGTGCTCGGCGGCTCGATGTCGTCGCGGCTGTTCCAGAACGTGCGCGAGCGCCGGGGCCTCGTCTACTCGATCTCCTCGGGCATCGCCTCGTACTCGGACGCGGGCAACCTGACGATCTACGCCGCGGCCAACCCGGGCGTGCTCGAGTCCGTGATCCGGCTGTCGATGGACGAGATGCGCCGGATGCGCGAGGACCCGGTGCCCGAGAACGAGCTGCGCCGGGCCAAGGACCACCTGAAGGGCAGCCTGATGCTGTCGCTGGAGGGCACCGGCAGCCGGATGAACCAGCTCGCCCGCCAGGAGATCTACTTCGGCCGCCACTTCGGCCTCGACGAGATCCTGGGCGGCATCGAGGCCGTCTCCGCCGACGACGTGCTGGCGGTGGCCCGCGAGCTGTTCGCGGGGCCGGTGGCGCTGTCGCTGATCGGCAACCTCGGCGGCTACCGGCCGCGGCGCGCGCTGCTGCGGCTGTGAAGGGGCGCTTCCGCTTCCGCGTCCTCGGATCCGGCAGCACGGGCAACGCCACCCTCGTCGAGGCCGGCCGCACGCGGGTGCTGATCGACGCGGGCCTCGGCCCGCGCATCCTCGCCGAGCGGCTGCAGGACGCCGGCGTCGATCCCGCCTCGCTCGACGCCGTGCTGCTCTCGCACGAGCACAACGACCACGCGAAAGGCGCCGTCGCCTTCGCGAAGAAGTGGGGCCCGCGGATCGCGTGCAGCGCGGGCACCGCGAGGGCGCTGGGGCTCGCGGCCGAGGCGATCCCCGGCTGGGATCCGGTGGGACCCGGAGCGGCGCTGGCGGTGGGCGAGGTGGTGATCGAGGCGGTCGCGCTGCCGCACGACGCCGCCCAGCCGCTGGCGTTCGTGGTCCGCCATGCCGGCCGCGCCTTCGGCCACGCCACCGACTTCGGGCACTGGACGCGGCCGCTGGTCGACGCCTTCCGCGCCTGCGACGCGCTGCTCGTCGAGTCCAACTACGACCCCGGGATGCTGAAGGCGGGCCCCTACCCGTGGTCGCTCAAGGAGCGCATCCTCTCGCCGCGCGGCCACGTCTCGAACGCCGACGTCGGCCGCTTCCTGGCCGACGGCCTCGGCGAGCGCTGCCGCAGCGTCGTGCTCGCCCATCTCTCGCAGCAGAACAACCACCCGGAGCTGGCCTGGCAGGTGGCGGAGACGGCGCTCGCCCGCCGCGGCCGCAGCGAGGTGGAACTGCACGTGCTGACCGCGGACGGCGGGGGCGCCTGGCACCGGCTGGCCGACGCCGAGCCGGAGCCCGCGCGCGCCCACGAGCAGCTCCGCCTGTTCTGACCCGTGCGCGCGCTGGCCGCCTTCGCGCTGTCGCTGCTGCTGCCGGTCGCCGTCACCGCGGAGCCGCCGCAGCCGCGGCTGGCGCTCGTCCTCTCCGGCGGCGGCGCCCGCGGCATCGCCCACGTCGGCGTGCTGCGCGCGCTGGAGGAGGCGGGGCTGCCGGTCGACGCGATCGCCGGCACCAGCATGGGCGCCGCGGTCGGCGCGCTGTACACGAGCGGCGGCGACGCCGAACAACTCGAGCGCGTCGTGCGCAGGCTCGACTGGGCGCAGCTCTTCGTCGGCCGCAGCGACCGGCGGGTGCTGCCGGTGACGCGCCGCGACGACCGCCACGCCGACTGGGTCACGCTGCGCTTCGAAGGCGGCGCCCCGCGCTGGCCCGCGGGGCTGCTGGCCGAGCACCGCATCAACCGCTTCCTGATCGAGCACCTCGCCGCGGCCGGTTACGCGGCCGGCGGCGACTTCGATCGGCTGCGCGTGCCGTTCCGCGCCGTCGCCACCGACCTGGCCAGCGGCGAGCGGGTCGTGCTCGCCCGCGGCGACCTGGCGCGCGCGGTGCGGGCCTCGATGTCCGTGCCGGTGGTGTTCCCGCCGGTGGCCTGGGAGGGACGCACGCTGGTCGACGGCGGCCTCGTCGACAACGTGCCGACCTCCGTCGCCCGCGACTTCGGCGCGGCGGTCGTCGTCGCCGTCGACATCACGAGCCCGCCACCCGAGACGCTCGACACCTCGTTCGCCGTCGGTGCCCAGGTCACGGAGTTGCTCACCCGCCGCCGCAACGAGGACTTCGCGGCGCAGGCAGACCTCGTCGTGCGCCCCGACCTCGGCGGGCTGAACGCCGGCGACTTCGACCGCTTCGACGCGCTGATCCGCGCCGGCTACGAGGCGACCCGCGCGGCCGTGCCGGAGATCCGCGCGCTGCTGCTCGCGAAAGGCGTGAGCGACCTCGCGCGACGGCCCGCGCCGGCTCCGGGGCCCGCGCTCGCGGGCGCGCCGATCACCGAGGTCACCGCCCGCGGCCCGCAGCGGGCGTCGGAAGCGCTGCTGCGGCGCCTTTTCAACGTTCCACTCGGCCCCGGCTACGTGATGGAGCGGGGGCTGCGGGCGTTCGACAAGGTCGCCGCCAGCGGCCTGCTCGAACACGCCTGGCTCGAGTTCGAGCCGGTCGGGGAGGGCGTGCGGCTGGTCCTGCGCGGCAGCGATGCGGCCCCCAACCAGCTCGGGCTCGGGCTCGGCTACAGCGAGTGGGAGAAGGCGCGCGCCTCGCTGCGGCTGCGCCACCAGAACGCGCTGGGCTTCGGCGAGCAGGTCGAGCTGCTGCTCTCCGGCAGCGACGCGCTGCTGCTCGCGCGCGCGTCGCTGCGCGGCGACCGGCTCTTCGTCGCCGGCCTCGGCTATCGGCTCGCCGCCTCGCTGGCCGCGGACAAGCCGCGCTTCTTCGACGCCGAGGGCGAGCGCCAGGGCCGCACCCGCTTCGAGCGGGCGACCGCGAGCGCGGCGCTGGAGGTGCCGTTCGAGCGCTGGGGCGCGCTGGCCGCCGGCGCCCGCTTCGGCCGCGTGTCCACCTTCTCCGAGCCCGGCGTGCCGCTGCCGGAGACGCGCGACACGGTCGCCGAGCTGTTCGCGGAGCTGACGCTCGACAACCTCGACGACCTGCTCTGGCCGCAGGCGGGCGGGCGGCTCGTGGTGCGGGCGGAGGCCGCGCTCGACGCGCTGGGAGCGGAGCGGCCTCACCGCCGGCTCGGCGTCGAGGCGCGCCTCGCGCGCGCCTTCGGTCGCACCGCGCTCGACGTCGCCGGGCGCTACGCCACCTCGCGCGACGGGGTGCCGCTCTACGACCAGTTCCGGCTCGGGGGGCTGGAGCTGCCCGGCCACCGGCAGGAGGAACTGAAGGGCCCGCACGCCCTCGCGCTGTCCGCCGGCCTGCGCCGGCCGTTGGGCGGCTCCGGCCTGCAGGCGCTCGCGCGCGTCGGGCTCGGCGACACGTTCGCCGACCGGGTGCGCGCCTCGGGCCTGCGCTGGGGCGCTTCCGTCGGGCTCGGCTACTCGAGCCGGGTGGGGCCGATCCGGCTCGAGCTCGGCATGCGCGAGGGCGGCGCGACGATGGTGTCGCTCGGGGTGGGCGGCGACTGAACGCGCGCGCCGGACGCGGCCCGGGCGAAGCGTGCGGGTTGCGCGCCTCACGCTTCCCAGGCGCGGGACTGCAGCAGCGCGTTTGCTAGACTCGCGCCGCCGCCATGATCCCACGCTACACCCGGCCCGAGATGGGCCGCCTGTGGTCCGACGAGAGCCGCTTCCAGGCCTGGCTCGACGTCGAGCTGGCCGCGACCGAGGCGCTCGCCGCCCGCGGCGTCGTGCCCGCCGAGGCGCTGCGCCTGATCCGCGAGAAGGCCCGCTTCGACGTGGCTCGCATCGACGCGATCGAGGCCGAGGTGCAGCACGACGTGATCGCGTTCGTCTCCTGCGTGGCCGAGAACGTCGGCCCCGAGGGCCGCTGGCTGCACTACGGGCTGACCTCGTCCGACGTCGTGGACACCGCGCTGTCGATGCGGATGCGCGACGCGCTCGACCTCGTCGTGAAGGACGTCGACGCGCTGCGCGAGGCGGTCCGGACGCGCGCCCTCGAGCACAAGCACACGCCGATGATCGGCCGCACCCACGGCGTGCACGCCGAGCCGATGACCTTCGGCCTCAAGCTCGCCTCGTGGTTCGCCGAGCTGGGCCGCGACCGCGAGCGGCTGCTGCGCGCGCGGGAGAACATCGCCGTCGGCAAGCTCTCCGGCGCGGTCGGCACCTTCTCGCACCTCGGGCCCGACGTCGAGGCCGAGGTCTGCGCGAAGCTCGGGCTGAAGCCGGCGCCGATCGCCACCCAGGTCCTGCAGCGCGACCGCCACGCCGAGGTGCTGACGACGCTCGCGATCACCGCCGCCAGCCTGGAGAAGTTCGCGACCGAGATCCGCGCGCTGCAGAAGACCGAGGTGCGCGAGGTCGAGGAGCCGTTCCGTTCCGGCCAGAAGGGCTCGTCGGCGATGCCGCACAAGCGCAACCCGATCGGCTGCGAGCAGGTCACCGGCCTCGCCCGCCTGATCCGCGGCAACGCGCTGGCGGCGCTCGAGAACGTGGCGCTGTGGCACGAGCGCGACATCTCCCACTCGTCCGTCGAGCGGGTCATCGTGCCCGACTCGTTCATCGCCCTCGACCACGCCCTGCGCCGCTTCACCGGGATCGTGTCCGGGCTGCGGGTCGACGCGGAGCGGATGCGGCGCAACCTCGACTCCGGGCGCGGCCTCGTCTTCTCCGGCCAGCTCCTGCTGGAGCTGACCGCAAAGGGGATGCGGCGCGAGGACGCCTACCGCATCGTGCAGGGCCACGCGATGGCGGCCTGGGAGCAGGAGGGCGACTTCCGGGCCCGGGTCGAGGCGGACCCGGAGGTGAAGGCGGCGATGAGCGCGGCCGAGCTCGACGAGGTGTTCCGGCTCGAGCGCTACCTCGTCCACGTCGACGCGCTGTTCGCCCGCGTGTTCGGCGCCTCCGCGACATGACGGCTGCCTGGCTGTGGCCCGCGGCGATCGAGGCGGCGATCACCGCGTCGATCCTGGCCGGGTCCTACCTGCTGGCCCGGGTCGTGTCGTGGCTGGTCGGCCGGCTGTTCGAGCGCACCGTCGCGCGCACCGCCTCGAGCCTCGACGACCGCCTGCTCTCGGCCCTCAAGCGGCCGCTGACCTACGCCCTGTTCCTGCTCGGCGCCAACGCGGCGATCGAGCGGCTGCAGGTGGAGGGGCGCTGGGCGCAGCGCCTCGACACCTTCCTGTTCGTGTTCGGCGCCCTGATCCTGACCTACGCGCTGGCCCGCGCGTACGGCATCGTCATGGAGTGGTACGCGACCGAGTCGGTGGCCGCCCGCGAGGGTCAGCTCGCCGCCGAGTTCGGGCCGTTCCTGGCCAAGGCCGGCAAGGTGTTCCTGGCCCTCGTCTGCCTGATCGCCGTGCTCGAGCACCTGCGCGTCGACGTGCGCTCGCTGGTCGTCTCGCTGGGCGTCGGCTCGCTGGCCGTCGGCCTCGCCGCCCAGGACACCCTGGCCAACATGTTCGCGGGCTTCGCGCTGATGCTCGACCGGCCGTTCAAGGTCGGCGAGCGCATCGCGCTGTCGACGGGCGAAGTCGGCGACGTGATCGCGATCGGCATGCGCGCCACCCGCATCCGCACCCTCGACGACACGATCCTGATCGTGCCCAACTCGACGCTGGTCAAGGACCGCGTCGTCAACATGAGCCAGCCGAACCGCAACCTGACCCTCCGCCTCGAGGTCGGCGTCGCCTACGGCAGCGACCTCGACCGCGCGAAGGCGCTGATGGCGGCCGCCGCCCGCGGCTGCGAGTACGTCGAGCCCTCGCGCGAGCCCGTGGTGCTGGCCACCCGCTTCGCCGACTTCTCCGTCAACCTGATGCTCGTGTGCTGGGCGAAGGACTACACCCAGGCGGGGCTCGCCGGCAGCTCCGTGCGCGAGGCGATCCACCGCGACTTCGCCCGCGAGGGCATCGAGATCCCGTTCCCGATCCGCAAGGTGCTGCACGAGGGCGCGCCCGGCCCCGCCGCCGGCGCCGCCTGAGACCGCACAGGAGCCCGCGATGATCCGCGCCCGCGTCCACGTCAGCCTCAAGAAGTCGGTGTTCGACCCCCAGGGCCGGACCATCCACGAGGCGCTCGGCGGCCTCGGCTACGGCGCCGTCGCCGACGTGCGCGCCGGCAAGTTCT
>WYBL01000171.1 GCA_011526565.1 Acidobacteriota bacterium | reverse complement strand
TACTGCGGCACCTTCGTGCCGCTGATCGAGAAGGCGAGCGACGGCGTCGGCGAGGTGCGGGTCGCGACCCCGGGCCAGCGGGACGTCGTGCTCTTCCTCAAGGCCCAGCACGAACGGGTCAAGGGGCACACCGGCTACGGGTGCCTGTTCGTCGCCGTCGTCGGCTGCGGCGGACCGTTCGTCGCCTGGTGGCTGGGAAGCCTGCCGGTCGCCCTCGGGTTGCTGGTCACCGGATGCGTGCTGGGGATCGTGCTGGCGATGCGCGAGGAGCAGTGGCTCTGCGAGCGCGACGTCGTGCCCCGCCTGCGCGAGCGGATGGCGGAGGCGGGCGTCGACCGCTCGACCCTGCTGCAGCTCGCCAACGCGACGCTGCCGAAGGACAGCCGGCTGCTGCACGCGATCGTCGCCCTGATCTAGGCGGCGAACCGGCGGTCAGACCTCGACGAACGAGTCGCCCTGAGGCTGGTAGAGGAGCAGCTCGCCCCGCTCGAGGTCGAGGTAGAGCGCGTCGACCAGGAGGCTGCCGTCGTCGACGCGCTCCTTCAACCAGGGGAACGTGTGCAGGTTGGCCAGCGACGACTTCAGCGCCTCGAGCTCGCAGTGCCGCTGCCGCTCTTCCGGCGACAGTCCCTCCTGGCCCAGGGTCCGGTCCCGCGCCGACGCAGCCATCTCGAGCCACAGGTTGATGAAGTCCGTCGGCGGCGCCGGCGGGTTCAGCAGCGCGTGAATGCCCCCGCAGCCGGCGTGGCCGAGCACGACGAACTGGCCGACCTTGAGGACGCGGACCGCGTACTCGATCGCCGCCGACGTCGAGTGATGGTGCGAGTCGGGCTCGTAGGGGGGGATCAGGTTGGCGATGTTCCGGATCAGGAACACCTCGCCGGGGATGGCGTCGAACACCCGCGTGGTGTCGATGCGGCTGTCGCAGCAGGTGGCGATCGCGTAGCGCGGGTGCTGTGGCCGGCCGGCCAGCCGCTCGAAGCGGCCCCGATTGGCCTCGTAGTAGCTGGTGCGAAAGCGCTTGAATCCCTCGATCAGTCGTTCCATGGGTTCGCCGATTGTCGCTTTGCCAGGGCCTCCTACTCCAGCCGGGAGAAGAAGCGGCTCCAGCGCGGCAGCCAGTAGTTGTCGAGGTCCACGCTGAGCGCGACCGCCGTCGCCTCGCCGACGATCGACTCGCGGTCGGCGAAGCCCCAGAAGCGCGAGTCGAAGCTGTTGTCGCGGTTGTCGCCGACCAGGAAGTACTTGCCCGCGGGGATGTCGACCGGTTCGAACGAGTCGAAGTTGGGCCGCCCCGGGGTCAGCATGATCAGGTGGGTGCGGCCATTCACGGTTTCGCGCAGGAACTCGGCGCCTTCGATCGGCGTCGCCGCGCCATCCGCGGGCTGGTACTCCGCGGGCCGGCCGTTGACGTGGAGGCGGCGGTCCTTCATCTCCAGGCGGTCGCCGGGGATGCCGACGATGCGCTTGACCAGCCGCTTGCCGTCGTGGGGCGAGAACAGCACGACGATGTCGCCGCGCTCGGGGTCGGCCCAGCGCGCCAGCCGCCACAGCGTGAACGGCACCTTGAGGTCGTAGGCGAGCTTGTTGACGAACACGCGGTCGCCCTCGAGGATCGTCGGCTTCATCGATCCCGTCGGCACGTCGTTCCAGTCGGCGAACGCCGAGCGGAACGAGCCCAGCACCAGCGCGACGATCAGCAGCGGGCGCACCCACTCGTCCCAGAACTTGCGTCCCCGCGCCTTGACCTTGTCCATCACCGTGCTTCCCGTGCCTCCTGCGGAACCTGCGCGGACGCGCGCAGCGCCAGGCTCAGCCCGGCGATCGACAATGCGGCGAAGGCGCCGGCCGCGGTCGTCCACGCGGCGGCGTTCCCCGCGACGGCCAGCGCCGCCGCGACGAGGCGAGCGGCCTCGAGCCAGGGGGCCCACGCCCGGCGCTCGAGCAGGCCGGCTGCAGCGACGACGCCGGCCACGATCAGGCCGGCACCCGCGAGCAGCGCGGCGAGCGGCAGCGCGTCCTGGCGGTTGAAGTAGACGCCCGCCGCCAGCAACAGCAGCGCGAACTGCACGAACACGTAGGCGGCCACGCCCCGCGGCAGCTCGGGGTCGAACTTGCGGTAGCCGGGCTCCACCTCGGGCGCCGACTGGAAGCCGCCCAGCTCGGCCGGCTGCCAGCCGGGCCGCTCGACGAACACCCGCAGCCGGTCGCGCCAGCGGCTGGCCCGCCCCGCGAGCGAGAACAGCGCCGCCCAGTGCGCGAGGTTGGCGCGCACCGGGTTCCACGTGCGCAGCGGCGTCGTCACCCCGTACACCGGCTCGTCGGCCTCCGGCACGAAGGTGCCGAACAGCCGGTCCCAGACGATCAGCGTGCCGCCGTGGTTGCGGTCGATGTACTTCGGGTTGCGGGCGTGGTGCACGCGGTGATGCGACGGCGTGTTGAAGAACCACTCGAACGGCCCCATGCGGCCGATCAGCCGGGTGTGGATCCAGAACTGGTAGAGGGTGTTGAAGGACGACAGCGTCAGGAACATCGCGGGCGGGAAGCCGACGAGCGCCAGCGGCAGGTAGAAGACCCACGAAAACGAGCCCTGCAGCGCGCCCTGGCGCAGCGCGACCGTGAGGTTGTACTCCTCGCTCTGGTGGTGGACCACGTGGGCCGCCCAGAAGGCGTTCACCTCGTGGCTCATGCGGTGGAACCAGTAGTAGAGGAAGTCGATGCCGAAGAAGCACACGACCCAGGCCCACGCCGCGGAGGCCGGCACGTCGAACAGCCGGTGGTGCTCGAAGAGCCACAGGTAGCCCGCGAACAGCAGCGTCTTCGTGAACACGTCGAGCACCTGGTCGAGCACGCCGCAGGAGAGGTCGGCCACCGAGTCGTTGAGGCGGTAGACCTCGCGCCGCTCGAGCCGCGCCGCGATCCACTCGATCCCGATCAGCAGGAAGAAGACCGGGATGGCCAGGGCGATGTAGTTCACGTCGGCGATCGCCGCCGTCAGCCGCGCAGCGCGTCGCGGAAGGCGCGCACGGCCTGCATCGCCGTCGGCCGGTCGAGGAACGAGGCGAGCAGCGCGAGGTCGAGGTCCGGGAACAGCGCGCTGCGCTCGACGAGCGCGTACGCGCTGCCGCGCAGCACGTGCACGCTGAGCCCGGCGTCGCGCCAGGTCCACACCTCGCCGACGCCGAGGCGGCGGTAGATCTCGAGCTTGTCGAGACCGCCGCTCGTCCACACGACCTCGATCGCCAGGTCCGGCACGTCGCGCGACTGGTCGCCGACGAGGTAGCACTCGTCCGGCTCGAGGCCGCTCTCCTTCGGGGCGTTCTTCAGCGTCCACGCGCCGTAGGGCGAGAGGTCGATGCCGCGCTCGAGCGCGTACGCCTCCAGCAGACGGCCCAGGTACGACTTGATCCGCTCGTGGTCTCGGGACGGGCTCATCAGCTCGAGCGCTCCTTCGAGATAGGCCATGCGCGGCACCGGGTTGTCCCCGCGCAGCGCGAGCTGGGCCTCGTAGTGGCTCCACGGCACGCCGTAGGTGGTGAGGCGCTGATCGGCGGTCGGCACGTGTTCGCCGGGCGGGATGGCGACGGGCGCTGCCATGGGAAAAGGCTAGCACGCTCCCGCGAGCAGCTCGGCGACGCGGCGGGCGGCCTGCGCGGGGTCGTCGACCCGGCGTCCCGCGACCGGCTCCGAGAGCGCGCCGCGCTCCCAGGCGGCGAACACCTCGCCCACGGCGCGGGCGACGTCCAGGGGGTCGCGCGGGTCGGCGAAGGCGACGCCGGGCTGGTCGGCGAGCAGCTCCCTGGCGTCGCGGCCCTCGACGAGCGCCAGGATCGGCCGGCCGGAAGCGAGGCCCTCGAAGGCCTTCGCCGGCAGCGCCTCGCGCGCGCGGGCGTCGGCGCTCAGGCCGAGGACCAGCAGCGCGTGAGCGCGGCGCAACTCCGCGAGCGCCTGCGCGCGCGGCAGGAAGTCCGTGGTCTCGACGCCCGAGGCCCCGACGGCGGCGCGCCACTCGGGGGCGACCCAGCCGACCAGCCGCAATCGGAAGCGCTCCGGGTCGACGAGGCCTCGTCGGATCGCCTCGGCCAGCCCCGCGAGCAGCGGTCGCGGGTCGCGGGCGGGGTTGAGGGTGCCGACGTGGGCCAGCACGCAGCGTTCGCCGCGGGGCACTGCCGCTGCCGGCGCCACGCCCTCGGCCGCGTTGGGGACGACGTGCACGCGGCCCGCGAGGGCTGGCACCGCGGCCTCGAGGGCCCGGCGCAGGTCCGCCGTCACCACCGTCACGGCATCGGCGCGGGCCAGGCAGGCCCGCTCGAGCGCGGCGCCGAGCCACCGGCCAGGGGCCGGCTCCGGCGGGCCGTAGGGTGCCCAGGGATCGCGGTAGTCCATCACCCAGCGCGCTCCTTGGCGCTGGGCTCGCAGGCCGACCAGGTGCGCGGAGTGAGGCGGGCCGGTGGTCCACACGGCATCCACCTCAGGCAGCGGCGCGCGGGCGAAGGCCGCGCCCGCGACATCGGGCACCGGGCCGGCGCGAGCCAGCATCCGCGCCATGGCCTCGTTCAGGAGTCCCCGCCGGGCGATCGCAGGGCGCCAGCCCCGCGCGGGCACGGGCAGCGTCAGGTAGTCGACGGGCGTGCCCGGCGGGATGGCCGCGACCAGCGCCTCGTCACGCATCGCGCGCCACGGCGCGGTTGCCGGGTCGAGAGCCAGCACGCGCACCGTCCAGCCCAGCGCCGGGAGGTGCCGCGCCAGTCGCAGCGCCCGCAGGCCACCGACCCCGCCCGCGGGCGGGAAGCGGCCCGAGACCAGCAGTACCTCGGGCACTAGAGCCGCGCCCCCAGCGCCTCGCACAAGCGTCGCGCGGCACGGCTCGGCGGCGCCGACGCCCTGTGGTGGAGCCGTGGTTCGAACACGTGCTCGCGGCGGCCGTCGACGACGAGCGCGACCAGGCGACCCGCCTTCAGGTCGGCCGCGGCGAGATGATCGGGCAGCCAGCCGAAGCCGAGCCCGGCCAGGATCGCCGCCCGCTTGGCCGCGAAGTCCGGCAGCCGCACGGTCGAGCGCTGCTCCAGCGGCTCGGTCGCGAGCTGGAGCCGCGGGTCGGAGCCGCGCACCGTGACGAGCACGTGGCGCGCCAGGTCCGAGCCGTGCAGGGGACCGCGCAGCTTCGCGAGCGGATGGCCGCGGCGCACCACCAGCCGCGCGCGCACGGGCGGCAGCGGCAGCGAGCGCAGCCCGGGCAGCGACGGCGGCAGCAGCGAGACCATCAGGTCGGCGCGCTCGCGCTCGAAGGCGGCCTCGACGCCGGACAGGAACTCGACGAGAGCGTCGAAGCGGGTCGGGCAGCCCTCGCGGGCCAGCGCGCCGATCGCGCGCAGCAGCGGTTCCGTCGGGAAGATGCCGTCGAGTACCACCCGCACCGAGGCCTCCCAGCCCGTGCGTGCCTCGGCGCAGGCGGCGACGAGGTCGGCCTCGGCCTGCAGCAGCCGCCGGCAGTGCTCGAGCACGCGTTCGCCCTCGGGTGTGATCCGCGTCCGCCACCCGGTGCGGTCGAGCAGCACCAGGCCGGTCTGCTGCTCGAGCCCGCGCAGCGCGTAGAGGACCGCGGTGTGCGCCTTGCCCAGCGCCGCCGCCGCCTTCTGGAACGTGCCGTGGCGCGCGAAGGCGTCGAGGGCCCGGGCCTGGTCCAGCGTGACCTGCACCCCGAGAGTGTATGACGAACGCACAGAGAGTGCCCGATCTTTGTGCTATCCGTCGGCCTTTTCGCTCCGCTATAAGTCCCGGATACCCGTCGCCCGAACCGAGGAGAGCTCCATGTCCGTGTCCGCCCCCGCCGCTGCCGAGAACCCCACCGGGCTCCGCGGCATCGCCTTCGTCGAGTTCGCCTCGCCCGAGCCCGAGAAGCTCGACGCGCTGTTCCGCGCCTTCGGCTTCTCGCGCACGATGCGCCACGCGGAGCGCGCGATCGACCTCTACCAGCAGCACGACATCGCCTTCCTGCTCAACCGCGACGCGGACGGTTTCGCGGCGGCGTTCTCGAAGGCGCACGGCCCCTCGGCCTGCTCGATGGGCTGGATCTTCGCGGACGCGTCGAAAGGCCGCGACGCGGCGGTGGCGCGGGGTGCGCGGCTGCCGGAGCGGGTCGACCTCGCCCGCGGCGGCGCGCCGCTGCCCGCGATCTACGGCATCGGCGACAGCCTCGTCTATTTCCTCGACGGCTACGGGCAGCCGGGCTTCTGGGAGTCGCTCGGCTTCGTCGCCCACCCGCAGCCGCTGCGACAGCCCGCCAGGGGCTTCCTGCGCATCGACCACCTGACCAACAACGTCGAGAAGGGCACGATGGCGCGCTGGTCGGACTTCTACAAGGGCGTGTTCGGCTTCACCGAGGTCCGCTACTTCGACATCCGCGGCGTCAAGACCGGGCTCACGTCCTACGCGCTGCGCTCGCCCGACGGCAGCTTCTGCATCCCGATCAACGAGGCCGACGAGAAGAAGAGCCAGATCAACGAGTACCTCGACGAGTACAAAGGGCCCGGCATCCAGCACATCGCGTTCCTGACCGAGGACATCCTGGCCTCGCTGCGCGGGCTCGAGGGCTCGGGCATCGAGATGCTCGACATGGACGACGACTACTACGCCGAGGTCTTCCAGCGCGTGCCGAACGTGACCGAGGACCGCGACGAGATCCGCCGCCGCCAGGTGCTGGTCGACGGCGACGACGAGGGCTACCTGCTGCAGATCTTCACGAAGAACCTGGTGGGCCCGATCTTCGTCGAGCTGATCCAGCGCAAGAACCACTGGAGCTTCGGCGAGGGCAACTTCGGCGCCCTGTTCCGCTCGATCGAGCGCGACCAGGCGAAGCGCGGCCTGTTCGCCGACGAGGCGCCGGCCGCGAAGTAGCGGCGGCTGCGGCGGCAGCCGCCTACGCCAGCGGGTCGATGCGCTCGACGCCCGGGAAGCGTTCGAAGTCGCGGTCCGTGGAGCAGATCGCCGCGCCGCGCTCGAGCGCCAGCGCGGCGAGGTGGGCGTCCGACGTGAGATTGCCGGCGGTGCCCGCGTCGCGCACGAGCTTGCGCAGGATGTTCCAGTGGCCTTCGCCGGGCACCACCGGCTGGACGAAAGGCTGGGCCAGCCACTCGTCGACGAACGCCATCGCCTGCATCGGCGACAGCGGCCGGCGCAGGATGCCCGGCCGCGTCGTCAGCCGCAGGAACGCCAGGATCACGATCCAGGCGAGTCCCACTGCGGTCGTGCCGGAGAGCGCGGCCTCCAGCCAGCGGCGCGCCGCGGCGTGGTGAGGAGAGTCCGAGTCGATCGCGTAGACGAGGACGTTGGCGTCGACCAGGATCACTTGCGGTGCTCGAGCTTGCGGGCGATGGCCTCGTCCTCGAGCGCTTCGGCGAGGCGCAAGGCCTTGTCGATGTCGATCCCCGGCACCACGCCTCCGGCGGCCACCGGCTTGAGCCGATAGCGCCGGGCCACGGGTTGCCCCGCCGCCAGGCCGGCGCGCAGCGTGTCGTTGACCACGCCCTTGAACGGACGACGCTGCTTGCGCGCCTTCTCCTTCAGGGCGTGGGCGAGGTCTGCGTCGAGCGTCAGGGTCGTCCGCACGGACGCATCATAGCATCCGGCACGCTGCATCAACGCATCAGACCCTGCCGCCGTTTCATCCGCTCCGGGCGCAGGGCGAGGTTGAGCGGCGGGTCCCAGGCCACGCGCGGGCCGAGCAGCACGGCCTCCGTCTGGATCACGAGCGGCAGCGCCGCGCGCAGCTTCGTCGCTCGTTGCAGGGCCGCGCGCAGGCTGCGCGCGCGCGCGTCGTCCGTGCGGGCCGCGTCGGCCTCGGCGATCAGCGCGTCGAGCGCCTCGTCGGCGACGCCGAGCGAGTTGAGGCTGCCGAGCGGGCCGCCGCGCGCCGAGTGCAGCATCGAGTTCAGCACGTCGCCCGCGTCGCCCGACTCGCAGGCGTAACCGACCAGGTGGGCGGCCGACGCGCCGCTCTCGATCAGCGGGAAGAAGTCGCGCTTGTCGATGGCGTTGACCTCGACCCGCAGGCCGAGCGCGCCGAGTTGCCGCGCCAGTTCGGCGAGGATCTCGCGGTCGCCCACGTAGCGGTTGTTGGGCCCGTCGAGCCGGAACGCGAGGCCCTCGGCGCCGGCCGCCCGCAGCAGCGCCCGCGCGCGACCGCGGTCGACCGCGGTCGCGCCCAGCGTGGGGTCGAAGCCCACGATCGCGGGCGGCACGAGCTGGGACGCGGGCTCGGCGCGCCCGTGCAGCGCGCGGCGCGACAGCTCGCGGCGGTCGATCGCCAGGTCGAGCGCCTCGCGGACCCGCGGGTCCGAGAACGGCGGGCGATCGACGCGCAGGGCGAGGAACAGCACGCGCAGCCCGCTGCGCTCCACGACCCGCAGCTCCGGGTTCCGGCGCAGGCGCTCGACTCCCTCGAGCGGGACCTGGTCGGCGACGTCGGCGGTACCCTGCTCGACCGCCGCGACCCGCGCCGCCGCGTCGGGCATCACCCGCAGCGAGACGTCGGCGAAGTCGGGAGCGGGTCCGCTCCAGTGGGGGTTGCGCGCCAGCCGGATCTCTTTCCCCGGCTGCCACTCCGCGAGGCGGTAGGGACCGGAGCCGGCGACCGGGACCGCCGACCCCGGGGCGCGCAGGGCACTGCGCGGCAGCACGAACGCCCACGGCAGCCGGGTCAGCAGCGCGAGGTACGGCGTGCCGGTGCGGATCTCCACCCGCGTTTCGTCCAGCGCGCGCACGGACTCGATCGACTGCAGGTAGTCGCGCGTCACCCAGCCCGCGCGGCTGGCCTCGAGCGAAGCGACGACGTCGTGCGCGGTCAACGGCTGGCCGTCGGCGAAGCGCGCGCCCGGCCGCAGGTCGAAGCGATAGGTGCGATCGTCCGGGCTCTCCCACCGCAACGCCAGCCCGGGCGCGAGCCGCAGGCGGTCGTCGAAGCGCGTCAGGGTCTCGAAGAGCAGCCCGTTGACCTGGATGGTGAAGCTCTCGTTGACGCGGGCGTCCGGGAAGAAGCCCGCCACGTCGGCCCGCACGGCGATGCGCAGGTCGTCGTGCGGCCCCGGCGAGGGGGCCGGCGCGCGCGGGCCGCAGGCCACCAGCGCCAGGGCGAGCGTCGCCGGGAGCACGTGCCGGGGCATGGCCAAGCTTAACTACAATCCCCACTCGGCCAGGGGGGGAAGATGACGACGCGGCGCGAGTGGATGTTCGCAGCGGTGGCGGCCGGGCTGGGCGTCACGGCAGGACCGCGGGAGCTCGAGGCGGGCATGCCCGCGCCGCGTGCGCCGCGCCTGATCAAGCCGCGGCGGCTGCAACCGGGCGACGTCGTCGGCCTCGCCCAGCCCGCGACGCTGACCCTCGACGAGGGCGAGCTGGAGCTGGTCGAAGACGTCGTGCGCGCGCTCGGCTTCGTTCCCCGCCGCGGGCAGCACGCGCTCGCGCGCCACGGCTACCTCGCCGGCCGCGACGAGCAGCGCGCTGCCGACCTCAACGCGATGTTCGCGGACCCGGAGGTGAAGGCGATCCTGGGCGTGCGCGGCGGCTGGGGCTCGGCGCGGGTGCTGCCCCACCTCGACTACGACCTGATCGCGAAGAACCCGAAGCCGCTGATGGGCTACTCGGACATCACGGCGCTGCTCCTCGCGATCCCCGCGCGCACCGGCCTCGTCACCTTCCACGGGCCGGTCGGCGTGTCGCGCTGGTCGGAGTTCCAGCGGCTGCAGGCGCAGCGGGTGCTGATGGACGGCGAAGCCGCGCTGCTGTCGCCGCCACCGAAGCCGGAGAAGGACCTCGTCCAGCGCGACCACCGGGTGCGCACGCTGACCCCGGGCCGCGCCCGCGGCGTGCTCTACGGCGGCAACCTGACGGTGCTGAGCGCGCTGATCGGCACGCCCTACGTGCCCGACTTCGAGGGTGCCATCCTGTTCCTCGAGGACGTGCGCGAGGAGCCGTACCGGGTCGACCGGATGATGACGCAGTTGGCACTCTCGGGCGTTCTGAAGAAGCTGGCCGGCTTCGTCTTCGGCACCTGCAGCCGGTGCGAGCCGGGCGAGGGCAGCTACGCGTCGCTGACGCTGCGCGAGGTCCTCGAGGACCACGTGAAGCCGCTCGGCATCCCCGCCTGGCACAACGCCGTCTTCGGCCACCAGGAGGACCAGTGGACGCTGCCGTGCGGCCTGCCGGTCGAGATCGACGCCGCGGCCGGCACGATCCAGCTCCTCGAGCCGGCGGTGATCTGAGCGGCTAGCGGCGCTCCGGTGCGTCGAGCTGCGCGCGCAGCTTCGGCGTCGCGACGTGGCGGAACGCCTGCTCCACGAGCGCCGCGACCTGGGCCCACGACGGGCGCCGGTCGAGCACCACGCCGACCCAGCCCGCGGGGCCCACGTAGGGCGGGCGGAAGAAGCGCTGGGGGTCGGCTTCGACGAGCGCTTCCTGCGCCCCGGGCGGCGCCGCCAGCCACACGGACAGGTGCGGCGCGCCATGGTGGTGGTCGTCGAGCATCGCGAACAGCTTGCCCGCGCCCGCGCGCCACACCGGCGCGCCGTGCGAGATCTTCTCGTTGGCCTCCGGCAGCGCGAGGCAGATCGCGCGCAGGCGGGAAACCGGATCGGCGCGCTGCGCGCCCGGGCGCTTCAAGGGCTTGGGCATGGCGCAGCGTAGCGCGATCGGCGCGGGTGACAATACCGACGGGTTCCGACGGCAGAACAAGGGAGCAGAACCGATGCGTTGCGCCGCCGCGTTCGTCGCGTTGTGCGTGTGGGCGGCCCCGGCCGGGGCCCAGTCGATCGCCGAGCAGGAGGCGCAGGTGCGCGCCGCCGAGACCGCCTTCGCGAAGACGATGGCCGACCGCGACCACGCGGCCTTCGTCTCGTTCCTCGCCGAGGACACCGTGTTCTTCGGCGGCCAGGGGCCGATCCGCGGCAGGGACGCGGTGGCGGCCGCGTGGAAGCGCTTCTACGAGGGGCCGCAGGCGCCCTTCTCGTGGGGCCCCGAGCGGGTCGCGGTGATCGCCACGGGCGGCCTCGCCTACAGCAGCGGCCCGGTCAAGGATCCCGCGGGGAAGAACGTCGGCACGTACAACTCCACCTGGCGGCGCGAGCAGGACGGGAGCTGGAAGATCGTGCTCGACGCGGGCTGCCCGGCCTGCAACTGCGCCCCGGCCGCCCCGGCGCCGTCGCCCGCCGCGTCGCCCGCGCAGCCGTAGTCACAACGTTTTTCGGCGCCGGTGCCCCACCGCCCGCGTATCCTCTCGCGCGAATGACCCCCGGGGATCCCTCCGAGCTGATCGTGCGCGCCGCCGCCTGGGTCGCCACCGGCGCCTGGGTGGGGAGCGAGTGGCGGCGGCTCCGCACCGGCGCCGCCGACGCGCAGGTGGCGAGGGCCTGGCAGGCGGGCGCCCTCGCGATGATCGTCCACGTGGCGCTGGCCTTCGGCCTGGTCCACGACTGGAGCCACGACTTGGCCCGTGCCGAGGTCGCGCGCGAGACGCTGGATCGGATGGGCGCGGCGGTGGGCGAAGGCGTCTGGGTCAACTACGCCTTCCTCCTGATCTGGGGCGCGGACGCCGCGTGGTGGCGGCTGCGGCCGGCGAGCTACGCGGCGCGACCGCGGAGGCTCGACGGAGCGATGCGCGCGTTCGTCGCCTTCATGTTCCTGAACGGAGCGGTGGTGTTCGCGCGCGGCCCGATGCGGGTCGCGGGAGTGCTGGCGTTCCTCGCGCTGGGCGCCGCCTGGTGGGCTTCGAGAAGGAGATCGCCGTGACACCGCTTTCGATGCCGGCGACGGAGACGCTCCCGCTCGGGCTCGCCCGGCGGCCGCTCTACTACGGCTGGGTCAACCTCGGCGTCGCCGCCGCGGCGATGGTCGGCACGCTGCCCGGCCGCACCCAGGGCCTCGGCCTTGTCACCGAGCCGCTGATGCGGGACCTCGGCCTCGACCGCGTCGCCTTCGCCGAGATCAACCTGTGGGCGACACTCGCCGGCTCGCTGTTCTGCCTCGGCATCGGCCGCCTGATCGACCGCGCCGGCTCGCGGGCGGTGCTGACGGCGCTGGCGCTCGGCCTCGGCGCGGTGGTGCTGGCGATGAGCGCGGTCACGGGTGCCGTCGCGCTGCTGCTGCTGGTGACGCTGACCCGCGGCTTCGGCCAGAGCGCGCTCTCCGTGGCGAGCCTCGCCCTCGTCGGCAAGTGGTTCTCGCGGCGGCTGCCGGCGGCGATGGGCGTCTACTCGGTGGTGATGAGCGTCGGCTTCATGCTGGCGTTCCCGCTGGTCGGCGCGATCGTGCTCGCCCAGGGCTGGCGGGCGGCGTGGGCGACGATCGGCCTCGCGCTGGTCGCGGGTCTGGCGCCGCTGGCGCTGGCGTTCGCCCGCAACACGCCCGAGTCGTGCGGCGTCGCGGTCGACGGCGCGGACGCGGCGGCCGGGCACGAGCACGACCCCGCGTCGTTGACCGCGCCCGGCGCGACGCTCGGCGAGGCGCTGCGCACGGGCACGTTCTGGGTGTTCGCGCTGTCCTCCGCCGTCTACGGCCTCATCGCCTCCGGCATCGCGCTGTTCAACGAGTCGATCCTCGCCGAGCGCGGCTTCGACCCCGCGACCTACCACCGCACGCTGGCGGTGACCGCGATCGTCGCCCTCGTCGGCAACTTCGGCGGCGGCTGGGCGCTGCGCCGCATCTCGCAGCGCACGCTGCTGGTGACGGCGATGGCGCTGCTGGGCCTGGGCCTGCTGGCGCTCCCGCAGATCTCGACCCAGGCCGGCGTGATGGCGTGGGCGGCGGCCATGGGCCTCGCCGGCGGCTTCGTGATCGTCGGCTTCTTCAGCGCCTGGGGCCAGTTCTACGGCCGCACCCACCTCGGCCGCATCCAGGGCGCCGCCCAGATCCTGACGGTGCTCGCCTCGGCGATCGGCCCCCTGCTGCTGGCCCGCGCCGTCCTGTGGACCGGCTCCTACGCGACCGCTTTCCACGTCCTGGCCGCTGTCGTCTTCACGCTGGCCGCATCGGCCCTGGCCGTGCGGGTTCCGGCGGCGGCCGCGCGGTAGACGGGTACGGCCCCGGGTCGCGAGAGCGCGCGAGCGACGCTCACGCCACGAGGCACCGGCGCGCGGTCAGCTACGATCGGCATTCACTGATGCCCGGTACCCTGCTCGACGAGGCGGACGTCGCGGCTCTCAACGCGCGGCGCGCAATGGCCGCGCGCACGCAAGCCTGTCACGCGCCGCAGAACGCGTTGTTCTTCGGATTGCGGGGCCAGGTCTTCGCGTGCTGCTTCGCCAAGACCCACCCGGCCGGGACCTGGCCGCAGCAGTCGATCCGCGAGATCTGGGATGGGGTGAGGCTCCGGCGCCAGCGCGAGGCGGTCGCGGCCTGGGATCTCTCGGGTGGCTGTCGCCCGTGCCACACGCTCGTCCGCAGCCGCAACCTCAGCAACCTGCCGCTGCTCAACTACGACGACCTGGCTCGCGACGCCCCAGCCCTGCCACTGAGGATGGACTTCGAGCTGTTCAACACCTGCAGCCTGGAGTGCATCATGTGCCGTGGGGAGTTCTCCTCGGCGATACGCCGCAACCGCGAGCAACTGCCGCCGATCCCTTCGCCCTACGACGCCACGTTCTTCGCGGAGCTCGACGAGTTCCTGCCGACCCTCAGGCGCGCCCACTTCCTCGGAGGCGAGCCGTTCCTGGTCGCCGAGTACGCCGACCTCTGGGAACGCATGGCCTCGGTCAACCCGAGCCTGGCGGTGTCGGTCCAGACCAGCGGGGCGGTACTCGACCGTAGGATGCGGGAGGCCCTGACGGGCCTGCGCATGAGCGTCTCGGTCTCGATCGACTCGATCGACCCCGTGACCTACGAGTCGATCCGCAAGAACGCCCGGTTCGACCGGGTCCTCGAGCACGTCGGCTGGTTCCGCGAGTACACGCGACAGCGAGGGACATCGCTCACGATGAGCTACTGCCCGATGCCGCAGAACTGGCGCGAGCTGCCCGACGTCGTCGCCTTCGCCAACCGCTGGCAGATGCCGCTCTTCTTCAACGCGGTCGAGATGCCGGCCGAGTGCAGCCTGCAGGCCCTGCCCGCCGAGGAGCTGGCCGAGGTCGCGGAGGTTCTCGGGCGCTACCAGCCCGAGTCCGGCAACCCCCTCGAGAGACAGAATGGCCAGGCCCTTCTCGACCTGATCGGCCAGATCCGCGGATGGGCGGCTGCAGCCGCGGGAAAGGCCGCGCGCGGAATCGCCGCGCCGCCGGCGGACATCGAGGAGTACCTGGCCAGGGTACGGAGGTCGTTGGCGGACGCCGGGTCCGGCGATGACGTCGAGACGACGGCGCGCGAGATCGAGGACCGACTGCGCTGGGTGCTGGCCCAGGCGGCCTTGCGGGGTCGCGGCGTCGCAGCGGAGTCGCGCCTCGTCGCCATCCCGCCCGAGATCGTCTGTCGCTCCCTGCCCGGACTGGAACGGGAAGAGGCGCTCCGCCTCTTCGAGGCCTTCGTGATGCCGCTCGATTGACATGTCGGAAGCCCCCGGTGGAGTGGACCTCGCGCTCTCCCTGCCGGACGCACGGGTCACGAACGTGGACCGCCTCCTGGACAGCCGCGCCTTCTGCATGGTTCCGTGGGTCCACCTCTTCGTCTCCCATTTCGGGACCGTCGTGCCCTGCTGCCTGACGCCCTGGGACCGTGAGCAGGCGCTGGGCGACGCCAACCGGCAGACGCTGGGGCAGATCTGGAACGGGCAGCCGATCCGCGACCTCCGGTTGAAGATGATCCGGGACGAGCCCGACCCGCGCTGCGCCCAGTGCCACGAGGGCGATCGGCTCGGGCTGCGCAGCAAGCGCCGCATCACGAACGCGCTCTATGCGGAGAAGTTCGACTGGGTGCGCCGCACGCGCGCCGACGGGCACGCGGCCGAGGCCGCGCCGGTGTCGTGGGACCTCCGCTACTCGAACCTGTGCAACTTCCGCTGCCGCATCTGCGGGCACCACTCCAGTTCGGCCTGGTACGACGACGCCCTCGAGCTCGGACAGCTCGCGCACCCGCAGCGTGTGAACCGGGGCGTCCCGGACTTCGAGAGCCTGCTGGCCCAGCTCTCCGAGTGGATCGACGGCGTGGAAGAGGTGTACTTCGCGGGCGGCGAGCCGCTGCTGATGGAGGAGCACTACCGCCTGCTCGACCGGCTGCTCGCGGCCGGCCGGCGGGACGTCAAGCTCCGCTACTCCACGAACTTCTCGCAGTTGCGCTGGGAGGGCCGCGACGTGCTCGAGCTGTGGAGCCAGTTCGAGGACGTCCACGTCCACGCGAGCCTCGACGACAGCGGCCCGCGCGGCGAACTGCAGCGCAAGGGCCAGTCGTGGGCGCGGACGCTGGAGAACCGGGAGCGCATGCTGGCGCAGGTCCCGCACGTCGACTTCATGCTCACGCCCACGATCAGCGTCTTCAACGTGCTGCGCCTCCCCGAGCTGCATCGGGAGTGGACGCGCCGCGGCCTGATCGCCGTCGACGCCTTCATGCCGCACACCCTGCGCAGTCCCCGGGCCTACAGCCTGCGCGTGCTGCCTCCGCCCCTGAAGCGGGACGTGGAGGCCGCCACGGAGCGGCACCTCGAGTGGATCGCGGACTGGGCGCGGCGTTCTCCCCCGCCCGCACCCCGCAGCCACTCGATGGAGCTGGCCGACCACATTCGACGGATCGCGCCCCCCGCCGTGACCGGGCACGTGAAGCTCGACATGGTGTGCAACGAGTTCCGCGGCAGCGTGGCCTTCATGCACTCCGGGGACGACACCGCGCTGCTGCCCGAGTTCCGGCGGATGTGCGCGGACCTCGATCGGCTGCGCGGCGAAGACACGCGCTCCGTGTTCCCCGAGCTCGCGCCGCTCTTCGAGGTCGACCCCGCCTGAAGCGAGACGCGGCTCAGGCCGAGGTGCGTCGCCCGGCGCAGCTCGCGAGCAGGGCCGCCAGCCTCTCGAGGCTCGGGCCGAGCGCGAACCGGCGCCGGGCCCGCGCTGCGGCCTCCGCTCCCATCCGGCTCGCGAGTTCCGGCTCGCGCGCCAGCCGCACCATCGCGTCCGCCATCGCGGCGATGTCGCCCTCGTCGACGAGCAGCCCGGTCTCCTGTTCCACGATCGCTTCCGGGATGCCGGCGTGGCGGGTCGATACGACGGGGCGGCCACACATCTGCGCCTCGAGGATCGCCACCGGCAGTCCTTCGTGGTCCCCGCTCGGCGTGGCGATCGAGTGCTGGACGAAGGCGCGCGATGCGGCGAACAGGGCGGGCATCCCGGCATGGCTCGCGACGCCCGCGAACGTGACGGATCCGCGCAGGTCGAGGGCCTGGACGAGGATCTCGCAGGCCTCGCGCAGCGGCCCGTCTCCGACCAGGCGCAGGCGGGCTTCGGGCACCTCGCGCAGCACCTCGCGAAACGCCAGCAGCGTCAGGTGCGGCGCCTTCTTCTCGCAGAACCGGCCGGCGGCCAGGAACTCGGGAGGCGCGGCCGGTAGCGGCGTCGCCACGAACGTCTCGGGGGCGACGCCGTAGGGCAGCAGGTGCAGGCGCTCGGGTGGAGCGCCCAGCGCGCGGAGTTGCTCCCGCATCGGCGTCGACACCACCACGACGGCGGCCGCCAGCGCGAAGAGGGCCGGGTAGCGCGGCCCCGCGTGCGCCAGCGCGTCGGCCCGGTACGCGTCGTAGCCGTGGAAGTGGACGACGAGTGGCACGCCAGCGGCGGCGCAGGCCTCGGCGACGGCGACCCCCGTCGGCCCGAACTCCGCGAGCAGAACGTCGATGCGCTCGTCGCGGAGGAAGTCGGCGATCGGGTCGCGTCGTCGCCAAGTCGAGATCCGCCGCCGGCCGTCGAGCGGCTCGTCGCCGTCCGCTCCGGGCCGGCGGGCCAGCGTGGGCGGAGCCCCCCCATGAAGATGCCAGGCGACTCCCGGCAGCCCCTCGACGTGGGCGCGGACGAAGGTCTGCGACCAGGCGTCGCGGTCGGGCGAAGCGACGGCGATCCGCATCAGGACTTGCGCCTCAGGCCCCAGGCATCCGCCAGCCGTTCGCCCATGCGGGCTGCCAGCAGGCGGTAGCCCCGGCTCTCGCCGCGCAGCTCGTGGGCGAAGTGGATGTGGTCGGCGTACAAGGTGCCCGGCTGGTCCACGAGCAGGTCGCCGAGGTCGTAGACCGGCAGGCCGCGTTCGCGCAGTGCCAGCATGCCGTCGACGATGCGCCGATAGACGGGGCCGTAACTCAGGTCACCGACCGCGGCCTTCTCCTCCGGGCTGAGCGTCTTGCCCCAGGCCGGCACCGGCTGCAGGAAGTACGCGGTGCGGACGCCGTGGTCGCGGGCGATTGCCTCGATGCCCCGGGCGTACTTCCGGTAGAGGTCCATCTGGACGGCGAACAGGCGCTCGCCGTCCGTCCGGACGTCTTCGGGGAGCCTGAACATGCCCGCGAACGACGTGCGCGCATTGGTGCCGAAGCGCTCCTGGCTGCGGGCGAAGGCCTCGAGGCGACGGATCACCAGGTAGGCGGCGTGCGAGTGCCCGAGGAGCGGGTTGCGGGCGAGGCCGCCGACGACGCGGCCGATCAGCCAGCCGGTGGCCGCGTCGCCGAAGCGCTCGCCGGCGACGAACGGGTTGACCTCGAGGAAGCTGGAGGCGGGCGCTTCGAGGCGCGACGGCACCCCGGTCCGGAAGTAGTAGTGCTCGTTGTAACCGTCGAGCGTGACGACGGCGTCGACCGAGGTGGCGTAGAGCGAGAACAGGATCAACTGCTGCGGTTGCTTCCAGGCCCCGGCGGCGCCGTTCAGGACCAGGAAGGGTCTGCCGTCGGGGCTCACGTAGCGCCGGTTGAGCTCCTCCTCCAGGAAGCGTGGCGCGGGGGGCGCCCCGGTCTGGCCGAGGTTCGAGGCGACCGAGCCGCCCGTCAGCAGGACGACGTATCGGTCGGTTGGCTTGACGACTTGGAAGTCGTCGTTGAACAGGCCGATGTCGTTGACGTTCGTCGCGCCACACGGCGGATTGCCGTGGTGCACGAAAGCCAGGTAGGGGTGAGGGAACAAGGTGTCGACGAAGCGGCAACCCGAGTCCGGGGTCAGGTCGCGCACGTAGGTGTTCCGGGTGCGCTCGAAGAGCTTCGCCGCGGGCGTGTGGTGGCCGTCCTCGACGTAGAGCCAGGCGGTCGCGGCCAGCTCCACGAGGGCCAGGGCCAGCACGAAGCCGATCGCGAGGCTCGCCAGGGCGTGCAGCCGCTGTTTCGTCACGATGATCTCCTCCCGGAGCGCGAGCATGATTCTCGCCCGTCCCCCGGGGTTCGCACCTGGGGTATGGTTCGCTCTTGCGCTCGCGAGTCGATTCGACTGTGGACCCTCTGCGTTCCGCCGCAGGGGCCCTGTTCGGGGTCCTTCTGGCTCTCGTCGCCGGGTGCGGCGGCTCAGGCCCCCAGGCGCCGGCGTCCGCTCCCGGGAAGGGCCCCACGATCGCGGGCCAGGACTCCGGGGCGGAGCATCTGGCGGACGACCCCCGCCGGGGGATTCGCTGGCAGCGGCTCGGTCCAGCCCTGGAGGCAGCGAGGCGCGAGTCCAAGCCCCTCCTCCTCGCCGTCAGCACCCGCGAGACCGGGGCCCTCGACGACGCACCATGTTGACGCGGCCACTACTCCATGCGCGTGCGCGTGTTCGACCACCCAGACATCATCGAGGTCGTCAACGAACGGACCATCCCCGTTCGAATCCTCTACACCGAGGACGGGTTCCCGGACCACCTGCCCGGCCTTCGCGACTACCGAGGCGGGCTGGCGCTTCCCTGGTGGCGCATCAACTTCGCGCACTTCATCCTTCTCGACGACACGGCCAGCGAGATCCTCGGGCACACGTTCGCCACGATCACGGATGCGCTGCTCACGGGCCGGAGCAGAGACTTCGATCGCCGCGACTTCCTGGAAAGCCTGGAGCGGTACGACCATTGGCTTGCGCTCGCCAAGGCCCCCTCGACCCGGGCCGGCGTGGAGCGGGCAGCACTGGAGGCGCAGCTTGCAGACATCCGCGAGAAGGCGCTGCTGCCCCTGCGCGAACCGCGCCTGTGGACGTCCCTGCTGTTGACCGACTTCCTGCCACAGCGCCCCTGGTCCGAGATCGCCGCACTGCTCGCCGAGCAGGATCGCCTGGCTCCAGGCGTCCGCAACGCAGCGATCCACGCCCTGGCGGACGTGATCGTCGGTGCCGAAGAGCTCTCACCGCTGGCCAGCGAGGTGCTGGCAGCCCACCTTCGCGGCCGGCAAATCGAGCCGTTTGGCGTTCGCGTCAGGGCCGCGGTGGCCCTGGGCACGCTCGTCGGGGCTCGATGGCGTCGCGACCCCGTGGGGCAGGTCGAGGACGCCACGCGCTGGTGGAGTGCCCATTCGACCCGGCCGGAGTACCGCGTCGAATGGGCCACCGACCCGGCACTCCGCTTCGCGTTCCGGCGGCCCGGTCGATCGGGTTCCTAGTCGAAGGCGACGACGCGAACGCTCGCACGGTGGGCGGCGAGGCGCAGGGCGTTGCGCGTCCAGTGGCGGCAGAAGCTGAGGCCGGTGAAGCCCCCGCGGGCCACGAAGAGCCCCCCCTGATTGCCTTCGTCGCCCTCGTTGACGACCGGATCGACGACCTCCGCAGGCGTTCGGGAGTAGGCGTCCTCGGCGAAAGCGTCCGCCACCCACTCCTGGGTGTTGCCCACCATCTCGAAAAGCCCGTAGCCGTTCGCAGGGTAGCTCGCGACCGGGACGGGCTGCGGCAGGTCGAAGTTGCAGAGTCGCGGTTCGGGCGGTTCGTCGCCCCACGGATGCGCCTTGCCGGTGAGGCCGCCGCGCGCCGCGTATTCCCATTCCGCTTCCGTGGGGAGCCGGTAGCGGTGTCCGTCGAGCTCGCAGAGGAAGTCGACGCAGGCGAGGGCGTCCTGGCGCGAGACCTCGGCCATCGGCAGGTCGTCCGCGCGCAGGTCGAGCGGTGCCGGCGCGTCGCCGGGGCGAAAGCGCCGCCACAGGCCGCGCGTCACCGGCCACGCGGCCATCCAGAACGGCCGGCTGAGCGTCACTTGGCGCAGCGGACGCTCGCGGGGGAACTTCGGATCGCTGGCCCCCATCGTGAAGGAGCCCGCGGGAATCCGCACGAGGACCAGGCCGCTCGCGGGGAGCTTCCTGTAGCGCGGGTCACGGGCGACCGCGGCCATTCGCGCATCACGCGCCGCTTCGTCCGGGACGATGACCGGCCGGTCGATGCCGATCCACGGATGTCGGGCTCCCTGCAGGTCGGGCGAAGGGCGCAGCGGCCAGGAACGCGCGTCGAGGCGGTTGTAGCGGGCCCGATGGCTCAGCGGATGAGCCGCGTGACGTTCGACGACTTGCTCCCAGGCGCGGTCGGCGCCCGCGAAGTCGCCGCCGTGGTATCGCGCGGCGCCCAGCAGGTTCAGGGCCACGGCGGTGCCGTGAGGCCAGGTCTCGCCGTTTCGAGCCAGCCATTCCTCGAGGGCCGGGGCGAGGCTCGCGCGCTCCCCGGACTCCCACCGCGCCTCGAGTTCCGCGAGCCTGGCTTGGCGCGGATCGTCGAGGTCATAGGCCGCGTCGGCGAGTGGGTCGCGCGGCGGAGCCAGATCCGGGCGCGCCGCCAGCACGCGGCGAAGCAGATCCAGCGTTTCTTCGGCGCTGGCGTCGAACGGCAGGCGCGCGATCAGTTGGGCGTCGGGGTCCAGGACCAGCAGGTCCGGGGGGCGGATCGCCGCCATTCCCGGCGGGCGCGTCTCGACCACGAGGCGACGGCCGGCGTCATCCGAGCCGGGCCCCGACAGCATCAGGCTGAAGCGAACGGGCACGAACGCGGTGGCGATCAACGTCGCGACCGCAGGCTGCGAGAAGCCGACGGCTCTCGTCAGGGTCGCAGCCGGTCACCAGTCGTCGTTGCAGCCGTAGCCCTGGCCCGTCGGCTTGACGACGACGGCACGGCGCAGTCGCCGCGCCTCCGCCAGCCCTTCCTCGAGGCGGTCGAACCAGCGCGGCTCGACCCCTTCGACGCTCGGAATCATCGGGTCCCCTCCGACCGCGAGGCTAGCCCAGCCCGGGCTCCGCGCCTAACGTACGTTCCTGTGGCCAGCAGCGCGAGCACGTGGTCGGCGACCTTGCGGTGGCCCGCGTTGCGGAGGTGCCCGTCCGGCCACTCGTTGTAGTCCTCACGCTGCAACGACGGCGCGGTCCACTGGAGATCCGGGAAGACCGGCGTTGCGGCAGCCTGGAGGCCAGCGATCTGATCGTGGCGCGGGATGACGACCAGCAGGAAGCGGCTCCCGAGGGCGCGGCAGAGCGCTTCGATCCCTGCCAGGTACTCGTGGGATACGGGGTGGCCGGTCCAGCGCTCCCGCGCGCCGCGCTGCCGGGCCTCGACCTGCGGGTCCGGCGGCCGGAGCCACGCGTAGAGCCGGGTGCCGAGGGCCGTGGAGCCGAAGACGCGGCGGGCCGGCCCGGGCGGCACCGCGTAGCGCCGCACGTAGTAGTCGTAGGTCGCCTGCGCGTCGCCGAGGTAGTCGCCGTCCAGGAACGGGTTGAGCCACCCCGCGTTGGTCACGTGGTACTTGTTCTGCCACGGGCGCAGCTTGCGGCGGTCGTACATCACGTCGTTGCCCATGTAGAACGTCACGACGACGGCCTCCGGGCGGGTGACCGGGAGGAAGCGCTGCGCGACGGCGAGGTACTGGTCGGGCTCGGCGCCCGGCATGCCGCCATTCCAGACATGCCAGCCGGCCCGCTCCACGAGGTCGGGGAACGACTCGGTCAGCGGCCGCGCACTGGCGCCCCAGGCGAACGAGTCGCCGACGAAGAACACGGAGCGTCGGCCCTCGGGGGCGGGGACGAACGGGTGGCCGCGGAACCCGTCGTCGTGGATGACGAGCGCCGGGTCCCAGGGAAGCGGCCCGGGGCGCGCGCGAAACAGGCCGCGGGCGTCCGTGAAGAACGTGGGGTCCACGGTGAGACGCTCGACGGGCTCGAAGGCCGCGTACTCGCCGGGCGGGACGAGGAGCCCGGGCCGGGTGCCCGTGGCCCGCAGGGCCGCTTCCCCGGCGAGCAGGGACAGGGCCGACGACAGCGCCAGCAGCCTGCGCTCGGTCAGTCCCAGTGGCGGCTTGGGGCTCACGAGAGGGTGCGTTCCTCGAGTTCCTCGTCGGCGTGGCCCCAGTTCGGCGCGTTGAGGCCGAGCCGGCGCGGGCGCCGGAATAGCTCGAGGCACGCCTCGCGGACCGTCCAGTGGTCGAGGCAGGGCCGGCGCGCGGTGAAGGCCAGCGCCTCGAGCGGCGCCATCGCGGCCCACCCGTTGCCATGCTCCACGTGATAGGCGCAGGCCTCGGGCGCGAAGGTCACCTGGCGGTAGCCGAGTGCCGACGCCACCGCCAGCGCCAGGCTGTCGACGTGCAGCGCGTAGAGCCCGACCTCGAGGTAGCCCTCGATTTCCTCCCATGCGTCGCGGTGCATCAGCGTGAAGTCCCCGCACGCCCACGCGTCGAGCGCGGCGAAGCGACGCACCTCTTCGGGCTGGCGGATGCGGACCAGGGCGCGCGCCCGGTCGAGGACGACGCGGGCCCGCCGCCGCCAGGGCGTGAGGCGGACCGGGCCCGGCTGCGTGTAGTGCAGGCCGTCGACGACGCCGAGCCGGCGGATCACGTGCTGCTCGCACCAGGCGAGCTGGCGGTCGAGGCCCCACTCGGGGTCGAGCTCCGCGGGCACGTCGCAGCGGTTGGCGCGGTAGTAGGCGCGCGGGTCGAACTCGTCCGAGGCCAGCCGCTCCATCAGCCGGTCGGAGAACAGCAGGTCGACGTTGGTGCACAGCACCCAGGGCGCGCGGGCCCGCCGGATGCCCACGTTCTTGGCGATCATCTGGTGCAGCGGGATCACAGGCGAGAGCGGGTAGCGGGCGTGGATCGCAGGGGGGACCGTGACGACGCGCAGCGTCACCGGGTCGGCCGCGATCGGCCGCGGCAGCACCTCGTGCAGGCGCGGCGCACCGGCCGGGGGGTTCCACTCGACGATCAGCAGCTCGGCCGGCAGAGCGAAGCGGCGGCACTGCTCGATCAGCCCGCGAACGAAGAGCCCCATGCGCTGGAGCAGCGCACCGCCGTGATCGTCGTTGCGCGACGCCGCAACGATCGTGAGCCTCGGGGAGACCGTCACGGAATCGCCCGGCGGCACTCCCCGGCCATCAGCCATGCCACCGGCGCGACAGCAGCTCGAGCAGGCCCGACCCAGCTTCGGGTCCTAAAGGTGTACGCGATCCGCTTGGGATTCGTGGTTCCGCGGCGGCGAGCGCCCTCGGGCACAGCGACATCCTTCTCCGTCATTCGAGGTGAGATTATGCATCGCCGTCCCGAGGCCGCCCCGTCGGGCGGATTCCTCGGAGCGCGCGTGGCCGCGTCGGCGTTGCCTTCGTGTATCGTCGCCCGTGCCTCCCAGCAGGTTCTCCTGGAGGGTCATGTCCGCGCTGCGTCGCCTCGCCTGCCTGTTGTGGGTCGATGCCCGTATCGCACAACCGTGGCTCTACAAGGCGCCGCACCTGCTCGTGGTGCTGTACGCGCACGTGGCGATCGGCGCGCTCGGGTGGAGCGTGGCCGGCACGGCCTTCGCGGCTTCCGTGTGCACCATCGTCGGCCTGGCCGGGCTCGCCTACGTGGCGAACGACCTGGCCGATCGCGAGGCCGATCGCCGCGCCGGCAAGCCCAACCTGCTGTCGAGCGTGGGGCCGGGCCGGGCCGCCGCGCTCGCGTTGGGCCTTGCGCTCGCGGCGTTCGGCCCCTGGTTCGGCGTGCTGCCGCTCGAGACCCCGGGCCGGGTCCTCCTCGCGCTGCAACTGGGCCTCGTCGCCGCCTACTCGCTGCCGCCGCTGCGGCTCAAGGAACGCGGCCTCGCGGGAGTCCTGGCGGACGCTCTCTACGCCCATGCGGTCCCCGCGCTGCTCGCGACCCTGACGTACCGGGCGATGGCGGACGGACCGCTGCCGCCGCTGCCGCGCTTCGCCGGTCCCCTCGTCGCCTGGCAGTTCGCGCTCGGCGTCCGCAACGTCGTCCTGCACCAGCTCGCGGACCTCGATCACGATCGTCGCAGTGGCCTCCGCACCTGGGTGACCGAACACGGGCCCGAGCTGGCCTGGCGCAGCCTGCGGCGCGTCGTCGTCCCGCTCGAGCTCGCGGGCTTCGCCGTGTTCCTCGTGGCGCTGGCCCCGGCCGCGCCTCTTCTGGTGCCCGCCTTCGCGCTGCGCCTGGCATGGGTCGTCCGCACGACGCCGATCGACCGCAGCGACCTGCGCGCGACGCTCTACACCTGCCTCGACCCCTTCTACCTGCGCTGGCTGCCGCTGCTGTTGCTCGCCGGCGCCGTGCCCGACGAGCCCGTCTTCCTGGCGCTGCTGGTCGTCCACGCCTTCGGCTGGGGCGACGGGCGCTTCACGCTGCGCGGCCTCCTCGACCCTGCCTGCGGGCGGATTCAGCCGCGGGGCGTCGCCTCCGGCGGGTAGTGCCAAAGCGCGCACGCCCCGCTGCGCGCGTTCCAGACGACGACGTGGGGCGCAAGGCGTGACGCCCAGTGCAGCGCCCGCAGCCTCGCGGGACCGAACTCGAACAACGGCCAGGTCGCGGCCGCCAGCCACCGGGACAGGCGCGTGCGGGGCACGCTCCGGGTGGCGCCCTCGGCGGTCGCGCCGAAGGTGGCGTCGAAGGTGACGGCGTCGAGCGCGACGTGGAGGTCCGCCACGGCGGCCAGCAGGGACCACAGCTCGCGAGCGCTGGAGGGGGGCCGAGCATCTCCGACGACCTGGTCCCACAGCTCGCGCCGCCAGAAGGTCCCGGCCCACGGGAGCTCTGGCGGCGAGCGGCGCACGCGGGCGATCCAATCCGCCGGGCGCTCGACGGCGCTCACGGCACCCGAGGGGCCCGCTCGGCCGGGCAGCATGGAGAGCCAGCGAACCTCGGGCAGGGCGGCGAAGATGCCGACGACCTCGTTCAGCGCTCCCGGCACCAGGGCCGCGCCCGGCGGGAGCACGCCGTGGAGCGCGCCCGGCGCCTGTGACAGCGCGTCGAGCGCCGCCGCGTCCGTGTCCTGGCCGCGCTGCGCGGCAACGACCAGGTGTCGAAGCCGGGCCGCGAGCGGAGTGGGCTGAGCGCACAGCGCGCTCGCCAGGCCGACGGCCTCTCCGGCGGCCTGCTCGACCGTGACGATCGACAGATCGAGCCCCGCGGCGCTCGGCGGTTTCGCGCCGCCCCAGACCTGTTCGGCCACCGACGCAAGACGGTAGTGATGCCGCACCGGCGGCGTCGGTTCGTCCTCGACCCGCTCGCGCGGCACGAACGCGATGCCGCGGCCCTCGACGCCCTCGATCACGTTCGCGAGGTTCGGGACCCGCTTCAGCCCGTACTCGCGGATCGGCTCGCGGCATGCCCGCGTGGTCAGCACGTGATCGGCCGCGAGTTCCTCGGGGTCCTTGACGCCGTAGAGGTCCACGTCGTAGCAGTAGCCGCGGAACGCGTCGGTCCAGGTGTCGAGGCAGCCGGGCGTCATCTCGAACCACGCGTCGTACGAAGAGCGCGATTCCGCCGCTCGCACGAACCGGTATTCCCGGGCGCGTGCCTCCAGCGTCACCTGGTACAGCCCGAACGTGGTCGCGCTGGTGCCGGCCTCGTGGTAGTTCGTGGTCAGCGCGACGGGCGGGAACACGAAGCTGCGGCCCGTGGCCACGAGGTGGGCGACGAAGCGCCGCTTCCAGCTCGGGCCGTGCCAGCGCCGCATGTAGCCCGGCAGCAGCGCGCGCACCTGCTCGGGCCCGTGCGCCGCGTCCCACGTGCGGAAGCGCCGCCACTGCTCGCGGGTCCAGGCCTGGCCCCACGACGCAGCGATCTGGATGAAGTGGACGTCCGAGCCGTCGTCGAGAGGCTCGAAGGGCGCGGGGCAGCTCTCCGTGACGGCGTAGCGGTAGAGCGAGATCCCGCCCACGCGATCGTCGTCCGCGTGAAAGTCGAGCGCTGCGGTGGCCCAGCGGAAGAAGTGCGGCGAGGCCACCAGGTCGTCCTCGAGCATCACCAGGCGGCCGTGCTCCTCGACCAGGTCGCCGCAGGCCAGGATGTGGTCCACCAGCCCGAGCCGCTCGCGCGCGAGCACCGTTTTCGGGCCGTGCGGAAACGCGAAGGCGTGGGCGACCTCGAGGCTGCCCGGGTGGGCGCCGTCGATGCTGATCACCAGCGGCACCGGGTCGGGCGGGTAGACGGCGGAGGCCAGCGAGCGCAGCAGCCGCTCGAGGCTGCGGGGCCGGTTGTAGCCGACCACGACGATCGCGGGGCAGGCCGGGCTCAATCGCTCGGCTCCACCTCGTACTCGAAGAGGTCGCCCCACTCGGCGCGGAGGGCTTCGATCACCACGGGGCGCTCCCGGATGCGGACCCGACGCCCCGCCCGGGCCAGGGCCAGCGCGAAGGCCAGCGGCTGCGATTCCTCGAGGCTCGACGGGCCCGGCTTGTAAGTGGCGTGGTCGAGTGTCACGACCTCGCTGCCCGGTGCCGCGAGCGCGCTCCGGACCTGGAAATCCAGGTGGCTGGCGTTGGCCGCGTCGGCGGCGCGGCCGAGCGGGAAGCCCTCCGCCCCGAACGCGCGCGCCGCGCGATCCAGCGCGCGGTTGTCGCGCGGCAGGCACGGGCCTCCGTAGCCGAATCCGTGGCCGAGGCAGCGTTCGCCGATCCGCTGGTCGGCGGCGAGTGCTGCCAGCACGGCCTCGGGGCGGCCGCCCAACCGCAGCGCCAGGTCGCCGACGGCGTTGGCGAAGGCGATCTTCAGGGTCAGGAAGCTGTTGGTCGCGATCTTGGCAAGCTCGGCCTCGCGCGGCGCGAGGATGCGCAACGCGGGCTCGCGCTTCCACGCCGGCCGCCAGCAACCGACGAGCCGCTCGGCCGCCGCCGGGTCTTCGACGCCGAGCAGGCAGACGTCGGGGGACTCGAGGTTGGCGACCACGGAGCCGAGCGCGATGAACGAGGGGTTGTAGCTGACCCGCCAGCCCAGCGGTGCCAGGCGCTCCGCAAGGGCGTCCGTCGTCCCGGGCATCACGGTCGAGACGATCGCCAGGTCGCGCGGGTGCGGCAGCGCCCCCGCCGCGGCCAGCCGATCCGCAACGGACTCGAGAGCCGAGTGGTCGTAGCCGCCGTCGTCCGCGGACGGAGTGGCCACCGCGACCAGGACGACTTCGCAGTCCGCCTCGACGAGTTCCGCGGGGTCGGCACGCAACTCCAGCCGCCGCGCGTCGCGCAGCGCCTGGTCGACCCCGGGCTCGACCGACTCCAGCGTGCGCTCCGCGATCGCCCGTGCCCGCGCGGCGTCGCGATCGACACCGACGACGGCGTGGCCCGCGCGCTCGAGCGTCAGCGCGATGGCGAGGCCCAGTCGGCCGAGGCCGACGACTCCGATCGTCATGGCCGCCGCCTGCGGTGCCGTCACCACTCGTGTTCCTCGAGGGCCTCGCCGGCGAGGCCCCAGTCCGGCGGGTTGAGGTCGAGCCGGCGGCCGCTCTGCAGCAGGTCGAGCACGATCTCGCGCATCGTCGAGTAGTCGAGCGCGGGCCGCCGCTCCAGGAAGCGCAGCTTCTCGACACCCGCCAGCGTCATCCAGCCCGAGGGGTGGTCGAGGTGGTACGTGCACTGCTCCGGCGCCAGCACGACCTGTCGGAAGCCGCGCGCCACGGCCGCGCCGAGGGCCAGCGAGTCGAGGTGGATGGAGTAGAGGTCGAGCTCCGCATGCCCCTGGATGTCCAGCCACGCCGCCTTCGACATCAGCATGAAGTCGCCGCACGCGTCGCTGTCGAGCGCCCCGAAGGCGATCTCCGCCGGCGAGGTCGGCGTGTGCCAGGCCGTCGGCGAGCCCTGCGGGGCGTGGCCGCGGTGCTCGGGTGCGGTCCCGAGCGCCTCCTGCGCGACGAATTCGGCCGCCGCGTTGACCGCCGCGCCGCCGCGCAGGAGCAGGTCGACGCCGCGGAGGAAGAGCGCGTAGCGCCAGTTCGGGGCGGGCGGCCGGG
>WYBL01000170.1 GCA_011526565.1 Acidobacteriota bacterium | reverse complement strand
GGTGGCCCCGCTCCGGGCTGAACGTCCGCGTCGTCACCGTGCCGTTCAGGTTCACCTGGAAGATCATGCGCCCGGACGCGTCCCAGTCGAAGTTCGAGACGAAGCCCGGGATGCTCTGGAGGCGACCCGCCGCGTCGTAGCGGATCGGGTCGGAGGGGGTGCCGACCGTGTCGGCGTCCGGGTACGTCAGGCCGGTGAGGCGGCCGGCAGCGTCGTAGCGGCGTTCGAGGGAGTAGGTGACGCTCTCGAAGATGCGCTGCTGGCGAGCGAGCTGCCCGGCAGCGTCGTAGTCGAGCTTCAGGACGTCGACTGGCGAGGCGACCTCCGTCAGCATCGCGGTGTTGAAGTAGCCGCTGCGGGCCTGGGAGTAGGCGTAGGTCGTCGTCTGCGGCGGAGTCGACTGCCAGGTCTTGCTCGCCAGCCGGCCGACCGAGTCGTAGGCGAAGGCCGTGACCTGGCCCTTGGCGTCCGTTTGGCTCGTCTGCCGCCCTGCGTCGTCGTAGGCGTAGGTCCACACGCCGGAGTCCGGGTCGTCCTTCGAGAGCATCCGGCCCAGGGAGTCGAACTCCCACACCCACGCGTTGCCGGCCGCGTCCTCCATCCCCGTCATGCGGCCGAGCAGGTCGTAGCTGTAGTCGGTGTAGACGGGCGAGCCTCCGAGCGAGCGCTCCTGCTGGATCTGCCGCCCGTAGGCGTCGAAGCGGAGCGTCGTCGGACGCCCCGCTTCGTCCTGCGTGGTGCGGCTGCGCAGGCCGTAGCTCGTCGCCACCACCTCGCCATCCGGGTGCTCCACCGCGACCGCGCGGTCGAGCGAGTCGTACGAGAAGGTCGTGGTGTAGTCGGTGTCGCCGTCGTACCGGGGCTGGGTCGCCCAGGCGAGGTTGCCGCGGGCGTCGAAGCCGCGCTCGGCCACGATCGAGGCGCCGGGGGTGGGTCCTTTGGCAACGGACTTGTAGGCTCGACCAAAGCCATCGATGTACTGGGTCGACCACTGGTCACCCGTGCCGTCACCCGCGGTCGCGGACGGGATGGAAACGGTCACGCGCTGCTGGGTGGGGTCGCCGAGCGAGGCGTAGGCACGCAGCTCGTATCCACCAAGCGGCAGCGTGGTTTGCGTCGGCCGGCAGAAGAGATCGACTGCGAACGTGGTGACCTGACCCGCGGCGTCCGTGCGCTGGCTCGGGGTTCCGCACGCCGTGTTCCAGGCGAGGCTCTGCACGGTGCCCGCCGGGTCGGTCGTCGTCTGCAAGAAGAGGTGCTGCGTCGCATCGTAGGTATAGGTGGTGGTCCGGTTCGTGGGGTCGGTGTCGGTGAGCACGTTACCCCACGCGTCGTGCGTGAACGTGCGATAGACGTAGCGATCGCCGACGTCCAGCCAGGCGCCGGAGTGGCTGGGAGCGCCCTTCGTGGGCGGGGTCGACCACGTCGCTGCGCCGTCGTAGCGCACCACCGTGGCCGCCAGCTTCGTGCCGCCGGTGCCGATGCCGGAGAACGTCTCGGCCTTGCCGGCCAGACCGACGATGTACTTCGCCGTGTTCGGGGCAAAGGCGACACTCGTGGTGACCTCGTCACCCGCCGCGTCCACGTCTCCGAGCGCCACAGTCTGCGTCCGGTTGCCGTAGACGTCGTAAGTGTGTTCCGACCGGACCCGCTTGCCGCTCGCGCACGGCCAGGACGAACAGGCTGTGCCCGTCCCGTCGAACTCGTACGTGGTTTCGGCCGAAAGCCGCGCCCAGCGCGGCCGGGTCCCGGAGGGGCTGACGGTGTAGTCGAGATCATTCGCCCGGAGGAGGCGTCCTCCGCCGTCCCTGAACTCGGTCCGCGTCGGGCTGCCGACCGACCTCAGATCCTGCGAGTACCAGGTCTCCCGCGTCGGGCACTGGGCTTCACCCGCGAGACACGGCAGCGTCTGCTTCACGCGCCCGAAACCGAGGAACCGTCCGTCCGTGCGGTCCTTCTTGCCGTCACGATAGGTGAAGGTGGTGGTCGCAACGCCGCCGCGACCGTCGTCCGTCGTCAGGCTGGTGACCGCGTAGATCGGCCCCGGGGGGTCGGGGTTATTCGGGAACTCTGTGGCCGGGCGGTACGCGACGTCGATGCTGCCGCCGAGCGGCGTCGTGACGCCGACCAGGAGGTCGGGCTTGACCCCGTAGGGTCCTGCCGCCGCCGGGGGGTTCGAGCCCCAGGAGCAATAGAGGTCCGTCTTGCCGTCCCCGTTGTAGTCCCACGCACGGACGCCGTCGGGGCACCACCCGTCGGAGCGCCACACCTGGGCGGGTTGCAGAACCTTGCTCTCGAACTGCCGCACCTGGATGTCGTCGGGGTTGGTGCCGGGCCTGTTGCAGACGAGCTCCGCCGCACCGTCGGCGTCCACGTCGGCCGCGATCACCTGACCACCTGTACACCAGCCCCCGAAGCTGCCCTTGTGGTGAAACGCGCGGCCGTTGGACAACGCGACGTTGCCGTTGCCCTTGCACGTGGCGTCGGTAAGCCCGTCCCCGTTGACGTCTGCGAACCGGTAGTCCGCCGAGTCGCACCAATCCGTGGACAGGTAGAACGATCCGAACACGAAACTGCTGCCTGTCGACCGGAAGGCAGCGAAGGCGTCGTTCTCGCCGATGCAGTACCAGTCGTCCATGCGGTCGCCGTCGAGGTCCATGGTGCCCACGGAGACGTCGTAGCTGTTGCCGCACTGGAGCTGGGCGAAGACGCTGAAGGAGAAGGAACTGCCCGTCGAGCGCCCGACGAAGACCTCGCCCGTCGTGATCTTGCGGCAGTAGACGTCGGCCAGCGCATCGCCGTTGAAGTCCGCCACCCCTGTCCACGCGGGGTCGACACGGCAGTGGTGGGCAAAGCCGCCGTAGGTTCCGTACGCGGTGCCCCAGAAGACTGCGCCAGGAAGGCCGTGCCGGTCGAGCGAGCGACGCTGAAGTTGCCGGACCAGTTGTCGTAGCTCGCGAGGTCCGTCTTCCCGTCGTTGTCGAAGTCCCCGGCGATCAGGTCCCCGAGGCTGTACCCGGAAAGCCACGTCGTCGGCGTTCCGTCGAGAGAGGTCAGGACCTTGGCGACGTTCGACAAGACGCACAGCGTGTCGGTCGCCCCGTCGCCGTCGAAGTCGCCTGTCGCCGACTTGCCGCTGTCACAGCGCAGGTGCTCGATGACGGCGCTGGACGGTGGTGCGACCGGCGAGACGAAAGCCCGAGCGGTGGCATCGCCCTGATACGAAAGAGCCGTGGCAGGGAGTGACGTGCCAGCCGTGATCGCCCCCTGGGAATCCACCACAACATCGGTGCCGTACTGCCGCACGCTCGCCAGCAGCGATCGGTTCGTGGCGGCGCTCGTCGTGTACGCGAGCGCGTAGGCGCGGATGTTGGCGCCGCCTTGTCGAACCACGACGGTGCGGAGCCTGTGATTGCTCTCTTCGACTGCGTCCCAGCGTGGAAACTGGATGACGTCCGGCCGCTGCTCCCGGTAGAACTGCACGACGTAGCCGCCATAGCTGATCGTGTTCGGATAGCACTCGCCGTTACAGTACCAACCGACCTCGACAGTGTTGCCGAAGGTATCCACGGTCTGGCTCTGGCCCCAACGCACCGTCCCCGGCGCCACGGTCATCAAGGGTGTGAATACGGTCCTCGTGCCATCCTTGCCCCAGACGGTCCAGGTGTTGGCGGACTCGTCGAGTACGACCTTGAGGTAGTTCTCGTCTTCGGCGTAGTGGGTGCCGCCGGCGGCGCAACTCGCGGCCGTGATTCCCGCACTGCACCAGAACATCTTCTGGCCGTTGAGGTACCACTTGTCCTCCCAAGTGAAGAGCGGTGTTCCCCTGGTCGGGCTGAGGCGTTCGATCACGGAAACGCCGGCCAATGACCAGCCGACACCCACGAAGCCGTTCCGCGCTTCCGAGCTGTAGCTCAGGGCCAGCTTCGGCTCGAGCCCCCTGAATGCGGGCACCTCGATCGGCAGCACCTGAGAGAAGCTCCCGGCGAAGGAACTCACGCGCTCGCTGGCCTTCTCTGTCGCCTCGACGGGAACCGGGGTGAGCGCCAGCACGAACACGAATGCAGGCAAGAGGAGGGACTTCCGCATCGGGCACCTCGTTGAGCGAGAGTTGTCGTCCGGCGCGGGACAGTGACACGATCACATCGCGTATGTCAATCGATCACAAAACGTCCGACACCCTCATGGCAACTGGAGGCGCCGGACCGTGGCTGCCACCTGCCCACCCTCGGGACCGCGGAGGTGGTCTCGGAACCGCAAGCAGAGCAAGTTCTCCCCGGGTCCGAGAGCGGAGGCGGACAGAACGAAGTGGATTTCGTGCCATCCCTCACCCAAGCTTTCGGAGTGGATCCACTTCCCCTCGAGTTCTATGCGGGCCTCCTGTGCGGAGAGCTTGCGGGGCTTGCGCAGGGTGAGAGCAGCGCGAAGGTCCGTGCCACGCTGCAGCGGCAGCACGAGGCAGGCCCCGGGGTGAAAGACGACGCGGGCGGGTTCTCCGTCGTCGCCCGGCTGTACGGGACCCCAGCCCGGGCCGACGAGGAACCGCTCCCCTGCGCGCGTCGTCAGGTCGATCCGGCCGTCGAGCGCAAGGTCGTAGTAGAGGTACTGCCCGACGAAGAACTTGTAAGCAAGGGCTCGGCCGGATCTGCCAGCCAACGCGCCCAGGACTCGGTCCGCAACCTGATGCGAGAGGCGGATCTGACCCGCGGCCACGGCGGCCAGCGGCGCCGGGCCGTCCCGGTGGGCACCCGCTTGATACTGCCTGACGAGTCCCGTGTTCCAGGCGATCGCGGCGGCCCCGAGCAGAGCCGAACCGACAGCGGGGTTCCGGCGCAGGGTTCGGAAGGCGTCCGCAAGGCCCACGACGAACAACGGAAAGAGAAGATCGAAGCGGCGGGGACCAAACGCGTCAGAACCGGCCCAATCGGGCCCGGAGAGTCCCATGACGCTGCCGTTGACCCAAGCGGTTCCCCCCAGCGCTGCCAGGCCGGCGGCGAAGGCGATCCGATCTCGGCGCATGCCGAACAAGCTGCCGACCAGAGCCACCCAGGCGAGCGGTACCCAGTTGAACAGCGCCTTGTCCGTGGCGAAGAGGACGTCGAGCAGGTGCGGTGCCCGCAAGTCGAGAAAGCCGCTCCCCTGAGGCAAGGTGAAGGGAGACCCGAAGAGCACCCACCAGGCCACGGCTTGCGGCGCGAAACCCGCGAATCCGCCGACTCCCAGGCGCACACCATCGGTCCAAGCGGGCGGTCGCGTCACGACGAGTGCGAGCAGGAACGGTCCGGTGAGGAGAATGGTCTGAGGCCGGCAGGCCGCGAGCAAGCCTGCAGTCAACCCGAGCGCCAACCAGCGGCCGCGACCCGCGCGCGCATCCAGCCACAAGGCGGCGAACGCGCACGCGAGGCCAGCAACGACTGCGTGGGACATGGCGGGCACGACGAGGAGGTAGTAGGCGGCAGGCGAAGCGCCAGTGGCCACCACGGCCGCAAGCCGCGAGTCCCAATGACCGATACGCTTCTCCACTGCCCGCACCAGGGCGAGCACGCCCGCAGCGAAGACCCAAAGCGTCCCAGCATGGACCGCAACGATGTAGGGGCGTGAGTAGCCGTCGGCAGGCCATGACCCGACCAGCGACGCAACGCAGTGCGCCAACAGGAAGAACGGGCTCCACACGATCGCCGGCCCGACCGTGTGGTAGTTGCGACGCAGGCCGGTCGGCGTCCGCTCCTGAGGTGGGTAGCCCCAATGCTCCCACTCGTTCGCGAAGTCCAGGTCGTGGTCGAACACGAATGACCGCAGGTAGACGAAGTAGGAAGGCGAGTCGGCTCGGAACTCGGGCTCGACCAGCAGGGCTACCGCCAGTGACCCGCAAGCCAGGACAAGCAGCGTCCTCAACGACGCTGCGAACGGCAGAAGCCGGTTCGGCCCGCGACGATCCGCCGGGACTGCAAGCACCCGCGGATTCTGCCATTGCCTCAGCGGGACCGACCGAGCCACGCCTGCCCCGGTCGCGCGGGATCCACAGCCTGCGATGCTTCCGACCTCGGATGTTGACGACCACTTGACTATCACGGCGAGAAAGTAAAGACTTCGTTACTAACGAGAGGCGCCCATGCCGAAGCGGACGACGGGCCGTTACGAACGGACCCTCGTGGGCGGGGAGGAGGTCGCGGCCTTCATCCCGTTCGCCCTCCCGCCCGCCGACCCGGCGCTGGCCCTCGACGGAACGCTGGCCCTTCGCCTGCACCGCGCCGAGCAGGCGCTCGTCCGGCTCGAGCTGGCCGGCGAAATGGTGCCGTCGCTCGACTGGTTCATCCATGCGTTCGTGCGCAGGGAGGCCGTGCTCTCGTCCCAGATCGAGGGAACACAGGCCACGCTGGTCGACCTGCTCGCGTTCGAGGCGGGGGCGGGCAGCGACGCGCCCAACGCCGACGTCGAAGAAGTCTGCAACTACCTCGACGCGCTGACGTTCGCCCGCGCCCAACTGTCGAGCCCGAAGGGCCTTCCGCTCTCGATGCGCCTGCTCAACCAGGCCCATCGCCGACTCATGCGCGGCGTGCGCGGGGCCGACAAGCGGCCGGGAGAGGTGCGGCGCAGTCAGAACTGGATCGGCGGCAGCCGCCCCGGGAACGCCGCGTTCGTGCCTCCCCCGCCCCATGCGCTCGGCGACGTGCTCGGCGCCTTCGAGAAGTACCTCCACGGCGACGACCCAAGGCCCCCGCTCATCCGGGTGGGACTGCTGCACGCTCAGTTCGAGACGATCCACCCCTACCTCGACGGCAACGGACGCATCGGACGATTGATGGTGACCTTGCTGCTCGAGCACTGGCAGGCGCTGACCCGGCCCATGCTCTACCTGAGCCTCTTCTTCAAGCGGCACCGGCAGGAGTACGCGCGCCGGCTGAACGCGGTTCGCTCCGACGGTGACTGGGAGGGATGGCTCGACTTCTTCCTCGACGGCGTCGCGACGATCGCCGACGAGGCGGTCGACTCGGCGCGCGAACTGTTCGCGCTCGTCGCCGCAGACCGGGCCCGGGTGCTCGCGCACGAGGGTACGTCCGTGAGCACGCTGCGGCTCTTCGAGTTGCTGCCCCGGCACCCGATCACGACCGTCGCCGCGGTCACGTCGCTGCTCGCGACGACCAAGCCGACTGCCGGCCGCGCCATCGAGAGCCTGGTCGACGCGGGCGTGCTGGTCGAGACCAGCGGCCGCAAGCGCGACCGCTCGTTCGTCTACCAGGGCTACCTGGATCGGCTCCGCAAGGGCACGGATCTCTGACCAACCCGCCGCGACCGGCTCCTGCAGTGGGCGCGTCGAAGTCCCCTGTGGGATTCCCGAGGGGCTTAGAATGGATGCATGAAGACGACGATTGATATTCCCGAGAAAGAACTCGAGGATGCCATGCGCTTCACCCGCGCGCGCACGAAGCGCGACGCGGTCGTGACGGCGCTGGCGGAGTTCAATCGCCGGCGGCGGATGGCCGAGCTCGTGTCCCGCGCCGGGAGCTGCCGGGACCTGGTGGGCGTCGACCAGCTCCGCAAGCAGCGGCGGCAGGCCTGACGTTGATCCTGGTCGACTCGTCGTCCTGGATTCACTTCCTGCGCCCGGACGGCGATCCCGGCGTGCGCGCCCGCGTGGAGGCCGCGCTCACCGCCGGCCTCGCCTGCTGGTGCCCGCTGGTGCGCCTCGAGCTCTGGAACGGGGCCGGGGGCGAGCGCGAGAAGCGCGTGCTGCGCGACTTCGAGCGGCTGATCCCCGAGCTGGCGATCACGCCGGCGGTCTGGGACGGCGCGCACGAGCTGGCCCGGCGGTGCCGCGCGGCGGGCATCACGGTTCCGGCGACGGACCTGCTGATCGCGGCCTGCGCAAAGCACCACGGAGCCACGCTGGAACACGCCGATGCCGACTTCGACCTCGTCGCGGAGGTCGTCACTCGGAGCCGCACGTAGCGAAAGGTACTCGCCCCGATTCCGGGGATTCCGGGGAGGTTGCGATGGACGTCCGCGTCGAACGCGACTCGTTCGGGCCGATCGAGGTGCCCGCCGCGCGGCTGTGGGGCGCGCAGACGCAGCGCTCGCTGCTGCACTTCCGCGCCTCCGGCGAGCGGATGCCGACCGAGCTGATCGCGGCGCTCGCGCTGTGCAAGAAGGCGGCGGCGCGGGTCAACGCCGCGCTCGGCGAGCTCGACGCGCGCAAGGCGGAGGCGATCGCCGCCGCCGCGGACGAGGTGCTCTCGGGCCGCCACCCGGACGAGTTCCCGCTGGTCGTGTGGCAGACCGGCTCGGGCACGCAGACCAACATGAACGTCAACGAGGTGCTCGCCAACCGCGCCTCGGAGCTCCTGGGCGGCCCGCGCGGCGAGGGCCGGCTCGTGCACGCGAACGACGACGTCAACCGCGGCCAGTCGAGCAACGACGTGTTCCCTTCGGCGATGTCCGTGGCGGCGTACGGGGCGCTGCGCGAGCACGTGATCCCGGCCGCGGGCCGCCTGCGCGACGCGCTCGACGCCAAGGCCCGCGCGTTCGCCGACGTCGTCAAGCTCGGCCGCACCCACCTACAGGACGCGACGCCGCTGACGCTCGGCCAGGAGATCTCGGGCTGGGTCGCCCAGCTCGACCACGCGCAGCGCCACCTCGAGGCGGCGCTGCCCCACGTCGCCGAGCTGGCGCTGGGCGGGACCGCTGTGGGCACGGGCCTCAACGCGCACCCCGAGTTCGGGGCGCGGGTGGCGGCGGAGCTGGCGGCGCTCACCGGCCACCCGTTCGTGACCGCGCCCAACAAGTTCGAGGCGCTGGCCGCCCACGACGCGCTGGTCCACGCCCACGGCGCGCTGAAGACGCTGGCCGCGGCGCTGCACAAGATCGCGAACGACGTGCGGCTGCTGGCCTCCGGCCCGCGCTGCGGGCTCGGCGAGATCGCGATCCCGGAGAACGAGCCGGGCAGCTCGATCATGCCGGGCAAGGTGAACCCCACCCAGGCCGAGGCGCTGACCATGGCCTGCGCGCAGGTGATCGGCAACGACGTCGCGATCGGCGTCGGCGGGATGAGCGGGCACCTCCAGCTCAACGTCTACAAGCCGCTGATCGCCCACGCCTTCCTCCAGAGCTGCCGGCTGCTGGCCGACGGCTGCGACGGCTTCCGCCAGCACTGCGCCGACGGGATCGAGCCCGACCGCGAGCGGATCGAGCGCCACCTGCGCGAGTCGCTGATGCTGGTGACGGCGCTCAACCCGCACGTCGGCTACGACCGTGCGGCGAAGATCGCGCGCCTGGCGCACGCCGAGGGACTCACGTTGAAGGAGGCCGCGCTGCGCCTCGGCGTCACGGCCGAGCAGTTCGACCAGTGGGTCCGCCCCGAAGCGATGGTGGGCCCCGGGTCCGGGCAGGGCCCGCGCTAGCGGCGCGGCAGGCCCGCCTGCGGCACCACCAGCACCGAGCCCGGGCAGCCGAGCAGCAGGCGCTCGGTGACGTCCTCGCGGCCCCACTCGACGGGATCGGGACACGCGCCCACGACCAGCAAATCGTAGGCGCCCTGCTCGAACTCGGCGAGCACCTCCTCGACGACGAGCCCGTCGCGCCACAGCGGCTCGCGGCCGGACCCGCCTGCGGCCAGCAGCGCCCGCACGCCCGACTCCGGGCTCGCCGCGTCGTTCGCCGCGCCGGGCAGGCGCACCTGGTCGTCGACGTGGACGAAGTCGGGGCTGGCTCCCGAGACCGACGCGACCGCGCGCGCCGCGTCGATCACCGCGCCGCTCGTCGCGCCGCCCGAGACGGCGCCGAGCACCCGCCGCAGGCGCTCGGGCGCGCGACGCGCGACGAGCACCGCCGCGTGCACGCTGCGCACGACCGTCGCCACCCGCGAGCCCTTCAGCATGCGGGCGATCGCCCCGCGCCCCGCGGGCGGCACGACCAGCAGCCCGTAGCCGCCGGCCAGCGCCTCCTGCACGATCGACACCTCGGCCGCCCCGGGCGCCCGCTTCTCGGCCGCCGCGTCGCCCATCGGTCCCAGCGCCGCGCGGGCTCGCAGCAGCAGGCCCGGGTCGCGCGCCACGTCCTCCTCGGAGGCGAGCAGCACGACCTCGCCGAGCAGGCCCGGGCCCAGCGCGCGCGCTGCGGCGAGCGCCCACGGCCCGCGCGGCGAGGCGTCGACGTAGACGAGGCTGCGCACGTGTCCCTCCTTCTTCAACCGAGCCCCAGCAGCAGCGCCGGGATCAGCAGCACCAGGCCGACGAAGGTGAATCGCGCCCGCGGTGCCGCGGTGGCCGCGCGGGCGAGGCGATCGAGCCAGCGGCCGAACGCGTGCGGAAAGACCAGCACGACCGGCAGCGAGAGCAGCGCCACGAACAGGATCTGCAGCGCGACGATCCGCACCGCGTCGGGATGGCCGACCAGCGCCCCGGCCAGCAGGGTGTCGATCAGCGTCGTCACGTTGGCACCGCAGACGTAGGGCCACACGTTCTCGCGCCGGATCCAGCCGCGGGCGGTGAGCGGCACCAGCAGCGAGATCGACACCGAGACCGAGAGCGTCAGGCACGTCAGCCCGGCGCCGAGCAGGAACAGCACGACCGGCCGCAGCACCACCCGGCCGACGCGCTCGAGCGGGCTGCGCTCGCCGGAGAGGTCGGGCAGCGCCAGGTCGAGCGCGCGGAAGCCGGCCAGCAGCGCGCCGAGGCCGGCGCCGAACAGCGCGAGCGGCGGCAGCGCCGCGGCGGCCGCGGAAGCGACGGCGCCGAACAGCGGCCGCAGCAGCGAGTCGAGCGCGCGGCCCTCGAACGTCAGCCCGGCCAGCGCGCCGCGGTCCAGCGCCAGGTAGCCGCACAGCAGCGCGGGCACGTAGATGGCGGCGGTCGCCAGCAGCGCGGTGGCGCCGACGTAGGCCGCGCGGCCGTCGCGGCGCCCGGCGCGGAAGTCGTCGGCCGCGCCCAGCACCAGCACGACGAACGAGGCGCCCAGCCGCGAGCCGCCGATCATCGCGAAGGCCTCGAGCGTCGACAGCGCGCCGCCCGCCAGCAGGGCCAGCGCGATCGCCGCCACCGGCGAGCCCGACAGCAGCACGCAGGCGCCCAGCCAGCCGAAGCCGAGGCCGCCCGCGACGCCGTCGACGTCGAGCACGCGCAGCAGCGGGAGCAGGCCCGACGCGCCGCGCTTGAGCAGCTCCAGCGCCAGCACGAAGAGGTAGAGCCCGGCGCCGAGCGCCAGCAGCCGGCGGGCGGCGCTCAGAACGCCCTCGTGCTGTCGAGCAGCAGCGTGACCGGGCCGTCGTTGACGAGCTCCACGTCCATGTGGGCGCGGAACACGCCGGTCTCGACCGGCGCGCCGAGCGCGCGGGCGCGGGCGACGAACGCGCGGTACAGGGCGTCGGCCCGCTCCGGGGGTGCCGCGTCGACGAAGCTCGGCCGCCGCCCCTTGCGGCAGTCGCCGAGCAGGGTGAACTGCGAGACGACGAGCAGGCCGCCGCCCGCCTCGAGCAGCGGCACGTTCATCGCCCCGGCGGCGTCGGGAAAGACGCGCAGGCCGACGACCTTTTCGGCGAGCCAGGCGGCGTCGCGCTCCGTGTCGGCGGCGGCCACGCCGAGCAGGACCAGCAGGCCCTTCCGGGTCGCGCCGACGACGGCGCCCTCGACCCGCACCTCGGCGCGGCTCACGCGCTGCACGACGGCCCTCACCGGCTCCTCCGCGGCGCCATCGCGGCGCACGCTACGGGCCGGCGCGGGCCGCGTCAAGGAAGGCGCGAAGACGCGCGTTCCGGCGGCCGCGGGTTTCCGCTACGATTCGGCAATCAATCGCCCGTGCCCGAGGAGGCCTAGTCGATGACTTACGTGATCGCCGAACCGTGCGTCAACACCAAGGACACCGCGTGCGTCGAGGTGTGCCCGGTCGACTGCATCCACCCGAAGAAGGACGAGGCCGAGTTCGCCTCGGAGACCAAGCTCTACATCGACCCCGAGACCTGCATCGACTGCGGCGCCTGCGTGCCGGTGTGCCCCGTCCAGGCCATCTTCCCGCTCGAGGAGCTGCCCGAGAAGTGGGCGGCTTTCGCGCAGATGGAAGTGGACTGGTACGCGAAGCGCAAGTAGCGCCGCTCGCGTGGGCGAGGTCTTCGAGCTGCCGTTCCGGGCCGCCTACCCGCTGGGCGAGGCGGCCGAACTGGCACTCGAGGACTACGCGCGGGCGCTCGGCGGCTGCGAGGACGCCAGCGCCCTGCGCGCCGACGACGACCCCGGCATGGTTC
>WYBL01000169.1 GCA_011526565.1 Acidobacteriota bacterium | reverse complement strand
TGGCGCGGCTCGCCTTCCAGTTCGAGGCGGCGGCGCCGGCGTGGTCGATCGGCCTCGGCTTCGGCGTCTCGACCGCCGTCGGCATCGCCTTCGGCCTGTGGCCGGCACTGAAGGCCGCCCGCCAGGATCCGATCGAGGCGCTGCGCTACGAGTAGGGAGAGGAGAGGGAGCGGGGGCCGCTTCCGCCTGCGCCTCAGCGCGTCACGGCGATCGCCGCCGCCAGCAACAGCCAGCCGTGGAGCAGCGCTTCCATCAGGCGCTGGGCCAGTCCGCGGAGCGGAACGTCCGGGAGGCTGATCAGGAAGAGCCCCAGCAGGACCACGGCTCCTGCCGCGCGCGCGAGCAACGCGACGAAGGGCTGGCTGTCCTCCAGGGCGCGCCCCATCTCGAAGAGGCCGGCAGCGCCCGCCAGGTACGCGCCTCCGCCGGTGAGATTGTGGAGGTGGTTGCGCATCGTGCCCAGCGCGGGCGCCCCGGGGTCACACGGGAAGACCGCGGCCCCGATCCAGCCGACGCCCACGAGGGCGAGAGGGAAGGCCGCCCGCAGCGCGTCGTCCGTCCCGAGCGCCTCGCCGAGCGCCATCGCGGCCACCGCGAAGAGCAGTCCGCTCGGGGCGAACCAGAGCCAAGCCACGGCCCGGGCATCCCGGTTTCCCGCCGCCCCCAGCTCGCTGATCGTGTCGCGCAGGTGGCTGTAGCCGTCCGCGCGACGCCCGAACCACCAGGTGCCTCCCACGGTGAATGCCGACACGAGCACGGCGGCGACCGCAGACACGACGGCAGCGTCCGACCCGAGCCCCGGGCTCATCGCGGGCGGGTGGTGCCGGTCGTCGAGCAGCGGGTCATGAGTCGCAGTACGGCGATCGGGAGGGGAAAGTTCAGGCTGTCGACGCTCCCCGCGCGGGGGGCTGGGGACGCGATGGCGCTTGTCAGGCCGCGGCACATGCACCCATCATCCACGTCGTCATGGTCCCGAAACCCGCTCCCGACCGGCGCTCCGCCGGCCAGGTACGCCACGTGGCGCTGCTGCGCGGGATCAACGTCGGCGGTCACAACCTGATCCGGATGGCCGACCTCAGGAACTGCTTCGAGGCGGCAGGGTTCGCCGACGTCGCGACCTACATCCAGAGCGGGAACGTGTCGTTCTCCGCCGCCGAGATCCGCGGACCCGCCCTGGAAAGGCAGCTCGAGCGGCTGCTGTCCGAGCGATTCGGTTACGCGGCCAGCGTCGTCGTGCGAACCCGCGACGAGCTGGCCGCCGTCGTCGCGCGAGCTCCAGCGGGCTTCGGCGCGGAGCCGGACCGCCATCGTTACGACGTGCTGTTCCTGAAGGCGCCGCTCACGGCCGCGCTGGCGATGCAGAGCGTGAGCGCCCGAGCCGGCGTCGATCGCGCCCACGCCGGCGACGGCGTCTTGTACTTCTCGCGGCTCGCGAGTCGGGCCGCGCAGAGCCACCTCACGCGCCTGATATCGCAGCCGATCTACAAGAGCCTGACGATCCGCAACTGGAACACGACCACGAAGCTGCTGGCGCTGCTCGACGCCTGAGGCCGCGCCACGGCGCGCCTTCTACGGGCGCGGGTGGGCGCTCTCGGGCGCGGCGCCCGCGATGGCCAGGCCGCGCTCCAGCACCTCGTCGCGCCCGGCGCGGAGGCCCGCCAGCGTCGGCGCCGCGGGCACGTCGGGCGTGACGCCGACGAGGTGATGAGGCGAGCGGCCGTCGTGGCGGGTGACGCGCATGCCGGTGAAGCCGAGGCGGAAACCGCCTGGGCTCACGAAGCTCGCCACGTTGCCGTTGGCGCCGGCCGTCGAGCTGCCCACGATCGTCCCCAGCTTGCGATCGGCCACGTAGCCCAGCACCGACTCCGCGTAGCTGATCGCGCTGCCGTCGGTCAGGAAGACGACCCTTGCCGAGATGCGCGGGGCGACGGGCTTCAGGTCCCAGCCGAAGTCGTTCCACCCCGCCGTCTCGTGGAAGGGCCCGACGAGCTTCGCCACGTGCATCCAACGGTCGCTCTCCGGCGCATCGAGGAGGTGCGGAAGGACGCCGTAGCCGCCGTCCTCCGGATAGCCGCGCACGTCGAAGACGGCGCCGCGCGCGGAGGCCAGCGCCTCGAGCCGGGGCGCGATCTCGGCCATCTTCGCCCGCGTCAGGTCCACGTAGAAGACGCCGGGCGTCAGCTCGGACAGGGGAGCGGGCCGCGTCGTGAGGGGAGGCGGCGCGCCGAACGTCATCGAGACCACTGTCGGCCCGGAGCCCGAGTCGAGCTCCAGCTTCACCGTCCCGCCTTTCACCCCGCTCGTGAGTGCCCGCATCGCCTTGACCTCGCGCCAGCGGTCGGTGCCCGATGCGAGCGCCAGCTCGCGCGCGAGGCGCTGCGCCGTAGGGATCCCGTCGATCGCGGTCACGATCGCGCCGACGGGCGCCTCGGCCGGCAAGGCACTCGACACGACCGCGACCTGTCCTTCGACGACCGCGAGCGTCACCGGCAGCGCTCCGCGCTCGGCCCTGTCCAGCCCGTCCGCGACGAAGCCGTGGCCGTCGCGGAGGCCGGCGACGAGGCCGAGGAGGGCCTCGCGCTGCGCCGGCCGTGTCTGCGCTGACCGGGCGGCCTCGAGACCCGGCCCGAGGCGGGCGTCCCAGTCGATCGCCACCTCGGCCCAGTAGGGGTAGAAGTGCCGGAAGACGCTCCAGGCCACGACCACGTCGGCCAGCCGCTGATCGAGGTCGGGGGCCTCGCTCGGGTCGGGCACCGCCACGAGCGCCGCGCGCAGTGCCTCGAGCGCCCCGGCTCGTGTCGAATCGGGGCGAGCGTCCCTGTCCTTCAGCACGAGCGGGACGCGGGCCCGCAGGCCCGAGCCCAGGTCGACGTCGACGTGGGTGCCTGCCTGCGGAGCGGCCTCGGGGAAGAGCTCCGCGTCGTCGGCGCCCCCGGGAGCGGGCGCGAGCCGAATGTGCCGCCTGCCTTGCGGCGCGTCCTCCGCCAGTCGGGAGACGGTCGCGCTGCTCGACCCCGCGCGAAGCCACGCTCCCCTCGCGTCTCCCCCCGCCTCGTCCTCGAAGTCCCCGTCCGCGACCGAAACCGGCTCCCATCCGCCCGACTCGCCCTTGACCGCGAGTTCGACTCCGTCGAAATCGGCCGTCACCGCCTTCAGCGCCATTACGCCGAACGCGATCTTCGTCGCGTCGTCGGCCACCATTCCCTCGATGTCGTACGCGCGCCACTCCGGCTCGCGGACGAGCCGGTTGCCCATGTTGTCGAAGAAGCCCGTCCTGCCGGCAGGGCGGTCCACTCGCAGCCAAAGGGCCGCCCCCGCGGCCGCCTCCGCCGAGGTGGCTCGCACCCATGCGCGGAGGCGGATGGCCTTTCCGCGGTGGGGCTCGGCCGGGACACTCTGCATCAGCGTCGCGAAGCCTTCGACCGGCTGCGGGGTAGCCCGGTTCGTCCGCTTGGCCCGGTACGGGCCCACCGCCGCGCCGAGCCCCGCGCCCAGGTAGCGCCAGGCCACGAGCGGCTCGGTCGTCGCCGGAGTGGTGGCCGCCGGGGCGAGTTCCCCGCTGATCTCGATGCCCGGACCGAGCGGGGCGACGAGTCCTTCCAGGGCCGCCTCGAGTTCAGCCTCGCTCCGCACTCCCCGCACGCGCCCCGCCCCGTGGACGGCGAACCGGTTCCAGTCCAATTGCGCCGCCGCGTCGCTCGGGTAGAAGAAGCGCACGACCCCGTACAGGCGCGCGAAGGCGGCGACGTTGTGGATCTCGGGGGACGGCGTGGGCGCGGCCGCGAGGAGGGCCGCCGTGGCGAACGTGAGCGAGGGCAGTGCCGGGGACATCTTTCCTCCCTGGGAGCCAACCGGAGCGCCCCACGCCTTTATACACCGGGGAGCGTGCTGGCGACCCACGGCGACCTCGAGGTGGGCCTGACGAGCGAAGGCGACTTGCTCCATCTGATCGCGGGCCCAGGCGAGTCGCGCCCGCGCCACGAGCAGGGAACCGCCGGGTCGCGCCGGTGTCCAAGCTCCCAAATCACACCCTGCGGTGGCCGGCCGCGGCGGGGACCCGCTGGAGGTCCCGATGGCTCGATCGCTGTTCGATTCGTCTCTGGTCGGCCCCGCCCGCGCGCGCGGACGCGGCGCCGCGCTCGTCTCGTTCTGCGCCCACGCTTCCGGGATCGCGGCGCTGGTCGCCGCGCCGTTCCTGAGCGACGCGGAACTGCCACCGGCTCCGGCCGCGCCGCCGCCGCCCGTGCCGCGGGTCGTGCTGCCCGCCGGCGGGGGAGGCTCGACCACGGTGACGCGACCGCCGTCGCCTCGCGTCGTGGCGCCGCGCGTGACCCAGCCCTCGATCCCCGTGCCGTCGTCCGTCGAGCCGCTGACCCCCGCCGACGGCCTGCTCGAGGACGTGCCCGCGTGTCCCGACTGCCTCCTTGGTGGCGCGGGCGACCCGGGTGGCGGCATCCCGGGCGATGGGGCCGGCTCCGGTCCGGGCCCGATCGGGCCGGGTTTCGAGCCGGCGGCCGCGGTCGAACCCGTGCGGGTGTCGAGCCTGACGGGCCCGCGCCGGCTGCGCTTCGTCGAGCCCGAGTACCCCGAGGCAGCGCGCCGTGCCCGCATCGAGGGGATCGTGATCCTCGAGTGCGTGATCGACGCGCGCGGCCGCGTCAGCGAAGTCCGCGTCCTGCGCGGCGTCCCGGTGCTCGATGCGGCAGCGGTGGCGGCCGTGCGCGACTGGGCCTACGCGCCGACGCTGCTGTCCGGCGTGCCGGTGCCGGTGGTGATGACCGTGACGGTGCGCTTCGACCTGCCGTGAGCGCTCACCACACGATGACGGCGTACCAGTCGCCCGCGATCCGCGCGTAGGCGCGATCGTGCCCTGGCACGCGCGTCGACGGAAAACCGTCGAGCGTCGGCAGCAGCGGCACGGGCGGTCGCGGCGACCAGGCGAGGCCCGCGCGCCAGCCCTGGTTGGCGAGACCCCACGATCGGCAGAACACCAGCACCTGGCCGTCCGGGCCGGGCCAGGCGCCGCGGCAGCCGACGGCCGCCAGCAGGGCTTCGTCTTCCGTCGTGGTTCCGGCCCCGGCGGCGACGCGCTCGCGCAGCCGGTCGAAGGCGGCCGGGTCGGTGCGGTACCAGGCCTCCATCGCCGCCTGCGAGGGAGGCCGGATCGCGACGCCGTTGCCGACGACGCTGGCGACGAGGCCGAGCCCGACCGCCACGCACGTCGCGCCGGCGCCGCG
>WYBL01000025.1 GCA_011526565.1 Acidobacteriota bacterium | reverse complement strand
TCGAGCATCGCCCTCCACGAGCGGCCCGCGCTGGCGCTCTTCGTCGCCCACCCGTTCCTGCAACCCTCGCGCTGGAAGGACACGTCGGAGCCGCTGGTGCGCTCCGCCGACCTCGTCGTCGTCAACCGCCCTGCGAACGAAGCGCGCGAGCCGGCGCCCGAGGTGCTGGCGCGCCTGCGCTCCTGGCGCGGACGCGACGACCTGCGTGTCGCCGACGTCACCGAACCCCTCGCGGCCTGGGCCCCCGAGCTCGCCGCACGACTGAAGGTGGAAGCCGCTTGAAGATCTCCCTCGCCCACAGCCCGGACTCCGACGACGCGTTCATGTTCTACGGCCTCGCGAAAGGCCACGTCGACTCCGGCGAGTTCCAGGTCGAGCACGTGCTGACCGACATCGAGACGCTGAACCGCTACGCCTCCGAGGGGCGCCACGAGGTCACCGCGATCTCGTTCCACGCCTACCCGGGCGTCGCGGAGCGTTACGCGCTGATGCCGTGCGGCGGTTCGATCGGCGACGGCTACGGCCCGCTGGTCGTGACCCGCGGCGCGACGGCGCCCGAGGACCTGAAGAAGCTGGAGATCGTGGTGCCCGGCACCCTGACTTCCGCCTTCCTCGCGCTGAAGCTGTGGGCGCCGGGCGTGAGGACGCGGGTGATGCCGTTCGACCAGATCCTCGAGGAGGTCGCGGCGGGCCGCGCCGAAGCCGGCCTGATCATCCACGAGGGCCAGCTCACCTTCGGCGCGTCCGGCCTGCACAAGGCGCTCGACCTCGGCGCCTGGTGGAAGGACGAGACGGGGCTGCCGCTGCCGCTCGGCGGCAACGCCGTGCGCCGCGACCTGGGCGAGGCGCGGATGAAGGCGCTGACGAAGCTCGTCCGCGAGACGGTGCGCTACTCGCTCGAGCACCGCCCGCAGGCGCTCGAGTACGCGATGAGCTTCGCCCGCGGCATGCAGACCCAGGTCGCCGACCGCTTCGTGGGCATGTGGGTCAACGAGATGACGCTCGACTGCGGCGAGCGCGGTCGCAAGGCGGTCCAGCTCTTCCTCGACCGCGGCCACGAGGCCGGCGTGATCGGCAGGCGCGTGGTCGTCGATTTCGTCGACGCGTAGCGGCCGTGGACCTGCTGTTCGGCGACGACCCGCCGCCCGCGGCCCCGGCCCCGCGCCGCCCGCTGATCGCGGCGGGCGAAGCGATGCCGGAGTTCGAGCTGCCGCGGCTCGGCGCAGGCCCCGAGCAGCTCTCGGCGCGCTGGAGCGACGGCCCGGCCCTCGTCGCCATCGGCCACTCCGAGTGCGCCACCTCGCGGCTCGCGCTGCCGTTCGTCGAGCGGCTCCGCGCTGCGGCGCCGGCGCGGGTCGCGCTGGTCGTGCAGGAAGACGAAGCCGGCGCGCGGGCCTTCGCCGACGCACTGGGGCTGGCCGCGCCGCCGCTGTTCGAGCCCGACCCGTACCCGCTGGCCGACGCGATCGGCCTGCGCACGGTCCCGACCCTGCTGCTCGTCGAGCGGGGCGGCCGCGTGGCCCGCGTGGTCGAGGGCTTCGAGCGCACGGCCTACGAGGCGGTCGCCGCTGCGCTCGGCGTCGCGTCGCCGTTCTCAGAGGCCGACGGCCCGCTCAAGCGCCGCCCCGGCTGAATGCCGAAGGAGCCCTCGTCGAGGGCGTGAATCGTGACGTCGCTCACGGCCTGCGTGCCGCGAGCGGCGTAGGCTCTGGAGGGAGGTCCACGATGAAGCGTTCCTTCGCCGCCGCCGGGCTGGTCCTGCTCGGCGCGACGCTCGTCTCGGGCTGTCAGCGCAGCGAAGCCCCCGCCCCGGCCCCTCAGGCGGCTCCACCTGCGACGGCTGCGCCTGCCGCGGCTGCGCCGGCCGAAGCCGCGCCGCCGACGACGGCCGCAGCCCCGCCCGCGTCCGCGGCCCCTCCTGCGACGACGGCGCCCGCCCCGGCCGCGGCGTCCGCGAAGCCCGCGGCCACTGCGGCGCCGGCCCGCCCGGCGCCGACGGCCACGCCGCGCCCGCCGCTGGTGATCGCCGAAGGCACCGAGTTGCTGCTCGCGCTGGAGACCCCGTTGGCCTCGAACAAGAGCCGCGAGGGCGACGACGTCGAGGCCCGGCTCGTGGAGCCGGTGAAGCAGGGCGAGCGCACGCTGCTGCCGGCGGACACCCGCGTCCGCGGCGTCGTCACCGCCGCGGTGGACGCCGGCCGCGTCAAGGGCCGCGCGCGGCTGGCGCTGCGCTTCGACACGGTCGTCGTCGACGGCCGCGAGGTGCCGCTGCGGGCCAGCGGACTCGACATCACCGCCGAGAGCAGCAGCGGCCGCGACAAGAAGGTCGTGGCCGGGGCCGCTGCCGCGGGCGGCATCATCGGCGCCATCGCCGACGGCAAGAAGGGTGCGGCGATCGGCGTGCTGGCCGGCGGCGCCGCCGGCGGCGCCGCCGTGCTCGCCACCAAGGGCGACCAGGTGGTGCTCGAGGCGGGCCAGAAGATCAAGGTGACGCTCGAGAAGGACCTGAGGCTCCACTGATGGACCTGCTGATCGCGCTCGTCGTCGGCGCCGTCGTCGGCTGGCTGGCCGGCATCCTGATGAAGGCGAAGACCGGCCTGCTCGCCAACATCCTGATCGGCGTCGTCGGCTCCTCGCTCGGCGCCTGGCTGTTCGGCGTGCTCGGCTTCGCGGCCTACGGCGCGATCGCGCGCTGGATCGTCGCCGTCGCCGGCGCCGCGGTGCTGATCGCGCTGTTGCGGATGCTGAAGCTCGTGCGCTGAGCGCTCAGCGGCCCGGCTCCGCGCCGAGCCGGGCCGTGAAGCGCTCGCGGGCCCACTCCGCGTGCTCGCGGACCACCGGGTCTTCGTCCGCGCACAGCGCGAGAAGGGCCGCGCGGTGGCGCTCGTCGCCGGCGTTGCCGATCGCTATCGCCACGTTGCGCAGCAGGCCGCGGCGCTTGGCGCGGCGCACCGGGCTCTGGCGGAAGCGGCGGCGGAACTCGTCTTCGTCCATCGCCGCGAGCTGCGCGAGGTCCGGCGCCACCAGGCCCGGGCGTGGCGCGAATCGCTCGCCGCCGCGGTGGCGCCGGCGCCGGTTCCACGGGCACACGTCCTGGCAGACGTCGCACCCGAACACGTGGCGGCCCATTCCCTCGCGCAGCGCCTCGGCCACCGTCCAGCGCGTCTCGATCGTCAGGTAGCTGATGCAGCGCCGCGCGTCGAGCACGTACGGCGCGACGAAGGCCTGGGTCGGGCAGGCCTCGAGGCACGCCGTGCACGAGCCGCACATGTCGGCGAGCGGCGCGTCCGGCGGCAGCTCGAGGTCGGTGACCACGACCGCCAGGAAGAACCAGGAGCCGTGCTCGGGGTGCAGCAGGCAGGTGTTCTTGCCCCACGCGCCGAGCCCGGCCGCCGCCGCGTAGGCCCGCTCGGTCACGGGCCCGGTGTCGACGAACACGCGCGACTCGAAGTCGCCGGCCGCCTCGTGCATCAGCCGCCGCAGCGCCTCCGCCCGCTTCTTGACGACCACGTGATAGTCGTCGCCCCACGCGTAGCGCGAGATCCAGCCGCCGTCCCGCGCCTCGGCCGCGGTCGAGTACGGCGCGTCCGCGTCGTACTGCACGCCGAGGCACACGACGCTGCGGGCGAAAGGAAAGGCGTTGCGGACGTCCGCGCGCTCGTGGGCCCGCTTCGCCAGGTAGTCCATGTCTGCCGCGTGCCCGGCCGCTATCCAGGCCGGGAAGTGGCGCTCGAGGGCCGACGGCGCCGCGGCCTCGGCGATGCCGACGAGGTCGAATCCGCACTCGCGGGCGAGCGTCTTGAAGCGGGCAGCCTGGGCGTGCGGTTGCATGGGCGCGGGGCACGCGGCGAACATCGCCGCCGCGTGAGGATAGCCCGCCCTCCGGCGAGCCCCGAACCCGCCGCCGCGCCGCGCCTCGAGCGAGCCTGGCGCGCGGCGCTGCTCGTGTCGCTCGCGCTGCTCCCGTTCCCCGGCGTGCTGGGTGGCCCGCTGCCGGGCACCGCGATGCGCTGGAGCGATCCGCCGCTGGCACTCGCGCTCCTGCTGTTCGCGGCGGCGCGGGGGGCCCGCATCCGCTTGCCGGGATGGGCCTGGGCGGCTCTCGCCTACGCTGCCTGGGTGGCGGCGTCGTGGCTCGCCCATCGTGGAGAGGCCGATCTGCTGAAGGCAGCCGCTGTCGCCGCCCTGGCCGGCTCGGCGGTGCTGGCCGCCGAGTTCGGCCGCCGCGATCTGTTGGCGCGGGTCGTGGCGCTGGGCGTGACCGGCTCGGCTGCCTTCGCGCTGCTCGGCATCGGCCTGCACGCCGCCGGGGTGAGCACGGAGCTGGTGGGCTGGTCGGGCGACCTGGTGCCTGGCGCCTGGGCGCGCCCGCGGGCCGGCTCGACCCATCCCAACCTGGCCGCCAGCTTCGCGCTGTTCGCCTTCGGGCTGGCGGCCGCGGAGCGCTCGCCGAGGCTGCGCGTCGTGGCCCAGGCGGCCGCGGTTCTGGTGGTCGTCGCCACCTTCTCCCGCGCGCTGCTGGCGCTGCTCGCCTTGCCCTGGCTGGCTTCGGGCGGGCGCAAGGCGCGGCTGGCGGCCTTCGGCGTTGCCGCGGCGCTGTTCACGCTCACGGCCGTGCGCGTCGACGTCGACCCCTCGCGACCGTGGACCGCCGAGGTGTCCGACTGGCCGTCGGCGCGGCTGGTGACGTTCGTGACCGCCTTCGACTCGCTGGCCGCCGCGCCCCTCTTCGGAGTCGGGCCCGGGGTCCAGCCCGCGGTCCTGGCCGGGAACCCGTTCCACGCCCACTGCACGCCGCTCAGCGTGGCCGCGAGCTACGGGTTGCCGGCCCTGCTGGCCTTCGCTGTCGCCGTGCTCGGCGCCCTCCGCTCTGGGGGAGACCCGTTCGCGCGGGCCACGCTCGCGGCCTTGCTGCTCGACGGCCTGGCGACGGACGTCGAGGACTTCCGCCACTTCTGGCTCGCCCTGGGCCTGGCCGCCGCCCGCCCCGCGGGGAGGGACGGGGGTTCGGGGGCGGAGGAGCGTCCGTTCGCGACGTAGCCAAGACGGCGGCTCGCGCCGGGAGTGAATCCCGGCGCTCGGGCCGCTGGGCTCCGTCGCTCCGCTCCTCCGCCCAGACCCATTGGGACCAGCGACGAGCTTCGGCGGTGCTGGAACCCCCTGGGGGTTTGGGGGCGGAGGAGCGTCCGTTCGCGACGTAGCCCCCATGGGACCAGCGACGGGCTCTGCCCGTCGCTGGAACCCTACGTCCGGATCGGCAGGCGGCTGAGGCCGACGCGCAGGTAGAAGCGGCCGTCTTCTTCTTCGGCGTGCTCGAGCAGCGCCTGGTGGGCCGCGCGCGAGAACTGGGCGCGGGCGCGGCCGCCGCGGGCGGCGCACTCGAAGCGGCCGCTGTCCGGCTCCATCGCCAGGTCCTCGACGGGTTCCACGGTGCCGTCGTCGAGCACCGCGCGCGCCGTGCCGGCCGCGTCGTCGACGTCGAGGCGCAGGACGACGAACGGCGGGCCCTCGACGGTGACCGGCAGCCGCCGCCCCGCCTCTTCGATGAAGGCGCCGGCGTCGTCGAAGGAGAGATGGCGCTTGAAGAACAGCAGCGAAACCTCGTGCTGGACGGGGGTGTCCCCGATCCGCCACGAGCCGTCGGGGAGGACGCGCAGCCCCTCCGGGATCTCCACTGCCGAGGTCACGGCGCCGATGATGCCACGTTACCGGGGGCGCAATCGTTACGCTGGAACGGCGTCTGCTTGCCCTCCGGGCAGGGCCGGCGCGCAACGCCAGCCCGAAGGAGCGACACCATGCGCTTGCGACTTGCCGGCCTCTCCCTCGTCGTGCTCGGGCTCGCCGCCTTCGCTTCGTCGGCCTGGGCCCAGGAGTCCGGCGGCTACGTCGGCTCGGACCTGTACCGCATGTACTGCGCGAGCTGCCACGGTGGCGGCGGCAAGGGCGACGGCCCGATCGCGTCTTCGCTGCGCTACGCCCCGCCCGACCTGACCACGTTCCAGAAGCGCAACGACGGCAAGTGGGACGCCGAGCTGATGGGGCGGATCATCGACGGTCGCCACCCGGTACGGGGCCACGGCGGCGCCGACATGCCGGTCTGGGGCGACGCGTTCAAGCAGAGCCGCGAGGGTTACAGCGAGGAGAAGGTCAAGGCCCGGATCGAGGCCCTGTCCGGCTACATCCAGGACATGCAGGCCAAGTAGGGCCGGCCGCCGTCACTTCGCCGGGAGCGGGCCGGGGCAGGAAACCCCCGTCCCGCCCAGGCCGCAGTACCCGTCCGGGTTCTTCGCGAGGTACTGCTGGTGGTACTCCTCCGCGTAGTAGAACGGCGGCGCGTCGACGATCTCGGTCGTGATCGCCCCGTGGCCCGCGGCCAGGAGCGCCCGCGCGAAGGCGTCGCGGCTGGCTTCCGCCGCCGCCCGCTGGCCGCCGTCGTGGACGTAGATCCCCGAGCGGTACTGGGTGCCGACGTCGTTGCCCTGGCGCATGCCCTGGGTCGGGTCGTGGCTCTCCCAGAACACGCGAAGCAGTTCCGCGTACGCGATGCGGCCGGGGTCGAACACCACGAGCACGACCTCGTTGTGGCCCGTGAGGCCGCTGCAGACCTCGCGATACGTGGGGTTCGGGGTCAGGCCTCCGGCGTAGCCGACGGCCGTGGTGAACACGCCGGGCAGGCTCCAGAAGCGCTTCTCCGCGCCCCAGAAGCAGCCCATCCCGAACACGGCGCGCGCCAGGCC
>WYBL01000168.1 GCA_011526565.1 Acidobacteriota bacterium | reverse complement strand
GGCAATGGTCGGGGTCGGGCTGTCCTCTTGGGGCCTCGTGGCTACGTTGTGCTTCGCCATGCCGACAAGATGGGACTTATGAGCCCCAATGTCAAGCAGAAGTAACAGAGGGAACCCGCCGTTACACCCAGGGCTGCGGCGGTTGACGGAACTGCAGGCCGGGGCGCATCTTGATGGCGTGCCGGCCAACCGGTCAGGGAGGCGTGCGATGGTGAGGACGGGCAGGCCGCCGAAGGGCGGGTTCACAGTCCAGTTCGGGATTCGCCTCGATGCGCCGCTGGTGGCGCGCTTGCAGGCGCTCGAGCAGAAGCTCAAGGAAGAAGCTCCGTGGGCGCACCCCACTCGCGCCGATGCGCTCCGCGCCGCCGTCGTCGCCGGGCTGAATGCCCTTGGCGTGCCCGACGCCCCCGCAGCAGGGCGGCCGAAGTCACGCCCCTAGCTGCGTCGTCAGGTCTGGAGCAGGGGGCACAGCAGGGCCGGGGTGGATCGTGCAAGCCGGCCGAGGGATGCCGGGCCAAGGGGGTGCGGGCCATGGTCGTCGCAGCCCCTGAGTCGCGAACGCGCGTGGGGTGGGCGAGACCACCCCATTTTGGAAAGCGTCCGAGGGAAGGGCCTTGACGAGCCGGAGACAATTCCGCCTTAGGAGGTGTGTTCCTGTGGAGAAGCCCCAAGGCGAGCCCGAGTCCTCGAGCGAAACCTCTCAGGGTCAGCTCAGTCCGCCCCCGATCCTTGTGCCGAGCGCGGAGGCTGCGAGGCTGTTGGGCGTGAGCGTTCGACAGATGTTCGCGCTCGCCCAGGAGTCAGGCTTCCCGAGGCCCCGCTACATTGACTCGCGGCCTCGCTGGCTGTGGGAGGACTTGCGTGCCTTTGCGCGTGCCGCGCCGACTCGGCCGCTGAAGACTAGCGCGCGACGGCCGCCGGAAGGCGGCGCGTAGGTGCGCTCAACTCAATCGCACCCCTGCCCAGCCGGGCGACGTGGCTCTCGTCGCCTCTCTCTGCCTTGCGATCCTGGCTTGCGACGCGGGCCGTGTATCGCGTCGGGCTGAGACACGCCGAGGGAAAAGAGGTTGCAGAGGACCACTCGGCGGCAACGCGGTACTTCCTCCTGGCTGCCCAGCGCGAAACAAGTGAAGGCGCAAACGGAGGTCGGTCTGGCCTACCTTGAGGGCCGTGGTGTCATCCGCAGCGAGAGAGAGGCGCTTGAGTGGCTTCGCGGCGGGGGAACCGCAGGGGACGCCGACGTGCAGCTGGCTCTGGACTGGACGTTGAGCGCGCCGCGGGCCGAATCGCGCGATCTGGCGGAAGCCGTCAGATGGTTCCGGCTAGCCGCGGCTCAAGGAGAAAGCGCCGCGATGCGCGCGCTCGGCGAGGCCTACGAGACCGGAGACGGTGTGCACGTGAACCCGAACGAGGCGCTGCTGTGGTACCGCCAAGCGGCGAGAAAGGGAGAGGCTGTCGCCCATGTTCAAGGTTGCGCGGGCATACGGCCCTCAGGATTGAACCGCTCGTGCGGGCGAGTCGCGAGCATCGACTAGCAGATGGCAACCGCATAATGAGGGGACGGGGAAACCCGTTGGGCCTGGGATCTGCCTTACTAACGCTGCCACGGATGTGATGTAGGCTGAATGTCTCGAGGCACGCAGTCGCGCCGATATGAGCGGCTCATAGAAGGGTAAAGGGGGGGCTTCGGTGTTTACTCACATGCTCTTGTTCGCGCTAAGCGGGCCTATGGTCAGCGATGGCTCGCTGACGCCGCAGCAGATTGCCGAGAGGATCGCTCCGAGCGTCGTTCTAATCAAGGCGGTCGTGCCTGCCGGGACGCTCACGGGCTCAGGATTCGTCGTTGACCCAAGCGGCACCATCGTGACGAACCTCCACGTGATCAGAGGGGCGACTGCTGTAGCTGTGAAGTTCCCGGGTGGAGACGTCTACGACGTTGCTCGTGTCCGGGCCTACGACGAGCGAAAGGACTTGGCGGTTTTGCAGATTCCCGGCTTCGGCCTTCCAGGAGCCGAATTGGGGGACTCGGATTCAGTGCGACAAGGCGACCCTGTCGTCCTTTACGGGAATCCTTTGGGCCTCGAGGGCAGCCTGACTTCAGGTGTCGTCAGTGGGCTACGTTCAGTTGACTCCGGCATGAAGGTCATTCAGACGGACGCTTCGGCGAATCCGGGCAACAGCGGCGGGCCACTTCTGGACGCCAAAGGACGAGTCGTGGGTGTTCTCAGTTTCAAGCTTTCCGGCACAGAGGGCCTCAACTTCGCGATTCCGATCAACTACGTCCGGGGCTTGTTGCAGATGGACCACGCGCTCGACCTCGCCGTGCTGGCGCAGCGCCTTGCATCGTCGGTGGATGCGCTGGCGCCCACGCCCGTCTTTCCGAAACGCTGGAAGTCGCTGACATCGGGGACCTCGCGGACACTCAGAGTCGAGGGTGACCGAATCTACGTGGAGGCCCTCGTTAGTCCGGAGACGAAGGCAGGCGGCGGTTTTGGCGTGGGGGACCTCGCGAAGCGAAGTGACGGCTCGTTCGCTGGGGAATGGCGCTACGGTGGTTCCTGCTCGTATCTGGACTACAGCCTGGCGAACCTTCGGACTGAAGAAATCACGAAGACGTGTACGTTCTCGAACCCGATAGAGATCTCGTCCCTAGGTCCGACCCGGATTGAGGGCAGGGTTCGTGCCCCGTCTCAGAACGCAAAGCTTGACTGCAAGAAGTGCAAGTTCAAGGGGAATCCCGAATGGGAACCGTTCGTGTGGATCCCCGAAGCGCAGTAGGCCCGGCAGAGAAGCACCGAAGGGCTCCGCGACCGGACTGCTACCACTTTGCTACCATTTCACCCGATCTTCGCCCACTTCGAGAGGTTGTGCGGCGTGGCGTCAATCGTCAGAATCGCCCGTCGATACTGGCGTTTCGTCGTCTGAGGTCGCCTGAGCATCCAAGTCGGGAGAGGCCTTCGGGGCGTTCGGGACCAAGAGGTCGGAGGTTCGAATCCTCTCGCCCCGACCATCCATCATCCTGACGTGGACGTGCCGCGGCCGGCGAGCCCGAATTCGCCGGCCGATCGCATTTTCAGGGGGCGTGCGCCGCGAGCTCGGCTCCCAGCAGGCGGGAGAAGCGCTCCGCGCCGCCGCGGTTCAGGTGCACGCCGTCCGCGAAATCGCTCGCGGTCAGGCCTCGCCGGTCGCGCCAGTCGACCACCCGCACGTGAGGCGGGCGCGCCATCGCGTGGATCGCGTCCGCGACGCGGGCGTAGGGGGCCCAGTCGTTCCACGTGGGGGGCAGCAGCAGCACGAGGCGCGCCTCACGCGCCGCGGCGAGCGCCGACAGTTCCCGCAGGACGGCGATCGCTTCGGCATCGACCGCCCTCTCCGGCGCTGCTGCGAGCGGCACGGCCGCGAGGGGTGCAGCCGCACCGCCGTTCGGCGGCTGCGAGTGCCTGTCGTCCTGCGGTTCGGGCAGCAGCGCCCCGCCCGACCACAGCCGCAGGAGGTGACGTCCGGCCGCCCGCACGCGAGCGAGGTGCACGTAGTCGTGGACCAGCGCTTCGCCGCCGCGCGATCGGCACAGGGGCGACTCCAGGACCCCTTCCTGCAGGCCCGCGCTCCGCGCGCTCCGGGCGACGAACTGGCCCGGCGCGAAGGACGCGACGACGGTGCCGGGCCAGCGGCCGAGGCTGGAGAGGATCGGCAGCGTCGAGCAGCGGAAGGCGGCGGGGAAGTTGCCCGCCTGGCCGATGTTGAGCGCGGGGCCCGACCAGCCAGCCCCCGCCCGCACCTCGAAGGGGGCGAGGTTCCAGGCCGCGGTGGAGTCGCCGACGATGACGAGCCGGTACGACGGGCCGCGTGCCGCCAGGGACTCGAAGCGCACGGCCGCGTCCGCCTCCCAGTAGGCCCACAGGTTGCCGACCGGCACGACCGCCGCGCGCGCGGCCAGCTCGGCCAGCACGACGAGCCCGACGAAGAGTGCGGAGGAGCGGGGGAACTCGCGCATCGCCTAGAACTGGAAGTAGACGAACGCGACCTCGCGGTCGAGCACGCCGAACACCAGGATGGCCACGGTCAGCATGGCGTAGGCGAAGCCGCGCCAGGCCCAGCCGCGCTCGCGCAGCGGCGGACGCGAGGCGGCGGGCCGCGCCAGCCACTCGATCGCGGCGAGCAGTGCGACGGGCAGCGCGACCCGGAGGCCGATCGGCACGCCCTCCCCCCCGCCGACGACGAGTCCCGACAGCACGCCGCAGAAATCCGCAGCCCGAGCCAGGTCCGGGCTGCGGAAGAAGATCCACGCGAAGGCGACCAGGTGGAAGGTGCCCAGGGTCCCGAGCCAGCCGGCGACGGGGCCCTCAGGCGGCGCGGGCCGCCGCGACCGCCACCAGCGGTGGGCCACGAGGTAGAGCCCGTGCAGCCCGCCCCAGAGCACGAAGTTCCAGCTCGCGCCGTGCCACAGGCCGCCGAGCAGCATGGTCAGCATCAGGTTGCGGTACGTGCGCCACTCGCCCCCGCGGTTGCCGCCGAGGGGGACGTAGAGGTAGTCGCGCAGCCACGCCGAGAGCGAGACGTGCCAGCGGCGCCAGAACTCGGCGATGTCACTGGCGCCGTAGGGCTGCGCGAAGTTCTGCATGAGCTCCACGCCGAACAGCCGGGCGCTGCCGCGGGCGATGTCGGTGTAGCCCGAGAAGTCGCAGTAGATCTGCAGCGAGAACAGGTAGAGCGCCAGCAGCAGGTCGGCCGGCGCGTGGACCAGCGGGTTCGCGAAGGGCACCTGCACGTGGAGCGCGATGACGTCGGCGACCGCGACCTTCTTGAAGAAACCGACGACCAACAGCTCGAGCGCCGCGCGCAGGTCGGCCCGCGTCGGCGCCCGCAGGTCGGCGAGCTGGGGCAGCAGGTGGGAGGCGCGCTCGATCGGCCCCGCGACGAGCTGCGGGAAGAAGGCGATGAAGAGCAGGAAGTGGCTGACGCTGCGGCAGGCAGGCAGCCGCCGGCGGTAGACGTCGATCGTGTAGGACAGCGCCTGGAACGTGTAGAACGAGATGCCGACCGGCAGCACGATTTCCAGCACGGGGCGGGAGGCGTCGACGCCCATCGCCGCGGCCAGCGCCAGCCCCGAGTCGACGAAGAAGCCGAAGTACTTGAAGAGGCCGAGCACGCCGAGGTTCGAGGCGAGGCTCAGCCGCAGCAGCCACAGGCGTCGCCGCGGGTGCCCCTCGCTCTCCAGCGCGCGGGCGATGGCGAAGTCGACCAGCGCGGTCGCCACCATCAGCCCGAGGAAGCGCCAGTCCCACCAGCCGTAGAAGAGGAAGCTGGCGCCGAGCAGCAGGAAGCGGCGCGCGCGCGGCGACAGTAGCGCGTACGTGGCCGCCACCAGCGGGAGGAAGATCAGGAACGCGAACGAGTTGAAGAGCACCGCGTGGCGCGGAGCATAGCTCGCCCCGGCCGCGGATCAGGCCTCCTCGAGGACCCGGATCTCCTCGTCGGCGTGGCGCAATCGCCGCGCCAGCGCGAGGGCGAGATCGCCCAGCACCTGTTGTCCCAGCCGCGGGTGCTTGTCGGCGAGCTCGTCGAAGCGCGCTCGAGAGAGTACGAACAGGTCGGTCGGGCCCTCGGCCACGGCGTCGGCCGAGCGGATGCCGGCGTCGAGGAACGAGATGTCGCCGAAGAAGTCGCCGCGGCCGAACGTCGCGATGTGGAACTCCTTGGCGTCGCCGATCCGCAGCGAGATGCGCACGCTGCCCCGGCGCACGAGGTAGATCTCGCCACCCGGGTCGCCCTGGCGAAAGATCGGCTCGCCGACGGCGTAGCTGCGGGTCTCCATCGCCTCGGCGAGCTGGCGCGCCGTCTCCGGCTTGCGGCCGCGCATGAAGTCGATCTCGTTGACGTCCAGCGGCGGCCCCTCGTCGGCGGTGACGAGACTTTCCTCCTCGAGGATGCGGTCCTCTGCCCACTCGAGGGCGTCCGAGAGCTGGGGGAACACCTTCACGTGGGACTCCGGCCGCACCAGGCCCACCTCGTCGAAGTAGGCGCGCAGGTCCTGGCCGGACGGCAGGCTCTTCGGCACGTTGCTGAACAGCAGGCGCCCGCCGCGCTCCTCGAGCCGGGTCGCCATCTGCTCGAGCAGGTGGGCGGCGGTCAGGTCCAGCGAGCGCACGCGCCGCAGGTCGAGGATCATCGTCCGCCGCGTCGCCACGTCGGCCGAGAGCTCGCTCAGGAGCTGGTCGGTGGTGCCGAAGAACAGGTTGCCCTCGAGCTCGTAGACCACCGTCTCCTCGCCGCGCCGCTTGAGCGCCGCGAGCTGCTCGGGCAGCCGCCGCTGGCGGGAGAAGAGCTGGTTGCCCTGCACCTTGCGGTGGACCACGGTCCCGCGGATCTGGTCGCGGATGAACAGCAGGATCGCCAGCGCCACGCCGGTGCCCGAGGCCGCGATCAGGCCGACGCCCACGGCGACCGCGATCACGCTGGCGACCACCAGGAAGTCGAGCACCGTCGAGCGCTGGCGCAGCAGCCGGAAGCTGCCCTTGTCGAACATCCGGTACGCGACCACGATCAGGATGCCGGAGAGGGCCGCCAGTGGCGTCCAGGCCACGACGCGGGCGAGCGCGACGTACGCGATCAGCGCGAACGCGCCGGCCAGCAGGCCCGAGAGCTGCGTCTGGCCGCCGCTCGCGATGTTCACGAGGGTCGCCCCCGAGGTGCCGGCGCCCGGCATGCCGCCGAGCAGCGCCGAGGCGACGTTGGCGACGCCCTGGCCACGCATCTCGCGGTTGGAATCGTGGCGGCTGCGGGTCAGCGCGTCGACGACCACGCAGGTCTTGAGGGTGTCGATCGACAGCAGCGCCGAGAGCGTCAGCGCGGGCGTCACGATCAGCCCCAGGTCGGCCGCGGCGAAGCCGCCGAGGCCGGCGAGCCGGGCGGACAACGCTTCGCCCGCCGCAGCGAGTCCGGCGCCGCCGAGCGGACCGATCAGCAGCCCGTTGCCCTCCAGCGCGAGCAGCGCCGGGTCGCGCAGCGCGAGCGCGAAGTACGCGCCGCAGCCGCCGGCGAGCCCCACGATCGCGGCCGGCACCGTCTTCGTCCAGCGCGGGGCCAGCACCATGAACAGCATCGTGGCCACGCCGACGACCAACGCGGGCGCGCTCCACGTCCCCGGCGCGCGGAGCGCCTCGCCGAGGTGGACGCCCGGCCCGAGGCCGAGCAGCCCCGGGAGCTGCTTGAGGAAGATGACGACGCCGACGCCGCTCAGGTACCCGGTGACGACGGGATAGGGGATGTACTTGATCAGGGTGCCGCCGCCGAGCAGCCCGTAGAGGACCTGCAGTCCGCCGGAGAGCAGGGCGACGAGCGTCATCAGCATCACGACGCGCGCGGGCTCCAGGCCCCGCGCCGTGAGTTCCATCGCCAGCGCGCTCATCACGGCCGCGGCCGGGGCGCAGGGGGCGGACACGAGGCGCGCGGTGCCGCCCAGGAGCGGGGCCACGATGCCGATCACGGCAGCGCCGATCAGGCCGGCGAGCGCGCCCTCCGCGGTGGCCGCGCCGCCCATCGGCGTGTAGATCGCCACGCCGAACGCGATCGAGGCGGGCAACGCGACGAGCGTCGCCGCCAGGCCGCCCCAGAGGTCACCCGAGAGGTTGCTGCGACCCACTGCTTCGGTTCCGCGCGGATTGTGGACCTTTCCCGAGGCCGGGTCCAGTCCCGGCCTGCAGGCCGCCCTAGCGGAACGCGCCGGTGAACGCCGCCAGCGCGCGTGTCGCGCGGTCGATCTTGCGGAACGTCGGCAGTCCCGCGCGCAGCATCGCCAGCGCGAACGGGTCGTAGAGGGGGCCGGCGTCGACGGAGAACACCATCGGCTTGGTCGAGGCCCGGAAGATCTTGATCAGGCGCTGCGGCAGGGAGGCCTCGCGCTCGATGTCCTCGCCGTGTCCGAGGCCCGCGGGCAGGTCGTCGAGCGCCGGCGTCGCCGGCACGCCGCCCACGACCACCGCGTCGACCGCGTCATCGGCGAGCAGCGCCTCGAGCAGGCCAGCGTAGCGGTCGGTGGGGGTGACCGGCGTCGCGTCGACGGGGTTGTGGGCGTCGATCACGCCCTTCGGCAGCAGCTCCGTCAGCCGCCGCAGCGTGGCCGGCGCGAGGCTCGCGATCTCCAGCCCGTAGAGTCGATCGGCCGCGGCGGTGCACTCGAAGCCCGCGTTGGACAGCACGGCCACCCTGCGGCCGCGAACCAGCCGGCCCTCGAGGAACGCGAAGGTCAGCAGGTAGTCCTCGAACATGTTGAGGGTGTTGCAGTCGATCACGCCCGCGGCGCGGCACAGCTCGCGGCTGACCGCGTAGTCGCCGACCGCTGCCGCCGTGTGGGAGGCTGCGGCGGCGCTGCCCTCCGCGCTGCGCCCGGCCTTGTAGAGCAACACGGTCCGGCCTTCGGCGCGGAGGCGGCGCGAGACGTCGAGGAAGCGGCGGCCGTCGCCGCCGCGGAAGCCCTCGACGTAGGCGGCGAAGACCCGCACCTCGGGGTCGTCCGCCAGGTGCTCCAGGTAGTCGGCGACGCTGAGGTCGACCTGGTTGCCGAAGGAGATCGCGTACCGCGGGCGCACCGCGCGTTCGAGATTGGAGATCAGCGTCACCAGGTACGCGCCGGACTGGCTGATCGCGGCGACGTGGCGCACGGGGGCGTCGGGGAAGGGGAGCTTGTACTCGGGGATGAAGAACGTGTTGTAGCGGCCGGGCTCGGAGATGATGCCCAGGCAGTTGCCGCCGTTGACGACCACGCCGCCGTCGGCGGCGCTGCGCGAGGTCTCGATCGCGGCGCGCAGCGCGGCCTCGGTCTCGCGCCCGGCCTCGGTCTCGCCGAAGCCGCCCGAGATCAGCGTCACCGAGCGGGCCCGGCCGTTGGCGACGAGGTCGAGGGTGACTTCGCCGGCGCCGCGGTCGGCCGGCAGCGCCACGACGGCGAGGTCGGGCGGCTCCGGCAGCGCACCCGCGTCGGCGAACGCGGTGCAGCCGTCGATCTCCCGGACCCGCGGGTGGATCGCCCACAGCTTGTCCTTCGGCACGCCGCCGCCGGCCAGGAGGTTGCGCAGGATGATGCGGCCGACGTTCGAGCCCTCGGCCGAGGCGCCGATCACGACCGCGCTCTGCGGCCGCAGCAGGCGGGCCAGGCCGTCGCGGGGCCGGGCCGGGGCCAGCGGCCGCGGCCGGTGGATGCGGGCGAGCCCGTCCAGCGCGACCAGCCGGCCGTCACGAGCCAGCACGACCGGGTTGACCTCGAGCTCCGCGAGCCCCGCGCCGCCGGCCGGGGCGAGCGATGCGTAGCGCCGCGCGAGGTCGGCGAGGCCGAGCACGAGTTCGACGAGTGCCGCCTCCGTGACCGACTCGCCGTCGCGCGCGCTGCGCATGCGGCCGGTCAGGAAGCCGTGGAACAGCGTCTGTCGCAGGCGCTCGGCCACGGCCTCGGCTTCCAGCCCCTCGGCGTGGAACACTGCCCGCGCCCGCTCGGGCTGCAGGGCCTGGATCAGCGCCTCGGCGTCGAGGCCGCCGACGCCCAGCACGACCACCGGGCCGAAGGCCGGGTCGCAGCGGAAACCCGCCAGCAACTCGCGGCCGGGCCCGCCCAGGTGGGGCACCTTCTCGCACGCCAGCACGCCGCGCACGGGGACGCCGGGACACTCCCGCGACACGGCGGCCAGCATCCGCGAGCGGGTCTCGCGCAGGGCGGGCGGCGTGTTCTCGCAGATCGCGACACCGCCGACGTCGCTCTTGTGCAGGATGGCGGGGGAGACGACCTTGAGCACCGCCTGTTCCGTGCCGAGCGCGTCGCACAGGCCGCGGTCGATGCCGCTCTCCGAGCGGATCTCGCGATGGCGCGGCACCACGAGGCGACCCGCGGCCAGCACGGCGTAGACCTCGGGCTCGAGCAGCAGGCTGCGCTCCTCTGCCAGGGCGGGCGCGAGGAGCGCCAGGTCGGAAGTGGTCATCTCGGGGGCCTCCAGCGCGGCGCCGCCGCGCGCTTTCTCGTGAGGTCAACCAGGCGAGCAAGGGGCGTGCCGGGCGCGCCCGCCGCAACCCCTGCGGCGTGGCGCAAGTCGCATCCCATCTGATATTTTCGACCGGTTGAAGAGCCGCGGACGCGGCCCGGGAGGTCCCCCTTATGAATGCCCGTACCCTCCGCCGCGCCACGCTGGCCCTGGTCGCGGTCGCGGCAGTCGGCTGCGCCACCCTCCGCACCCCGAGCCTGCAGGTCGAGTCCCTGAAGATGGACAAGCTGCGGGTGACCGGCGCCGGCCTCGACGTCGGGTTCCGGGTCCAGAACCCGAACCCGGAGGCGCTCCTGATCGAGCGCTTCGAGTACGAGCTCGAGGTCAACGGCCGCACGCTGGGGCGCGGCTTCCACGCCGACGCGGTGCCGCTGGACGGCTTCCGCGACGCGCGCGTCGACACCCGCTTCGCGCTGAACTTCCTGAGCCTGCCGGGAGCGGTCAAGGAAGTGCTGGAGAGCGACCGGGCGAAGGTGCGAGTCAAGGGCAACTTCTACGTGCGTCGCGGCGACGGGCTGAAGAAACTCGGCTTCAAGAGCGGAGCCGAAGTCGACCTGGGCAAGAAATGAGCGTCGCGGCCCGCCAGTATCGCGTCCTGGGACGGGTGCAGGGCGTGGGCTACCGCTACTTCGCGCTGCGCGAGGCGGAGGCCTGCGGCCTCTCGGGCCACGTGCGCAACCTGCCGGACGGCAGCGTCGAGGTCAACGCCGAAGGGGCGCCGGACGCGCTCGCGCGGTTCGAGGAGCAGTTGCGGCAGGGGCCTTCCTTCTCGCGCGTCGAGGGCCTCGAGGTCACGCCGGCGGCGGCGCGCGGCATCTCGGGGTTCCACATCCGATGAGCGAAGACACGCGTCTGCAAGCCCTGCGCGGAGCCGTCCGCGACGTGCCCGACTTCCCGAAGCCCGGCATCGTGTTCAAGGACATCACGCCGCTGCTCGGCGATCACGGGCTGCTCCGCTCGGCGGTCGACCTGCTGGCCGAGGCGGCTCGCGCCCACCGCCCCGAGCGCGTCGTCGCCGTCGAGAGCCGCGGCTTCATCTTCGGCAGCCTGGTGGCCGACCGGCTCGGCGTCGGTTTCGCGCCTGTGCGCAAGCCCGGCAAGCTCCCGCACCGCAGCGTGCGCATCTCGTACGCCCTCGAGTACGGCGAGGACTCGCTCGAGATCCACGAGGACGCGGTGCGCCCGGGCGAGCGGGTGCTGGTCGTCGACGACGTGCTGGCGACGGGGGGCACGGCGCGGGCGGCGGCCGACCTGGTGCGCCGCATCGGCGGCGAGGTCGCGGCTTTCGCCTTCCTGATCGAACTGGGCTTCCTGGGCGGTCGCGGGCGGATCGGGGCGGGCGAGGTCGTCGCGCTGATCCGCTACTGAAATGATGTAATCTTCGGTGCGTACGCGCCTGTAGCTCAACAGGATAGAGCAGGAGCATCCTAAGCTCAAGGTTGGGGGTTCGAGTCCCTCCAGGCGCACCAGCGCACGAGCGCGTTCTTCCATTTCCAAAAGAAAATTCCCGGAGTCGATTCGCGTTGGACAAGGAACTCAAGCGTCAGATCAAGCAGGACGAGATCCGCAGCGGCCTCGAGCACGCCCTCGAGTGGGTGATGGCCAACCGCGACCTGGCGGCCCGGATCGTCGGGGCCGTGGTGCTGGTCGCGGTGCTGGCGGGCGCCTGGTCCTGGTGGCGCGGCACCCGGGAGGCCGGGGCCTCGGCGGCGCTGGCCGACGGGCTGCGCGCGTTCGAGGGCGTCTCGAAGGCGGAGCAGCCCGCGGGCGCCGGGACGTCGACTGCGCCGTGGGCCGACGCCCGCGAGCGCTACACCAGGGCCGCGGACGCCTTCGACGCGATCGTCAAGGATTACTCGGGCACTTCCGCGGCTGACTGGGCGCGCTACTACGGCGGCCTGAGCCGGCTCCAGCTCGGCGAGGTCGACAAGGCCCGCGACGCGGCGAAGGCCGTGGCCGCGATGAGCGACCCGATGCTGCGCAGTCTCGGCGGGCTGGCGCTGGCCGAGGTCGAACGGCAGGCGGGCCAGCCCGCGGCGGCGGCCGAGGCCCTCGGCCGGCTGGTGGCGGACCCCCAGTACGCGCTGCCGAAGGACCACGCGCTGCTGCGCCAGGCGGCCTGCCTCGAGGAGGCGAAGCGCTTCGGTGACGCCCGTGGGCTGTACCGCCGGCTGCTCGACGAGTTCCCGGCGAGCGTCTACGCGGGCGAAGCCCGCAGCCGCTATCAGCAGCTCGAAGTCGTCGCGGGCTGATCGGTGAAGCGCCGCACCGCCTGGTTCCTCGTCGCCGGCGTGGTGGCGCTGGCCCTGGGCGCCGCGATGGTCGGGGCGGTGGCCCTGCTGCTGCGGGGCGGCGCTCCGCGCATCGCCAGCGGCCAGAACTACCTCGTCCTCGACGTCCAGGGCGAGATCCCCGAGACGCCGGCGCCCGACGTGCCGAGCTGGTTCGAGCGGCGCCCGCCGGGCCTGCCGACGCTCGTGCAGGGGCTGGAGCGGGCGGCCGGCGACCCCGACGTGACGGGCGTGATCCTGCGCGTCGGGCTGCTGACCGACGCGGGCTGGGCACGAACGGAGGAACTGCGCGACGCGCTGGTGCGCTTCCGCAAGTCGAAGAAGCCGGTCTACGCACACGTCTCGGACTTCTGCAGCAACCGCGAGTACTACCTGGCGAGCGCGGCCGACAAGGTGTTCGCGATCCCGTCCGCCAACCTCGCGCTGACCGGGCTCTACTCCGAGCTGAGCTTCTGGCGCGAGACGCTGGGCAAGGTCGGCGTCGAGGCCCAGTTCGAGGCGGTCGGCAAGTACAAGAGCGCGCCGGACGCGTACACGGGCGACGGCCTCAGCGAGGCCAACCGCGAGCAGCTCGACGCGCTGCTCGACGACCTCGAGGCCCGCTTCGTCGAGGGCATCGCTTCCGAGCGCAAGCTGCCGGTCGAGCGGGTGCGCGAGCTGATCGCGCAGGGCCCGTACGAAGCCCGCGAGGCGAAGGAGCTGGGTCTCGTCGACGAGTTGCTGTACCTCGACGAGGCCGAGGCCCGGATCAAGGGCGGCCGGCTGTCGCCCGTGCGCTACGCGCGCGAGTCGCGCGGCTTCGGGCTGGGCTCGCGGCCGCGGATCGCGCTGATCTACGCCGTCGGGACCATCATGCCCGGCGAGAGCGACGACGGCCCGTTCGGGGGCGGCGGCTTCACCGGGTCCGAGACGGTGGTCCGCGCGCTGCGCAAGGCGCGCGAGGACGACGCGATCAAGGCGGTCGTGCTGCGCGTCGACAGCCCGGGCGGGTCGGCGACCGCCTCGGACCAGATCTGGCACGAGTTGCGGCGCACCGCGGAGAAGAAGCCGGTGATCGCCTCGATGGGCGACTACGCGGCTTCGGGCGGCTACTACGTGGCGATGGGCGCCCACGCGATCGTGGCCCAGCCCAACACGGTCACCGGCTCGATCGGCGTGTTCAGCGGCAAGTTCAACCTGCAGGGGTTGTACGAGAAGATCGGCCTGCGCACCGAGGTCCTGCGGCGCGGCCCGCACGCGGACATCTACAGCAGCACGCGCCCCTGGGACGCCGAGGAACGGGCCCGCGTCCGCCGCAGCATGGAGGCGTTCTACGCCGAGTTCGTCTCCAAGGCGGCGGAAGGCCGGAAGAAGACTCCGGTGCAGATCGACGCCGTGGCCCAGGGCCGGGTCTGGTCGGGCCGCGCTGCTCTCGAGGTGGGGCTGGTGGACGAACTGGGCGGCCTCGACCAGGCGCTCGACCTGGCCCGCGATCGGGCCCGCATCGGGCGCGACGAGGCCGTGGCCGTGGTCGTGCTGCCCGAGCCCAAGGGCTTCTTCGACGTGCTCATGGAGCAGCCGGACGAGCAGGTCGGGCTCGGCCGGCTCGGCGCCGACCTTCAGCGGGCGATCGTCCGCGCGGACCGCCTGTTCGACGGGCGCCCGCTGGCCCTGCTGCCCTACGAGCTGAAGATCCGCTGAACCGCCCGCGCTACTGCGGGTAGCGCTGGCGCAGCCGCTCCAGCCAGGCCCGGCGGGTGGCGTCGGCGGAGCGGCCGTGGACGCGATCGAAGGCGGCGTCGACCGAGCGCGTCTCGCCCATCGCCTGCAGCAGCTCGCGGATCCCGCCCATGCCGCGCTCGGCGATCAGGTGTTCGACGAAAGCGAGGGCCGCGACGTAGAAGCCGCCGACGCCGCGCATCCGTCCCGCCGCCAGCGCCGCCAGGCCCTCGGGGCCGAGGATCTCCTCGCTGCGCTTGCCCTCCATGTACTGGGCGAGCCCCTCGTGCACGTCGCGCGGGCACGTTCCTTTCGACAGGTCGGCGACGAACGCGTGGGTCACCTCGTGGAGCAGCGTCTCGTCCATCTCCGGGGGCAGCGAGGCGTCGATGCCGCCGATCGGGATGCGGATGCGGCCGTCGATCGAGTCGAACACGCCGCCTGACCAGCGCGGCGCTCCGGCCGCGTCGTAGTACGCCTCGCGCGAGAACAGGATCACCGGGATCGGCGCCTGCGGCTCGTGGTCGAGGGCGGTCACGAGCGTCGCGCGGTGGCGTTCGAGGGCGCGCAGGATCTCGTGCCCGACCTCCGCTGCCTCGTCGCCCTCGAAGCGCAGCGTGAAGGCGGCGATCCGCTGTTCGGTCATGCCGGCCTCGTCGCGGCCCTGCTTGCGGATGCGCAGCAGCAGCGCCCGCGCGGTCGGGTCCTCGCGGGTCGCGAGCAGTTCCTCGAGGGCCGCGGCGGCCTCGCGGTTGCGGTCCTGGCGGAACAGCGCCCACGCGAACTGGAGCTGCGCCTGCGGCTGGGCCGGCTCGAGTTCGAGCGCGCGGCGGGCGGCGGACTCGGCTTCCGTCCACTGCGCGGCGTCGAGGTGCACGGCGGCCAGTGCGGTCCACGGCTCCACCCGCTCGGGGACCAGGGTGGCGGCCCGGGTCAGCTTCTCGACCGCGGCAGCCGAGCGATGCGCGTCGTGATCTCCGCGCGCGGCGCGCACGTAGAGGTTGGCGACGTGTTGCCGCAGGCCCGGCAGCGCGGCCTCGTGGCGGGCGAGCAGGCGTTCCGCGATTTCGAGGTCGGCTGCCGTCGGCACCCCCGACACCAGGCCGCGGACGTGGCGGAGATCACGGACCGCCTCGGCGTCGAAGCCGTTGACGGTCTCTGGTTCGGCGGCCAGCGCCATTGGCGGAGGCTCGAAGGCCTCGTCCGCGGCGGGCGGTTCGAGGTCGTCCAGGGCGACATCGGCCGTGGGGGCGCGGCCGTCGCTCGCGGCGGGAGCCTGCGCCGGGCGCGCCAGGCGCAGCGCGAGGATCGCGCCGAACGCGAGGATCGCGAGGCCGAGGACGACGCGCCAGGCCCCGCCGGCAGGCGGCGGCGCAGCCGGGCGAGCCGTGGGCCGCGGCCGCGCCGCGCGTTGCAGCCGCGCGAACACGACGCCGCAGCGACCGCACTCGAGGGCGGCCGCTGCGTTCTCGGCGCCGCAGCGCGGGCAGGGCATGCCCGGTAAGGATGCCCCACGCGGCTACAATCCGCACGCCGCGGCGGCGCTGACGGCCGGGGCAGGAGATCGAGCCTTGAGGTTGATGGAGCGGACGGAGCGGGGCGTGGCCCGCGCGGAGCGGGCGTGAAGACGGTGGTGGAGGCGTCGGCGCCGACCCGCGTGGACCTCGCGGGCGGCACGCTCGACATCTGGCCGCTCTACCTGTTCCACCCCGGGGCGGTAACGGTGAACGTGGCGATCGACCGCCGCGCCCACACCCGCGTGGAGACCGGAGTGAGCGGCGTCCAGCTCGAGTCGAAGGACACGCTGCGCAAGACCGAGGCGCCGTCCGTGCACGCCGCTATCGAGGCCGGCGAGCTCTCGCTGCCCGCCTTCATCCTGCGCGCGCTCGGCATCGACGACGGGCTCCGGGTCGTGACCCACTCGCGGGTCCCGGCCGGCTCGGGGCTCGGCGGGTCGTCCGCGCTGGCGGTGACGATCGCGGCCGCGGCGGGCACCGCGATCGGCCGCAGCCTCGACGCCGACGGCCTGTGGCCGATCGTGCGCGACGCCGAGGCCCAGTGCATCGGCGTGCCCACGGGGGTGCAGGACTACCACGCGGCGCTGCACGGCGGCGTGCTCGGCCTGCGCCTCGATCCCGGCGCGATCCGGGTCGAGAAGCTGAAGGCCGACCCGGGCGTGGTGGAGGAGTGCCTGCTGCTGTTCGACGCGGGGGCCACACGTTTTTCGGGGATCAACAACTGGGACGTGTTCAAGGGCCAGATCGACGGCGACGCGGGCGTCCGTGCGGCGCTGGGGGCGATCGTGAGGGCGGCCGGCGAGCTGAAGACGGCGCTCGAGGCGGGCCGCGTCGACGCCGTTGCGGTCGCGATGAACGACGAGTGGGAGGCGCGCAAGCGGCTCGCCCCCGGCGTCACGACGCCGGAGATCGACCGCATCGTCGCGATCGCCCGCGAGCACGGCGGTGCGGCCAAGGTGTGCGGCGCCGGCGGCGGCGGGATGGTCGCCGTTTGGGCCCCGCCGGGCGCTCGCGGGGACGGCCCCCGCGAGCGCGTCGCGCCCGCCCTGCGCGAGGCGGGCTTCAAGCAGGTGCCGTTCCGGGTCGACCTGCGGGGCCTGGAGGTGGAGTAGCCCGGGCTCCGCTATAATCCGGTGTTTGGCCGGGGCGCCCGCGGGGCGCCCCTTTTTTGGCCCGCTGCGCCCGCCTCCGGGCGCGCGCCCCGACCGAAGAAGCGACAGGAGACGTATCCGAGATGATCCAGGCGACGCAGTTGAAGCGCGGGATGGCGATCAAGCACGAGGGCGACCTGTTCCGCGTCGTGGAAGCCCAGCACAAGACGCCGGGCAACCTCCGCGGCATGGTGCAGGCGCGGCTGCGCAACCTGCGCACGGGCTCCACGATCGACCACCGCTACCGCTCGGTCGACATGGTCGAGCGCGCGATCCTCGACGAGTCGAAGATGGAGTTCCTCTACGCCGAGGGCGACCTCTACTTCTTCATGAACCAGGAGACCTACGAGCAGGTCGGGCTCTCGGCCGAGATCCTGGGCGACGCGGTCAACTACCTGATCCCCAACATCCTGCTGGCGGTGGAGTTCTTCGACGGCCGGCCGGTGGGAATCGAGTTGCCGCTGACGGTCGAGATGAAGGTGATGGAGACCGAGCCCTCGATCAAGGGCGCCTCGGTGTCGAACGTCGGCAAGCCCGCGAAGATGGAATCGGGCCTGGTGGTCACGGTGCCGGCGTTCATCTCGGAGGGCGAGGTGATCCGCATCGACACCCAGACCGGCGCCTACATCGAGCGCGCCGGCAAGTAGCGCCGTGAACCCGCTTCCGCGCACCGGCTCCGGCTGGATCGAGGTGATCGCCGGCAGCATGTTCTCGGGCAAGAGCGAGGAACTGATCCGCCGCATCCGCCGCGCCCAGATCGCGCGCCAGCGGGTGCGGCTGTTCAAGCCCCGGATCGACGACCGCTTCGCGGCCGACCACGTCGTCAGCCACTCGGAGATGCGGTTGCCGTCCGAGGCGATCGACGCGGCCAGCGAGATCCTGCAGAAGGTCGACGCCGAGACCGAGGTGGTCGGGGTCGACGAGGGGCAGTTCTTCGACCAGTCGCTGCTGGAGGTCGCGAACGCCCTCGCCAACCGGGGAATCCGCGTGATCGTCGCCGGCCTGGACCAGGACTACCTGGGGCGGCCGTTCGAGCCGATGCCGCAGTTGATGGCGATCGCAGAGTACGTCGACAAGACGCTCGCCATCTGCATGCAGTGCGGCGCTCCCGCCAACCGCACCCAGCGCCTCGTCGAAGCGACGGACCGGGTCGTGGTCGGCGGGGCAGACCAGTACGAGGCCCGCTGCCGGCGCTGCTTCCGGCCCGGGCGTTCCGAAGGGTAACAATCGAGTGGGCTGCCGAAGCTCGTGCGCAGCCGGTGATCGAGACTCCATGTCGTTGATGGAGTTCGAGTTGCTGGATGACGTCGAGCCGGGGCCTGGCTCTTGCACAGAAAATGCGCATGTCCGACGAAGTGGCGCTCGTCCACTGCTGCTTGGATGGAGCGGACGACAGTGCCAACCAGCGGTTCGTGCCGCTGGCGGAGTTCGAGTTGTGGCGGAACCTCATGGAGTTGCGCCACCACCGCACGGTGACGGTGCTGGAGATCTCGGCCTGGGTGCCGGAGAAGGCGCTGTGGTGGAACTCCGGTTTCTCCGCCGAGGAACTGCTGCCGGTGCTGCGGTTGCGCTTCGACCGGCGCACCGAGGACGGGCTGGTCGTGCCGATGGAGCGGTTCTTCGCCGCGGAGACGTATCCGCAGGCCCAGGAGGCGCTGCTCTCGCACTTCTCGGGTCGCGAGACGCTGACTCGCGTGGTCGCCGTGCCGGGATACTTCGTGCCGCGGGCGCTGCACCAGGAGATGAACGCGCAAGGCGTCCCCGCGTAGGGGACGGGCTCCGGGGGAGGGCCGCGTGAGCGCGGTGATCCCGCTCGACGGGGCATCGGGCGAAGGCGGCGGCCAGATCCTGCGCGCGGCCCTGGCCCTCTCGGTCGCCAGCGGGCAGGGCTTCCACGTCACGGGCGTGCGCGCGGGGCGCACCCGGCCCGGGCTCCGGCCGCAACACCTGGCGGCGGTGCGCGCCGTTGCGATGGCGAGCGGTGCCACGGTGACCCATGCGTTCGAGGGCTCGCTGCAGCTTCGCTTCGAACCGGGGCCGGCGACGGCCGGCGACTACGCCTTCGAGATCGGGACGGCGGGTTCCGTGACGCTGGTTCTGCAGGCGCTGGTGCCCGCGCTGTCGCGCGCCACCGAGCGCAGCCGGGTCAGGGTCGCCGGCGGGACCCACGTGCCCTCGGCGCCACCCTGGGAGTACTTCTTCGGCCCCTTCGCGCAGACGGCATCGCTCGCCGGCCAGCGCCTCGACGGCCGCATGGTGCGGCCCGGCCTGTTCCCGCGGGGCGGCGGCGACGTGCGCGTCGACGTGCTGCCGGGCGTGCGGCCCGAGGAGCCGTTGGACCTGTCGCGCCGCGGTGCCCTGGTCTCGATCCACGGTCACGCCGGCAGCGTGCGACTGCCCGGGACCGCCGAGCGGATGCGCGACGCGGCGACCCAGGAGTTGTGGGAGCGGCAGCGCCTGGAGGCGAGCTGGCACGTCGACGAGCGCTGGCGGTCCGACTCGCCCGGGGCCTGGGTGCTGGTGGAGGCGGTCTTCGAGCGCGGCCGGGCCGCGTTCGGGGCCCTGTTCGACCGCCGCAGCCGGCCCGAGTCGGTCGGCGCCCGCGTCGCGCGCGAGCTGCTCCACTTCCTCGAGCGCGAGGAGGCCGTCGACCCGCACCTCGCCGACCAGCTCGTGGTGCCGATGGCGCTCGGTCGAGGGGGCCGGGCACTGACCTCCGAGGTCACGCTCCACCTGCAGACGGTCGTCGACGTCGCGAGGGCGTTCGGCATCGAGGCCCGCGTCGACGGCCGGGTAGGCGGCCCGGGGCTCGTCGAGGTCGTGGTCCCGTGAGGGCCGCCGTCGTCGCGCTGGCCGTGCTGGCCGCCGGCTGCGGGGCGAGCCGTCCGCTCAAGATGGACCAGCCCTTCCAGGCGCCGGCCGAACTGCGGCCCGACGAGGCGCTCGCGGCGTACCAGCGCTACTGCGCCGAGCTGTCCTCCTTCTCGGCCGCCGGCGACCTCGAGGTCAAGGACCTGAAGGCAGCCCGCGTCCGTCGCTTCGGGGCGCGGCTCGTGGCCGCGCGCCCGGGCCGGCTCTACGTGAAGGGTTCGGTCGCCGTCGTCACCGCCCTCGAGGTCGTGGCGGACGGGGGACGCTTCTGGTTCCAGGTGCCGTCGAAGAAGAAGGTCTGGACGGGCGTTTCCGGGGGCGCGCCGCGCACCGAAGCGGCCGACGCTCCCTACGAGGCGCTGCGACCGGGCGACGTCGTGGCAGCGCTGCTGCCCGAGCCCGTGGCCGAGGGCGCGCGGCTGGTCTGGGAGGCCGACGCGACGACGCTCGCGGTCGGGGAGCTGGAGGGCGACGGGCTGCGCCTGGCGCGCCGCGTCGTCTTCGACCGCGCGACGCTGCAACTGCGCCGCCTGCTGTTCTACGATGCGCAGGGCGACCTGGTGACCGAGGCACGGCTGGCGGAGTGGCAGGACGGGCTGCCGCGCGACGTGACGCTGCTGCGCCGCGAGGGCTACCAGGCCCGGCTGACTTTCGACCGCGCCGAGCGCAACGTGGCGGCCCCGGACAGGCTGTTCGAGCCGCGCGTGCCGCAGGGCTTCGAGACCGTGGAGGTGACGTCCTGAACGTCGGGGCCGCCGATCCGATCCTGCAGACGATCGAGCTGCGCATGGTTTACCACGTGGGCAAGGTCGAGGTGCCCGCACTCCAGGGCGTCGACATGGCCGTGCCGCGCGGCTCGTTCGTCTCGATCATGGGCCCCTCGGGCTCGGGCAAGTCGACGCTGCTGCACCTGCTCGGCGGCCTGGCCCACCCGACGTCGGGCAAGGTGATCGTCGACGGCATGGAGATCTCCGCGGCCGGCGACCGCGAGCGCACGGCGGTGCGACGCACCAAGATCGGCTTCGTGTTCCAGCGCTTCAACCTGCTGCCGACCCTGACCGTGCGCGGCAACCTCGAGATCGCCCGCCAGGTGGGCGCGGGCGAGCCGCTGCCGCGCCAGCGGGTGACGGAACTGCTCGACCTGGTCGGCCTGCCGCACAAGGCCGAGATGAAGCCGCTCGACCTGTCGGGTGGCGAGCAGCAGCGGGTGGCGATCGCGCGGGCGCTGGTCAACCAGCCGGCCATCGTGCTGGCGGACGAGCCGACCGGCAACCTGGACTCGCGCAACAGCTCGCTGATCCTCGACCTCTTCCGCGACCTCAACCGGCGGCTGGGACAGACCGTGGTGATGATCACCCACAACCCGGAGGCGGCGAACGTGACCGACCGGATCTTCGAGATGAGGGACGGGCTGATGTACGCCGAGCACGCGCCCGGGGCGCCCGTGGCGCGGCCGTGAGCGCTCTCGGCCCGCGGGCCCGGCTGCTGCTGTGGGACTACGACCGCGGCACCGTCGCCTACGACCTGCTGTGCCTGGTCCTCTTCGCGGTCCTCACGCTGGTCCCCGCCGGGGCCTGGGGCGATCCGATGGTGCGGCCTTGAGGCGCGCGCTGCTGGCGCTGCTCTGCGCGCTGGCGCCCGCGGCTGGCGCGGCGGACGCGGCCTCCGTGCTGGCCTCGCTGGAGGCGGCCGGGCGCTCGCTGAAGACGATGCAGGCCGGCTTCGTGGAGAGCAAGGTCGTCGTGCTGCTCGAGGAGACGACGGTGCAGAAGGGCACGGTCTACCTCCAGGTCCCGGGCCGCTTCCGCTGGAACTACGTGGCGCCGCAGGAGAGCGCGGTGCTGATCCGCGACGGCCAGTTCTTCCGCTACTTCCCGCGCTCGAAGCAGGTGTTCAAGGGCAAGGCCAAGGGCGAGGCCGACCTGCTCGTGGGCTTCGGGCCCGGTGCCGCCGGGCTCGGCCAGAAGTACAAGGTGACGCTCGCCGGAGAGGAGAAGGTCGGCGCCGTCCCGGCCCACGTGCTCGACCTCGCGCCCCGTCCCGAGCAGTCGTCCGTGTTCTCGGCGATCCGCCTCTACGTCGACAAGGCCCGCAACATCCCCGTGCAGACGCGGCTGACCGAGCCGACCGGGGACCACACGACGATCCGCTTCGAGAACGTGGTCGTCAACGGCGTGCTGCCGAAGGACGCCTTCGACCTCAAGCTGCCGAGGGACGTGGTCGAGGTGCAGTGAAGCGGCTGCGCATGCTGGGCGGCTGGCTGCGGGGGCGGCCGGTCTACGCGTCGTGGCAGCTCGTGCGCCGCTGCAGCAGCGGCCTGTGCCAGTTCTGCGAGCACCGCGCCGAAGGCGGCGAGCCGGAGCTGTCGACGGCCGAGTGCCTGCGCGTGCTCGAGCGGCTGAGCGGGCTGGGCAGCCTGGTGCTCTCGTTCTCGGGCTGCGAGCCGCTGCTCCACCCCGGCCTGCGCGAGCTGGTGGCCGCGGCCGCTCCGCATCACGACGTGCGGCTCACCACCCACGGCTGGCTGGTCACGCCAGCGCTGGCGAGGGGGCTGTGGGACGCGGGCCTGGGCAGCGCTTCGGTGGTGCTCCATGACGGCGATGCCGGAGAGCACGACCGGCGCGTGGGGCTGCCGGGAGCCCATGCGCGCGCCGTGGGCGCGGCGCGGGCCCTGCGGGAAGGCGGACGCGGTGGCGTGCACTTCAAGCTGGCCCTCGATCCGGCGGGCGGTTCCGCGGCGCTGGAGCGGGCGCTGGTCCTCGCCGAGCAGGTCGGCGTCGGCCTCGCGGTCGACCTGCCGTACCCGATGCCCGCGGCCGGCGCCGCCCTCACCCCACTGCTGCTGGAAGCGCGGCGCCGCGGGCGGCCGCTCGTCTCGAGCCCGGGCGTGATCGAGGGCGTCGATCGCGCGCTCGCGGGTGGCGTGCCGGGTTGCCCGGCGGGCCGCGGCTTCCTCAACGTGGACCACCTGGGGCGCATCTCGCGCTGCGTGGAGTTCCAGGGGGCGGGACACGCGGCCGGCTCGCTGCTCGACGAGGAGGCACCGGCGCTGCTGGACAAGCTGCGCGCGGCCACCGCGGGCCACGGCTGCACGGCCTGCTGGCACGGCTTCCGCGGCGAGGTGCAGGCGCTCTACACCGCTCGCGGCGCGCTGCAGGCGCTGCCGGGACTCTGGCGGTAGGAGCTAGGCCGGGGACTGCTCGACGAGCACGCGGCCGGCGCCCTCGATCCGCAGCAGCGGCTCCTCGCGGCGACCGGCCGGCAGGATCATCTCGCGCAGGTGCGGGTCGTCGATCAGCGAGGCCTGGAGCCTTCCGCTCCAGGTGATGATCGCGGAGTAGGGCACGGAGACCGGCAGATCGGGCGTCACGGAGAGCGAGAGCGCCTTGCTCTGGATCGACAACGCGGCCGAGCCCTTGCCCTCGAACACCACGTACTCCACGCCGGGCGCCAGCGGCACGTAGCGGGGCGTCAGCGTCTCCTCGCAGGCGAGCAGGTGACCGGGCTCGACGAACACCTGCTCGTCGTCGGTGACGTGGACGAAGGTGATCTCGCGGTCGCCGTCCGTGAGCAGGACCCGCCCGGAGCCGGAGATGATCACCAGCGGGTTGCGGCCGCCGGGGCGCTTCTCCTTGACCCAGAAGGTCAGGTTGCCGCTGTAGGAGTAGATCGTCCCCTGCTTGATGAAGAGCTTGCCGGAGAAGGTGGCCTCCAGCAGGCCCCGCTCGAGCGGGCGGAACGACCCGAGCACCGGGTGGCGCTGGTTCGCCGCGGCCGGGGTCCGGGCCTCGGGCAGCGCATCGGCGGCGCGGAAGCGGTTGGTGTCGGTGGAGGCCGGGCCGCCGCCGCGGGCGAGCAGGCTGGGGCTCACCTTCTCGAGCTTCTTGCCGGGCACGAGCGTCGCGGCGTCGCCGGTCTCGCGCAGCGTCTGCTGCACCGAGTCGGCGCGGAACTCGGCGGTGTCGGCCGTGGAGGCGGGCTGCGGCCGGCGGGCCGGCGCGGAACTCGGCGCCGGGGCCGGAGCGGCCGGCGGCCCGGCGGCGATCTTGTCCTCGACCCGGCGCACCATCAGGCTGGCACCCGCGTGGCGATAGCGGAAGATGGCGTCCTGGAAGCGGTGCAGCTTCTCGTAGATCGAGCCGAGGTAGAACTCGATCTTGGGGTTGTCGGGGGCGAGTTCCAGCGACTTCTGGAACGCCGTCTCCGCCTCCTCGAGCCGGCCGAGCTTGAAGTAGATGAGCCCCAGGTTGTAGAAGAGCGTCGGCACCTCGGGGCTCTCGACCGCGAGGCGCCGGTAGACCTCCTCGGCCTTCGCGTACTTCTGCTGCTTGAAGTACACGAGCCCCAGCAGGTTCAGGACCCGCTGGTCGCGGGGCCGGATCAGGCAGGCCTCGACGAGGTCCTTCTCGGCCTCCCCGACACGCCCCGCATCGAACAGTTCGCGGCCGCGCTCGAAGTGGGCGACGAACAACCCCTCGTCGTCGCGTTCGGGGGGCATGGGGCTCCTTCAGTCCAGGCCGCGGATCATCGAGTAGACGACGCCCTCGGGCGGGGGCTCCTGGGCGACGTGCCACTGGCCGCGGGCATCGGTCCACTTGTAGTAGGTGCGCGGGGCGAGCGGCGGGGCGCTGGCGCGGGGGGCCGCGGCGGTGATGCGGACGCCGCGCGCCGATGCCGCCCTGGGGGGCGTCGAGCGCAGGCTGCCGGCGCCCGGCGCGAAGTACTGGGCCGACTCCGAGGCACCGCCGAAGCCGGGGAGCGCGGTGACGTTCGACGCGCGACGGTAGGTGGGGCCCGAGTAGCCGCCCTGCAGCAGGCCCTCGATCTTCTTCACGTAGCCCCGCGTCTCCTTGTACGGCGGGATGCCCTTGTGGCGGACCACGGCGTTCTCGCCGGCGTTGTAGCCGGCCAGCGCCAGCGAGACGTCGCCCTGGAACATGCGCAGCAGGAAGGCGAGGTACTCGACGCCGCCGAAGATGTTCTGCCGCGGGTCGAAGGCGTCGCCCACGCCGAAGCGGCGGGCCGTCGCCGGCATCAGCTGCATCAGCCCCTGGGCGCCCTTCGAGGACACCGCCAGGTGGTCGAACTCGGACTCGGCCTGGATCACGGCCTTGACCAGGTCGGTCGAGACCCCGAACGCGGCAGCGGCGTCGAAGATGTGCCGGTCCCACTCGCCGTTGTACGGGACGCGCTTGAAGCCGCGCGAGTGGATCAGCCGCCCCTTGCCCGGGTACGTGAGGCGGAAGTCGCTGGTCGAGGGCACGTTGGTCGCCTCGATCACGCCGTTGGCCTTGACCCGCGTGTAGATCTGGGCTGAGGCCAGCGGAGCGGACGCGAGCGCCAGGAGCACCAGGACGACGACCGCGTCACGCCGCACCGACGCCCTCCAGCAACTCGCGCATCAGCTCACCCGCCTTCTTCCGCATCGCGTCCACGTCGGCCGTGGCGACGCCGCCGCCCTGGGCGAAATCGGGACGGCCGCCCCCGCGCAGGCCCAGCCGCTTCATCAGCTCGGGCGCGGCCACCCGCCCCTTGAGCGACTCGGAGACGGCGGCGATCACGTGCACGCCGTCCTCCGCCACCGCCGTCGAGACGATCAGAAAGGACGCCGCCTTGTGACGGTTGCGCAGGTCGTCGACCACCGCCGCGTGCGACTTCTTGTCGAGCCCGTCGTAGCGGGGCGTCAGCAGCTTGACGCCGGCGTGCTCGGCCGCGTCGTCCGCGGCCGCGCCGCCGCCGGTGGCGAGCTTCATCTTGAGCGCCTGGATCTCGCGCTCCTTCGCCTTGAGCTGCTCGCGCATCCGCGCGTACTCGTCGACCAGCGAGCGGCGGTCGGTCTTGGCCGTCTCCTCGAGTTCCTCGAGGATGCCCTGGTCGGCCTGGGCGCGAGCCATCGCGGCGTCGCCGGCCAGCGCCTCGACGCGGCGGGTGCCGGCGGAGATGCCCTGCTCCGCGCTGAACAGGAACAGGCCGATGTCGCCCGTGCGGTGGACGTGGGTTCCGCCGCAGAACTCCTTCGAGAAGCCCGGCACCTCGACCACCCGCACCCGCTCGCCGTACTTGTCGCCGAAGAAGGCCAGCGCGCCGTAGGAGAGCGCCTCCTCGCGGCCCATCACCTTCGTCTCCAGGCCCGTGTTGCGGAGGATCTCTCCGTTGACCCGGTTCTCGAGGTGGCGCAGCTCGCGCGGGGTGACGCCCGCGTAGTGGCTGAAGTCGAAGCGCAGCCGGTCCGGCGCGACCAGCGAGCCCGCCTGCTTGACGTGGGGCCCGAGGATCTCGCGCAGCGCCGCGTGGAGCAGGTGGGTCGCGCTGTGGTGGCGCATCGCGCCGGCGCGGTGCGCGGAGTCGACCTCGCAGCGCACGGTCATGCCGGCCTCGAAGCCGCCGGCAGTGACCGTGACGTGATGGGAGTACAGGCCCGGCACCGGCAGCCGGCAGTCGGTCACGTCGGCCGCCGCGCCTTCGGCGGCGATCACGCCGCGGTCGCCGACCTGGCCGCCGGACTCGCCGTAGAACGGCGTGCGATCGAGCACCAGCTCGCCCTGCTGGCCGGCGTCGAGTCGCTTCACGGCGGCGCCGTCGCGCAGCACGGCCAGCACCCGGGCCTCGTCGAGGGCGAGAGTCTCGTAACCCACGAACTGGGGCTTCTGCGCCTCGAGCAGCTTCAGGTAGACGGGATCGCCGGTGACGGCGCCCAGCTTGCTGGCGCTGCGAGCCCGTTCCTGCTGGGCGGACAGCTCACGCTCGAAGCCCGCGTTGTCGACGGTCAGCCCGCGGTCCTTGGCCAGTTCCTCGGTGAAGTCGAGGGCCAGGCCGTACGTGTCGTAGAGGCGGAACGCCTCGGCACCGGGCAGCACGTCGCCCTTCTTCAGCTTTGCCGCCGCCTGGTCGAACATCGCGAACGCCTGGCGCAGGGTGGTCGAGAAGCGGTCCTCCTCGACCTCGACGATCTTGCGGATCGATTCCTTCTGGTTGTGCAGCTCGGGGTAGGCGCCCGCCATGCGTTCCACGACGGCGTCGATCAGGGGCACCAGCACCGCGCCTTCGATGCCGAGGCGGCGGCCGTGGCGCAGCGCGCGGCGCATGATCTTGCGCAGCACGTAGCCGCGGCCCTCGTTGCCGGGGATCACGCCGTCGCCCACGAGGAACGTGGTCGCCCGCATGTGGTCGGCGATCACCCGCATCGACATGTCGTCGGCGGAGGCCGACGCGCCGTAGGTCTTGCCGCACAGCTTGCCGATCGCCGCGAACAGCGGGGTGAAGAGGTCGGTGTCGTAGTTCGAGCGGTGGCCCTGGGCGACCGCGCTGACGCGCTCGAGGCCCATGCCGGTGTCGACGCAGGGCGCCGGCAGGGGAGTCAGCGTGCCGGACGAGTCGCGGTCGAACTGCATGAAGACCAGGTTCCAGATCTCCAGCCAGCGGTCGCACTCGCACTCGACGCCCTTGCACGTCCCGCCCTCCGCCTCCTCCGCGCAGGGCAGGTCGTCACCCTGGTGGAAGTGGATCTCGGAGCAGGGGCCGCAGGGGCCGGTGTCGCCCATCGCCCAGAAGTTGTCCTTGGCCGAGAGCTCGAGGATGCGGTCGGCGGCGACGTGCTCCTGCCAGAAGCCGTGGGCCTCGGCGTCGCGCGGCACGCCCTCCTCGCCCCGGAAGATCGTGACCTTCATGCGGGCGGGGTCGAGTCCGAGGTCCTTCGTCAGGAACTCCCAGCCGTAGGCGATCGCGTCCTTCTTGAAGTAGTCGCCGAAAGAGAAGTTGCCGAGCATCTCGAAGAACGTGTGGTGGCGCGCGGTCTGGCCCACGTTCTCGAGGTCGTTGTGCTTGCCGCCGGCGCGGACGCACTTCTGCGACGAGGCGGCGCGGTCGTAGTCGCGCTTCTCGCGGCCGAGGAAGAGGTCCTTGAACTGGTTCATGCCCGCGTTGGCGAACAGCAGCGTGGGGTCGCTCTCGGGCACCAGCGAGCTGCTCTTGACGACGCGGTGGCCGCGCTCCTCGAAGTAGCGGAGGAACGCGTGGCGGATCTGGTCGGCGGTCTTCACGGTGTGGCTCTCGTCTCCTTACTCGTCCTGCTCGGGCGCGTCGGCGATCTCGCCGAAGCCCTCGGTGTCCCTCGGGAACAGGCGGCGCAGGCGCTCGGCTACCGCGCCGGCGGGGAAGCCGCGGCGCACCAGCCACCCGGCCAGCCGGCGGACCCTCGCCTGCGGTTCGCCGCTGCGGTGGGTGCGCCACCAGGCGCGGGCGAGCGCCTCGATGCGCTCGGCCTCCGGCGTCTCGGCCAGCGCCTCGGCGACGGCGCTCTCCGCCGTTCGCGCGGCGACGCCGCGCGCGCGCAACTCGGCGCGGACCCGTAGCCGGCCCATGCCGCGCTCGCCGAGTCCGCGACGGGCGCGGCGCCCCGCGTAGCGCGCGTCGTCGAGCAGGCGCTTCTCGCGCAGCCGCAGCAGCGCGGCATCGACCTCGGCGGGCGCGTAGCCGTCCCGGCCCAGCGCCCGGCGCAGCTCCGCCTCGGAGAAGTCGCGCCGCGACAGGCGGGCGATCGCGCGCTCCCAGGCGGATTCCGGGCGGGTGGCCATCGCGGGGGTCATTCGAGCTCGAACGACTCCATCGACTTCTCCATCTCCTCGGCCGCGACGTCGGAGGTGGACTGCACGCCCTGGACGCGCAGCTTGAACTCGTCGGGGTTCGAACAGCGACGCAGCGCCTCGTCGTAGGTGATCAGCTCCTTCTTGTACAGGTAGAACACCGCCTGGTCGAAGGTCTGCATCCCGTACTGCGAGACGCCGGCCGCGATCGCCTCGTGGATCAGCTTGGTCTTGTCCTTGTTGATGATGCAGTCGCGGATGAACGGCGTCGTGATCATCACCTCGGTCGCGGGCACGCGGCCGTTGTTGTCGGCGCGCGGGATCAGGCGCATCGAGATGACGGCCTTGAGCACGCCGGCGAGCTGGAGGCGGATCTGCTTCTGCTGGTGGGGCGGGAAGACCGAGATGATGCGGTTGACGGTCTCCGTCGCGTCCAGCGTGTGCAGGGTGGAGAACACGAGGTGGCCGGTCTCGGCCGCGGTGATCGCGGTCTCGATCGTCTCGTAGTCGCGCATCTCGCCGACCAGGATCACGTCGGGGTCCTGGCGCAGGGCGGAGCGCAGCGCCGCGGCGAAGCTCTTGGTGTCGACTTCGATCTCGCGCTGGTTGACGATCGACTTCTTGTCCCGGTGCAGGAACTCGATCGGGTCCTCGATCGTGATGATGTGCTCGCAGCGCTGGGTGTTGATGTAGTCGATGATCGCGGCCAGCGTGGTCGACTTGCCGGAACCCGTGGTCCCGGTGCAGAGCACCATGCCGCGCTGCTCGGCGGCGATCTTCTCGAGCACGACCGGCAGGCCGAGCTCACGCACGGTCAGGATCTTGACCGGGATCACGCGCAGGACCAGGCCCACCGTGCCGCGCTGCTGGAAGACGTTGCAGCGGAAGCGGCCGAGACCGGGCACCGAGTACGCGATGTCGATCTCGAGGTTCTCCTTGAACTTCTGCTTCTGGCGGTTGCTCATGATGGAGAACGCCATCGCGATGGTGTCTTCCTGCATGAGCCGCTTGGTCTCGACGAGCGGGATCAACTCGCCGTTGATGCGCACCACGGGGTGCGAGCCGACCTTCAGGTGAAGGTCCGAGCCCTTGCGCTCCGACGCGATCTTCAGGAGATCGTTGATGTGCATCGTTCCAACTCCCCACCAGGCTTGAACGCGCGGGCGCACCCCACCTGTGTCAGAGGGCGCAGCTTCGCGCGATGTCGCCTGACGGTCAGTCTATGCCCGGCGGAGCCGGGGTGTCAAAGGTACGCTCGCCGGGAAGTGACTGAGCTTCAGCGGCTTCCGGTCACTGCGCCTCGCCGCAGAACGGGCAGGTGCGGGACCGGGCGTGGAGCGGCTTGCGGCAGTGCCAGCAGAAGCCGCTCTTGGGCGCCTCGCGGGCCTTCAGCCGCTTGCGGATGTCCTCGAGCTCGGTGGCCTTGTGATCGATGTCGGTCGCGGTGGCGAGGTCCTCGAGCAGCTCGGAGGCCCGCTGGTAGCGATCGGCCAGTTCCGGCGCCATCGCCTTCATCACGATGTCCGAGATCTCGCGCGGGATCTGCTGGTTGCGCAGCCGCGGCGGGGTGCAGCGGCCCTGGGCCACCATGCGCTCGATCTGGGCCGGGTTGGGGCTGAAGTAGGGCAGCGTGCCGGTCAGCATCTGGTAGAGCATCACGCCGACGGAGTAGATGTCCGAGGCCAGCACGGCGCGGCCCGCGAATTGCTCCGGCGCCATGTACGGCGGGCTGCCGATCACGGTCGTCGCGTGCATCTTGTCCATCAGCCGCGAGGTGCCGAAGTCGGCGACCTTGACGACGCCGCTCTCCGAGACCAGCACGTTGGCGGGCCGCAGGTCGCGGTGCAGGATGTTCGCGCCGTGGGCGTGCTCCACGCCCTTGAGCGCCTGCACCGTGTAGTTGAGCGCGCGCGGCACGTCGAAGGACTTCTCGCGGTCGAGCGCCGCCTCGAGGCTCTCGCCCTTGACGTACTCCATGACGATGAAGAAGACGCCGTCGACCTTCTCGGCGGTGACGATGCCGACGATGTTCTGGTGGTCGAGCGCGGCCAGCAGGCGCGGTTCCTGCAACAGGTCCTCGGCGTCGCCCGACTGGCGGTGCGGCACCTTGATCGCGAACTTCTTGTCGATCCAGGTGTCGCGGGCGAGGAAGACCGTGCCGAAGCCCCCGGAGCCGAGGTTGGCAAGGATCTGGTACTTGCCGACGGTCTGGCCGAGGAGGAACATCGGAGCGCGCGGAGTATATCAACCAGGAGAAGACACGATGGGCTTCATGGACGACGTCCGGCAGCGCGTGAAGGGCAAGGGGATGCGGGTGGTGCTCGCCGAGGGCACCGAGGAGCGGGCGATCCGGGCGGCGGCGGCCGTGGCCGGGGGCGGCCTCGGCCACCCCGTCCTGCTCGGCCCGCGCGACGCCGTCGAAGCGGTGGCGAAGGCGGCGGGGATCGCGCTCGACGGGGTCGAGCTCCGCGACCCGCAGGCCGACCCGGCCCGTGAGCGGCTGGCGCAGCGCTATCAGGAGCTGCGCAAGCACAAGGGCGTGACGCGGGACCAGGCGATGGAGAAGGCGGCGCTGCCGCACTACTTCGCGGCCCTGCTCGTCGAGACCGGCGAGGCGCACGGTTTCGTCTCGGGCCTGACCAGTGCCTGCAAGCCCTTCATCCCGGCCTTCGAGATCGTCAAGCTGGCCGAGGGCTACCAGCGTGTGTCCTCGGTCTTCGTGATGGAGTGGCCCGACAAGGTGCTGTTCTACGCGGACTGCTCGGTCAACATCGCGCCGGACAGCGCCCTGCTCGCCCAGATCGGGGCGGCGACGGCGGCGACGGCTCGCGCTTTCGGCCACGAGCCGCGGGTGGCGTTCCTGTCGTTCTCGACGCGGGGCTCCGCGGAGCACGCGGACGTCGATCGCGTGCGGGAGGCGGCCACGGCCTGTCGCGCCGCGCATCCCGAGTTGCTCGTCGACGGCGAAGTGCAGTTCGACGCGGCGTTCGTGCCGGGCGTGGCCGCGAAGAAGTGCCCGGACAGCCCGCTGCAGGGGCGGGCCAACGTGTTCGTGTTCCCGGACCTCGACGCGGGCAACATCGCCTACAAGATCAGCGAGCGGCTCGGCGGCGCGACGGCCATCGGCCCGATCCTGCAGGGGCTGCGACGGCCGGTGAACGACGTGTCGCGCGGCTGCTCGGCCCAGGACCTGGCCGACGTGGCGACGGTGACGGCGGCGCAGGCGCTCGCGCTCGCCTGAAGCCTCAGCCGAGGTCGCCGCGCTCGGCCTGCAGCAGGGCCAGCGCGGCGATCGCGGCCGTCTCGGCGCGCAGGATGCGGGGCCCGAGCCCCGCTTCGGCGCAGCCGGCCGCGCGCGCGGCCGCGCGCTCCTCGGGCGTGAAGCCGCCGGCCGGGCCGACGATCAGTTGTACGCGGGTCGTGTCCTGCGGCAGGCAGTCGCGCAGCGGCCGCGCCGGGTCGGTCTCGGCGAGCAGCACGCGGACGCCGTCGAGAGGCGCGCTCAGGACGTCGGCGAGGCGGGTGGCCGGCAGCACCTCGGGCAGGGTGGCCCGCCCGCACTGCTCGGCCGCCGCGGCCATCACCCGCAGCCATCGGTCCGGCCGCGCCCCGCGGAGCGCGCGCTGCGCTGCGGCGTCCCCGCGCTCCGTGGCCAGCGGGACGATGGCGTGGACGCCGAGTTCCACGGCTTTCTCGAGCGCCCACTCGAAGCGGTCGGCCTTGAGCGGCGGCAGGCAGAGCTGGACGCGCAGCGGGCTCTCGGGTCGCGGCGCGAGGGCGGCGCCGACATCGACGGTCACGCGCCGCCGCGAGGCCTCGGCGATCGTGGCCTCGAACTCCGCCCCGCGGCCGTCGAAGAGCCGCAGCGCCGAGCCGGGACCGAGGCGCAGGGCATCGCGCGCATGGCGGGTGGCGAAGTCGGGCAGTTCGAGGCGCGCGCCTGCTGCGGTGCCCGGCACGTGGAGCCGGGGGACGCTCACGTGCGGACGACGATCGCCGCCCACTCGCCGTCGCGACGGACCTCGAGCCCGCCGTGGGCCGCGTAGGCGGCGCTGACCTCGTCGACGTCGCCGCCGAGCAGGCCGGAAAGGACGAGGGCGCCCCCGGGGCGGAGCCGGGCCACGAGCTCTTCGCGCCGCTCGAGCAGCCAGGGGGCCATCAGGTTGGCGAGCACGACGTCGAAGCGCCCGCGGAACGGGCGCGCGCCGTCGGCCTGGACCACCCGCAGCGGGAGCCCGTTGAGCGTCGCGTGGAGCCGGCACGACTCGCGGCACTCGGGGTCGTTGTCGGTGGCGATCGACGAGGCTGCTCCCAGGCGCAACGCGCCGAGCGCGAGCAGGCCGGTTCCGGCGCCGACGTCCAGCACGCGCCCCAGCGGACGTTCGGCCGCGAGGCGGGCCAGCGCCGCGAGGCACAGCCGTGTGGTCTCGTGGGTGCCGGTCCCGAACGCGCGCCCGGGCGAAACGACGAGCGTGCGCGGCCCCGGCGCCTCGTCGCTCCACTCGGGCACGACGCGGAACGGCGGCGCGGCGAAGGCCGTGAAGTTCTCGCGGAAGCGCGTCACCCAGTCGACGTCCGGGATCGGCGCAGGCTCGACGCGGGCCCCGGGCCACGGGGCGAGCGCGGAGCGCAGTTCCGGTTCCAGGCCGTCACGGGCGGGGAAGTACGCCAGCAGGATCGCGGCGTCGCCCGAGCTCTCGATGGTGACGCCCGCCGTGCCGAGCTCCCACAGGGCCGCGGAGGCGTCCTCCTCCTCGTCGCGACGGACGCTGACCCGGAACGCGACGTAGTTCGTGGCGCTCAGCCGAGCCAGTCCTTCAGCCGGTCGAGGATCGAGCGCTCGCGATCGGCTTCGCTGGTCTGCGGGATCGGCAGCGTCTTCGCGAGCTGCTCGACCAGCTTCTTCTGCTCGGCGCTGAGGTGGGTGGGAACCACGATCCGCAGCGAGACGTGGAGGTCACCCTTGCCGCGCTGGCCGAGGTGGGGAACGCCGTGGCCCTTGACCCGCACCGTGTCGCCCGGCTGGCTGCCGGCGGGGATCTCGACCTTCGCCTTCTCGCCGTCGAGCGTGGGCACCTCGAGCGTCGCGCCCAGCGCGGCCTGGGTGAAGGCGATCGGGACCTCGCAGTGCAGCGACTGGCCGTCGCGGCGGAAGAAGGGGTGCTCCTGGACGCGGACCACGACGTAGAGGTCGCCGCTGGGCCCGCCGCGGGTGCCGCCTTCGCCTTCGCCGCTGATGCGGAGCTGGCTGCCGTTGTCGACGCCCGCGGGGATCTTGATCTGGAGCGTGCGCTCGGCCTGGACCTGGCCCTCGCCACGGCAGTCCTTGCACGGCTGGGCGATGACCCGGCCCTGGCCGCGGCAGCGGCCGCAGGTGCGGGCCACGGTGAAGAAGCCCTGCTGGAACGTGACCTGGCCCGAGCCGCCGCAGTTGGGGCAACTGGTCGGCTTGGTGCCGGCGGCCGCGCCGCTGCCGTGACAGGTCGCGCAGCTCTCCATGCGCGGGATGCGCAGCGTGGTCTCGGTGCCGTACGCCGCCTCCGGCAGCGTCAGCTCGAGGTCGTAGCGGAGGTCCGAGCCGCGGCGCGGGCCGCTGCGGCGGCGGCCGAACACGTCGCCGAACCCGAAGAAGTCGCCGAGGATGTCCTGGAAGTCGGCGAAGGCCGCCGGGTCGAAACCCTGCGGGCCACCGGCGACCCCACCGAGGCCCGCGGCGCCGTAGGTGTCGTAGCGGCGGCGCTTGTCGGGGTCGGAGAGCACGGAGTAGGCCTCCGCCGCCTCCTTGAACTTCGCCTCGGCCTGCTTGTCCCCGGGGTTGCGGTCGGGGTGGTACTTCATCGCCTGCTTGCGGTAGGCGGACTTGATCGCCGCCTCGTCCGCGTCGCGGGGGACGCCGAGGATCTCGTAGTAGTCGGTGCCGGTCGCCTGGGCCATCGGGGAACTCGGGAGGCGGCTACGGGCGGAGCATCGCCTGGCCGATCAGCGTGGCGGCCTTCTCCATCTCGGCCAGCCGCGCCCGCAGGTCGTCGATCCCGGCCGTGGGCGGCAGCTTCTTGGCCCGCTCCATCGCGGTCAGGATCCGCTCGTGCTCCTCGGCGGTCAGCTTGCCCTCGAGCGCCTGCACGGAGCGCATGGTGTTGGCGAGCAGGCCCTCGAGCTGGCGGGCCACGGACTCCTGCTCGCGGCGGGTCTTCTCGGCGTGCTCGCGGTTGCGGGTCTCGTCGGCGAGGCGGGAGAGTTCGGTCTGCGACAGCCCGCCCGACGGGTGGATCACGATCGTCTGGGCGCGGCCGGTGGCCTGGTCCGAGGCCGACACCGAGACGATGCCGTTGACGTCGATCTCGAAGCCGACCTCGATCTGGGGGACGCCGCGCGGCGCCGGCGGGATGTTGGTGAGCTCGAACTTGGCGAGGCTCTTGTTGTACGCCGCCATGTCGCTCTCGCCCTGCAGGACGTGGACCTCGACCTTCGTCTGGTTGTCGGCGACGGTCGTGAAGATGCGTGCCTTGCGGGTCGGGATCGTGCTGTTGCGGTCGATCAGCGGCGTGAACGTGCCGTCCTTGGTCTCGATGCCCAGCGTGTGGGGCGTGACGTCGAGCAGGACCAGGTCCTTGACCTCGCCGGCCAGGATGCCGCTCTGGATCGCGGCCCCGAGCGCGATGCCCTCGTCCGGGTTGACCGTGCGGTTGGGATCGCGCCCGAACACCTTGCGGATCACCTCGTTGACCTTGGGCGCCCGGGTCTGGCCGCCGACCAGGATCACCTCGTCGACCTGGTCGGGGCGCAGGCCGGCGTCGGCCAGCGCGCGCTTGCAGGGCTCGATCGTCTTCTCCAGCAGGTCGTCGGTCAGCGACTCGTACTTCTGCCGGGTGAGGACCGTGTTGAGGTGCTTGGGCCCGCTGGCGTCCGCCGAGATGAACGGCAGCACGATCTCGGTCTGCTGCGCGGTCGACAGGTCGCACTTGGCCTTCTCGCCGGCTTCCTTCAGCCGCTGCAGCGCCATCCGGTCCTGCTTGAGGTCGATCCCGGTCTCGCGCAGGAACTCGCCGATCAGCCAGTCGATGATGCGCTGGTCGAAGTCCTCGCCGCCGAGGAAGGTGTCGCCGCCGGTGGAGCGGACCTGGAACAGGCCCTCGGCCAGTTCCAGGATCGAGATGTCGAACGTGCCTCCGCCGAGGTCGTAGACCGCGACGTACTGGCCCTTGGCTTCCTTGTCGAGGCCGTAGGCGAGGGCGGCCGCGGTCGGCTCGTTCAGGATGCGCGAGACCTTGAGGCCCGCGATCTGGCCGGCGTCCTTCGTGGCCTGCCGCTGCATGTCGTTGAAGTAGGCCGGGACGGTGATGATGGCCTCTTCGACCGGCTCGCCGAGGTAGTCCTCGGCCGCCGCCTTCAGCTTCTGCAGCACGAACGACTGGACCTCGGGCGGCGAGTAGACCTTGTCCTCGACGCCGATGTGGCAGTCGCCGTTGTTCGACTCGACGAGCGAATAGGGAAGCAGGCGCGCGGCCTCGTCGACCTCGGGCGAACGGAACTTGCGCCCGATCAGGCGCTTCACCGCGAAGACGGTGTTGCGCGGATTGGTCAGCGCCTGGCGCTTCGCGATCTGCCCGACGAGGCGCTCGCCCTTGGCCGTGAAACCCACGATCGAGGGGGTCGTGCGTGCGCCTTCCTGGTTCGGGATGACCTGCGGAGCGCCCCCTTCCATGACGGCCAAGCACGAGTTGGTCGTACCGAGGTCGATGCCGATGACCTTGCCCACGATGTCCCTTTCCGGATAGCCGCCTGAGCGGGTGCGGATTAGTGTAGCTTTTCCGGGCCGTCTTGGTGCGGGTCGGCTTCGCCCTTGGCCACCTTGACCAGGGCCGGACGCAACAGGCGGTCGCCGAGGGCATAACCCTTGCCGAAGACCTCGACGACGGCCCCCTCGGCGAAACCGGGCACGGCCTCGTGGGTCAGGGCCTGGTGCCGCTCCGGGTCGAAGACGCCCCCCGTGGGGTCCTCCGTGTGCAGGCCGAGGCCTTCCAGGGCCGCCAGCAGGTCGCGGTGGATCAGCTTGAGCCCGTCCCGCAGGCTGCCCTCCGGGGCCTCGGCCCCGAGCGCCCGCTCGAGATTGTCGAGGGTGGGGACGAGGGCGGCGAGCGCCCGGGCGAGCGCGTCCTGGCTGGCCAGCGCGCGGTCGCGCTCGACACGCCGCTTGTAGTTCTCGAAGTCAGCCCGGCGCCGCAGCGCCTGGTCGCGGAGCTCGGCGTTCTCCTGCCGCAGCGCCTCCAGCTCCGCCGCCGGCGAAGGCGGTTCCGGTTCGACGGCCGCGAGACCCGTTGCCTCGGGCTCCGGCGCCGTGCCCGGTTCCGGCTCGCACGCGGGGCCGGTGCCGGCGGCGTCCTGCTCGTCGCTCAACGTTCGTTCTCCTCCGCCTGCCGCTGCATCGCTCGCGCCACGTGGTCGACGAGCGCCACGGCCCGCGCGTACTCCATGCGCGTCGAGCCCAGCACACCGACGGCCCAGCCGTCTTCGCCGCCCACCGTGGAACTGGTCGCGACCAGCGACAGGTCGCGCATCGCCGGGTCCGGGTTCTCGTGGCCGATCACGATCTGCAGGCCGTCGCCGGCCAGGCAGGCGTTGAGCAGCCGGACCAGCCGGCTCTTCTCCTCGAACGTCTTGAACAGGCTCTTCATCCTGTCCAGGTCCCGCAGCTCGACGCGGTCGAGGATGTGGGTCGCGCCGCCCACGATCACGTCACCGCCTTCGGCCGGGCCCTCCGCGAAGACCCGCTCGCCCAGCGCGATCACCCGCTGCAGCAGCGTGTCGTAGAGCGCCTTCTCCTCGTGCATCAGCCGCAGCAGATCGCCGCGGATCGCCGACAGCGGCCGGCCCGGGAAGTGCGCGTTCAGGTAGTTGGCGCAGGCCGTCAGCTCGTGGGCCGGGATCTCCTGGCCGAGGTCGATGACCTTGTTGGTCACGACGCCGTTGCGCGACACCAGCACGGCCAGCGCCCGCGGCCCGGGCAGCGGCACGAAGTCGATCCGGTGCAGGCGGGTGCGGCCGAGGTCGGGCAGCAGCACGAAGCCGACGTTCCGGGTCAGCTTCGACAGGAGCTGCGAGACGTTCTCGAGCGCCAGCGTGGGCGAACCGTCGGCCCCCTTCAGCGCGTTGTCGATCGCCGACGCCTCTGCGGCGGCCAGCGGCCGCTGCGTCATCAGGCTGTCGACGTAGGTGCGGTAACCCTCGTCCGTCGGCACCCGGCCGGCGCTGGTGTGCGGATGGTCGAGCAGTCCCATCCGCTCGAGGTCGGCCATGATGTTGCGCAGGGTCGCGGGCGACAGCCGGCGCGACAGCACCCGCGACAGGCTCTCGGAACCCACCGGCTCGCCGGTGGCCACGTGGAGCTGGATCAGGGTCTTGAGGACCTCGCTGCGTCTCTCGTCGAGGGCGTGAGCCATGTCCGAGCGGGCGGGAAGCGGCGCGATCAGGCGCCGGCGGGAGCGCTCATGTCGCTCTGCCCCTTGAAGAGCGCGCCCTCCGCGATCACGATCCGCGGGGCGCGGATGTTGCCGAACAGGCGGGCCGTCGCCTGCAGTTCCACCCGCTCGCTGGCGGTGCAGTCGCCGGTGACCTCGCCCGAGATCACGATCGAGCTGGCGTGGAGCGCGGCCTTGACGCGGCCGGTGGCACCGACCCGCAGCGACCGCGAGGACTTCACGAGCCCCTCCACGGTCCCCTCGACCAGCACGTCCTCCTCGGCGATCAGTTCGCCCTTGAAGGTCGTCTGCGCGCCCAGCACGCAAGGCTGGGGACGAGGCGCGGGCGCCGGGGCGACGGGCGCTGCCGCCGCGGGGGCAGGACGGGTCGACGGGTCCGCCGCCTTGGGCTCGGGAGTCTTGCCGCCAAAAAGGCCCATCGCGTGCTCTTTCGCCTCCTCAGAACGTCCTGGCGCGGGGAAAGTTTGGAGCGGGCGACGGGGTTCGAACCCGCGACACCGAGCTTGGGAAGCTCGTACTCTACCAACTGAGCTACGCCCGCCCCGGACGGAAGGAATCATAGCGACCGCCGCGAGCGGCGGTCAAGGCCGCGACGACGCTTCCCCTAGCCGCGGATCACCGCCAGCACCTCGTCGCGCCGTCGCTGCATCTCCGCGTCGCCGTAGGCCTCGAGGTTGAGGCGGAGCAGCGGCTCCGTGTTCGAGGCGCGCACGTTGAAGTGCCAGTCGTCGTAGTCGACGGAGACGCCGTCCAGCTTCGTGATCCTGCCGTCGGCGTAGCGCTCCTCGAGGCGGGCCAGGGCCCGCGGCACGTCCGCTACTTTCGAGTTGATCTCGCCCGAGAGGTGGTAGCGCGCGCGCAGGGGCGCCAGGCGCTGCGAGAGCTTCTGCCCGTCGCCCAGCAGTTCGAGCAGGACCAGCGCGGGGATCATGCCGTTGTCGGCGAACCAGTTCTCGCGGAAGTAGAAGTGGCCGGAGACCTCGCCGCCGAACACGGCGCCTTCGTCGCGCATCCGCTTCTTGATGAAGGCGTGGCCCACCCGGTGCATGAGTGCGGTGCCGCCCGCGGCGCCGACGCGGTCGGCCACGGCGCGCGAGGCGCGCACGTCGTAGATGATGCGGGCGCCCGGCTCCTTGCGGCAGAACGCCTCGCCGAGCAGCGCGGTCACGAAGTCGCCGGGCACGAAGGCGCCGGTGTCGTCGATGAAGAAGCAGCGGTCGGCGTCGCCGTCCCACGCGATGCCCAGGTCCGCGCCTTCGGCCTTGACCCGTTCCATGATCTCGAGGCGGTTCTCCTCGATCAGCGGGTCGGCGGGGTGGTTGGGGAAGGTGCCGTCCGGCTCGAAATAGAGCGGCACGGTCTCGAGCGGCAGGTCGCGGAACACCGGCCTCGCCGCGACCGAGCCCATGCCGTTGCCGGCGTCCATCACGACCTTGAGCCGCGGCACCCGCCTCGCGTCGATGAACGACAGGCAGTGCCGCGCGTACTCCTCGAGCACGTCGGCGACGCGCGCGGGCTCGCCCGGGGGCGTCGCCAGGTCGGCATGGGCGCCGCCCACGATCGCCTCGCGGATCTCGCGGATGCCGGCGTCTCCGGACAGCGCGAGCGCGCCGCGGCGGACCATCTTGAGCCCGTTGTACTCCTTCGGGTTGTGGGAGGCGGTGATGATCGCGCCGCCGTCGAGGTCGTTGCGGGCGACGTAGTAGTACAGGACGTCCGTGCCGACCACGCCGATGTCCGCCACGTCGGCGCCACGGGCCCGCGCGCCCTGCTCGAAGGCCGTCGCGATCTCGGGCGACGACAGGCGGATGTCGCGCCCGATCGCGATCCGCTTCGCGCCCAGGTAGTCGACGAAGGCGGCGCCGATGCGGCGGGCGACGGCCCCGTCGATCTGCGTCGGGTAGATCCCGCGCACGTCGTAGGCCTTGAAGATCGAGGGGTCGACTCTGCTCATGGCGTCCTCAGGCGCCGGCGCCGAGCCGGCTGTGATCGGGGATGCGGGCCTGCTGGCCGAGGCAGGAGCCGGGGCCGACCGCGGCGTGGGCGCCCAGCGCGACGCCGGAGGCCAGCAGCGCGCCGCGCACGCGGGCTTCCGCGCCGAGGCTGCAGCCGGCCCACAGCACGCTCGCCTCGACCCGCGCCCCGGGCCCCAGCGTGACGTCGCGGGTCAGCACCGCGCCGGCGCCGACGACCGCTCCGGCCTCGATCCGGCACCCGGGCCCCACGTAGCACGGGCCCTCGAGCCGGGCCCCGTCCGCGACCAGGGCCCCGTCCGCGACGAACACCCGGGGACCGCGCTCGGGGGCCGCGATCGCCAGCGGGAAGCGGCCGGCGAGCAGGTCCTCGTGGACCTGCAGGTACTTCTCCGGAGTGCCGATGTCGATCCAGTAGCCGCGGTGCACGTGGGCGCGGACCAGGTCGCCGCGCCGCAGCAGGGCGGGGAAGAAGCCCCGCTCGATCGAGTGGTTCACGTTCGGCGGGATCAGGTCCAGCGCCCGGCTGTCGAGCACGTAGATGCCGGCGTTGATCGTGTCGGTCGTGATCTCCTCGGGCTTCGGCTTCTCGAGGAAGCGCGTCACGCGCCCGCCGCCGTCGAACTCGACGAGCCCGTAGGCCGCCGGGTTGGGCACCGGGTGCAGCACGATGGTGGCGACGGCGCCGGACGCCTTGTGATCGGCCACCACCTTCGGCAGGTCGACGTCGGTCAGCACGTCGCCGTTGAAGACCACGGTGACGTCGTCGAGGTGGGGCCAGGCGTTGCGCACCGCGCCGCCGGTGCCGAGCGGCTCGTCCTCGACCGCGTAGACGATGCTGCGCCCGAGCGCCGCCCCGTCGCCGAACACGCTGCGCACGCGGTCGGGCTGGTACGCGACCGAGAACACGATGTCGCGTACGCCGGCGGTCGCCAGCAGGTCGAGCTGGTACTGCAGGAATGGCCGGTCGAGCACGGGCACGACCGGCTTCGGCAACTCCAGCGTCAACGGCCTCAGCCGCGTGCCCTCGCCCCCCGCCAGGATCACCGATTTCAAGGCACCTCCCGAAACGAAGGCGGGATCTTAGCAGGCCCCCGCGGCGGACCGGGCGGGCGGTCTATCTTGCTTTCCGAGAGAGACTTGCAAGGATGCGGGTTTGACACCGCGGGGCCCGCTTACGTATAGTCGCGGCCCGCGCCGCGGGTGGTCCGCGGGGCGCAACGAGGAGCCGATCACAGCGCCATGGCCGAGCCGGGGGTCGTCAATCAGAAGCAGGCCGCACTGGTCGCGAGGATCGCCGCCGGCGAGGCCCTGGTCGGAACCATCGGGCTCGGCTACGTGGGCCTGCCGCTGGCCGTCGAGTTCGCCTCGGCCGGCCTCCGGGTCCGCGGCTTCGACATCGCCGAGGAGAAGGTCGCGGCGATCAACCGGGGCGAGTCCTACGTGAAGGACGTGCCGGCGGCGCGGGTGGCCGAACACGTGCAGGCCGGGCGCCTGGTGGCGAGCGCGGACTTCGCGGGCCTCGCCGAGTGCGACGCGATCATCATCTGCGTGCCCACGCCGCTGGGCAAGACCAAGGATCCCGACCTGTCGATGGTGGTCGACGCCTCGGAGGCGATCGCCCAGCACCAGCGCCCCGGCCAGTTGATCGTGCTCGAGAGCACGACCTACCCGGGCACGACCGAGGAGCTGATCCAGCCGATCCTCGAGCGCGGCGGGCTGAAGGCGGGGAACGACTTCTTCCTGGCCTTCTCGCCCGAGCGGGTCGACCCCGGCAACCCGAGGTACCACACCCGCAACACGCCCAAGATCATCGGCGGCGTGACGCCGGAGTGCACTGCGGCCGCCAAGGCCCTGTACTCGCGTGCGGTCGAGACGGTGATCGAGGTCTCGTCGACCCGCACGGCCGAGATGGTGAAGCTGCTCGAGAACACCTTCCGCAGCGTCAACATCGGCCTCGTCAACGAGGTCGCCCTGATGTGCGAGCGCCTCGGCGTCAACGTCTGGGAGGTGATCGAGGCCGCGGCCAGCAAGCCGTTCGGCTTCATGCCGTTCTATCCCGGGCCCGGCCTCGGCGGCCACTGCATCCCGATCGACCCGCTGTACCTGTCGTGGAAGATGAAGACGCTCAACTACAGGGCGCGCTTCATCGAGCTGGCGGGGGAGATCAACTCCGAGATGCCCGAGTACGTCTGCGAGCGGGTCGCGCTGGCGCTCAACGACCAGAAGAAGGCCGTCAACGGCAGCCGCATCCTGGTCGTCGGGGTCGCCTACAAGAAGGACATCGACGACGTCCGCGAGTCGCCCGCCCTCGACATCATCAACGTCCTGCGGTCGCGCGGCGCGACGGTGCTGTGGCACGACCCGTTCGTTCCTTCGGTCCGCTTCGGGGAGCAGACGGAGCACTCGGCCGAGCTGATGCCGGCCGTCCGGCAGTGCGACGCGGTCGTGATCGTCACCGACCACGGCGGCCTGTCCTGGCCCGAAATCGTGGACGCCGCACCGCTGGTGCTCGACACCCGCAACGCGACGCGGGGACTGACGTCGCCGAAGCTGCTCAGGCTCTGAGCCAGGGCGGCGCCCGCGGGAGGCGCGCGAGGATGGCCGTGAACCTGCCGGTGGCGCTGACCCTGCTGCGCATCTTCCTGGTGCCAATGCTGGTCGCGCTGCTGCTGACCCGGACGCCGCACGGCACCCTGGCCGGCGCCGTCGTGTTCGGCGTCGCCGTCCTCACCGACTGGCTCGACGGCTACCTCGCCCGCCGGCGCAACCAGGTCACCAAGCTCGGCATCCTGCTCGACCCGATCGCGGACAAGCTGCTGACGTCGGCGGCCTTGATCGCGCTCGTCGAGCTCGGCAGCGTGCCCGCCTGGATGGCCGTGATCGTGATCGGCCGCGAGTTCGCGGTGACCTGGCTGCGCACGCTGGCGACTGGAAGGGGCATGGTGATCCCGGCCTCGGGGCTCGGCAAGTCGAAGATGGTGGCCCAGGTGGTGGCGATCTCGCTCCTGATCCTGGCCCTCGAGTTCCCGTTGCTGCTGCCGCTCGGGACCGTGGCGTTGTGGGTGGTGGTGGCGATCGCGACGTGGTCGGGGATCGACTACTTCGTGCGCCACGGCCGCGAAGCGCTGTGGGGTTCGCCGCGCTGAACCGGCTCCAAAAGCCTCGCGGCCTCGACCCCCTGGGGGATCGAGGCCGCGGAGGCCCGGGGACGGGGCGTCCTACCGGAGTTCGACGCGGTCGCCGGCCTCGATGATGTCGGTGGAGTAGACGACCTTGGCCGTGGCGCTCTTCTCGCGCACAGCGACCACCGCGACCTCGCCAAGCACGTAGCGCTGGCTCGCGTCGCCGGGGTGGGTCAGGCGGTACGCGACGAGCAGGTTGCCCGGGGCCACGCCGGCGGCGGACCCCATGTCGATCGTGAGCATGTTCCCCGTGGCGGCGGCCACGCCGCCCAGCCCGATCTCCACGACGTAGCCGTCCGCCTTGCCGGACGGGGGCGTCATGCGGTCGGCCGGGTCGCGGCGCACGGCCAGCGGGACGTTGATGGGCTCGTTGGGCTTGAGGTAGTCGCCGACCTGGACTTCCTGGCAGGCGGCCTCGATGACGGCGGTCGCCGAGCGCTCCTGGACCAGGATCACGCGCAGGCGGCCGATGTTGTCGATGCGGGTCCCGAACAGCTTGCCCGTCTTCGGGTGCATCACCTTCGTGCCCGGCCGGTGGATCGAGTAGACGTCGCCCGCGCGCACGCCGGCCGCGGCGCCCTTGTTCACGTAGACGATGTCGCGATCCGCGAAGGTCATGCGGGCCCGCGTCTCTTCGGAGCCGAGGATCGTGAAGCCCTGGTCTTCGGCCGCGGTCGACAGGCCACCGGCGCAGAAGATCGAGAACTCCTCGGAGATGGGGTAGAGCACGGTTTCGGGAGCGGCCTCTACGACAGGCGCCTGCTCGTCCTCGTCCTCGTCCATCCCCTCGCCGCCCTGGCCCGCGGAGCCCGCGACGACGTCGAGCGCGGGCAGCAGCAGCGGGTCGCCGGGGTAGATCCAGTGGGCGTCGGTGACGTACTTGTTCTGGTCCCAGATCTGGGGCCAGAGGTACGGGCTGCCGAGGTAGCGGTTGGCCAGATCCCAGAGGGTGTCGCCCTTCTCGATCAGGTGGTAGGCCGCCCCCTCGGCGACGCTCTCGGGGTAGGTGTACTTCGACCAGTGGGGCGCGATCGTGGCCGGTCCCACCTTGGCAGCGGCCGGCGCGGCGGCCTCGGGCTCCTGGGCCTGGGCGAACCCGGCGGCCAGGACGAGGGCGGCGCCGCAGAGCAACGCGTTGCGATTGGACCTCACAGCCTACCTCCTGACGGCCTGGTTGCCGTCCTCGCTCCCGGCTCGCCTCGGTCGCGGAACGGTCGCCGCCCGTGATCCGCCCGAAGCTCGCACCGAGAGTTGGCGCGACGCTAGCAGGAAAAGGAACGAGAGGTCAAGGGGTTTTTGCTCACGGCTCAAGTGTTCCTTGAGCCCCCTCCGAGGGGCTGGGGCTGGGCGAGGCGGCAGGCGCCGGGGCCGGAGCGGGAGGCGCGGCCTTCAAGGTCTCGCCCAGCGTTCGCCCCTCGGGAGCAAAGCGCGAGTCCGGGAACTCCTCCTCGAGCCGGGCCAGGTAGGGCATCGCCTCGGCGGGCCGCGCTTCGAGCGCCAGACACTGGGCGATGCGGAGGAGGGTCTCGTCGATGCCGGCGAAGTCCGGGTACTCCTTCAGCAGGTACTCGTAGCGCTGGATCGCCGCCCGGCAGGCCTGGCGCGTCTTCTGGTAGAACCAGCCGGCGACGAACTCGGCCCGCGCGAGGCTCTGGCGGCACTCCATGATGCGCTGGCGAGCCGTCTCGACGTGGGGCGATTCGGGGAACAGCTCGAGCAGCCGGTCGAACTCCTCGAGCGCGCTGATCGTCGCGGTCTGGTCGCGATCGGGCGGGTTCTTCTGCTTGAAGTGGCTCTCCGCCGACATGAACTGCGCGTAGTCCGAGCGCGGGTGCGAGGGGTAGAACGTGAGGAACTCACGGAACGCGCCCGCCGCGAGGATCCAGTTGGCCGTGCCACCTTCCTTGAAATAGCTGTCGCCGAGCGCCAGGCGGGCCTGCGGCACGAGCTCGCTCTGCGGGAAGCCGTCGATGATGCGCCGGAAGTGCTGGCGCGCGGCGTCCCACTGCTTCTTCTCGGCGGCCTTCTGGCCGGCCTCCCAGACGACCTGGGCCGAGTTGCTGGCCAGCGTCGCGATGTCGACCGGTCCGCCCGAGCCGCAGCCCGCCAGCGCCAGCAGGGCGAGAGCCGCCGCCAGCCGCTTCACGCCAGGCTCCGGATCCACGCCCACTCGCGGGCGAGGCCGTCTTCGAGGCTGACCGTGGAGCGGAAGCCGAGGTCCGCCGCGGCCGCCGTGGTGTCGGCAAAGGTGTCGCGCATGTCGCCCTTCTGGGCCTCCTCGTGGATCGTCTCGATCGTGCGGCCGCTGACCCGCTCGATGGTGCGGATCACGTCGAGCAGCGCCACCCGCTGGCCGCCGCCGACGTTGTACACGCCGCCGGCGCGGCCGTCCGCCGCCGCCCGCACGAGCGCCGTCACGATGTCGTCGACGAACGTGAAGTCACGGGTCTGGCTGCCGTCGCCGTAGACGCGGATCGGGGCGCCGTCGCGGGCCGCCTTCAGGAACCGGTGGAACGCCATGTCGGGCCGCTGGCGCGGGCCGTAGACGGTGAAGAAACGCAGGCTGGTGACGTGCAGCCCGTGGTTGCGGTTGTAGAGCTGGACGAGGTGCTCGGCAGCGAGCTTGGTGACGCCGTAGGGCGACACGGGGTGGCAGTGGCCGTCCTCGCGCAGCGGCAGGCTCGGCGCGTCGCCGTAGACCGAAGACGACGACGCGTACACGACCCGCGGCCGCCCCGCCTGCAGCGCGGCCTCGAGCAGCACCTGGGTGCCGAGCACGTTGTGGTCGGTGTAGAGGCGGAAATCGCGGCCCCACGACGCGCGCACGCCGGCCTGGGCGGCCAGGTGGAAGACGACGTCGACGCCGCCCAGCAGCGGGCGCAGGTCGAGGTCCTGCAGCAGGCCCTCGTGGAACTCGAAGCCGGCGTGCTCGCTGCTGCGGGCGAGGTTCGTCTCCTTGACCGCGCGCGGGTAGTAGTCGACGAAGCCGTCGACGGCGCGGACGCTCCATCCCTCGGCCAGCAGCCGCTCGCAGAGCGTCGAGCCGATGAAGCCGGCCGCGCCGGTGACCAGCGCCTTCACGCGAGCACCTGGCGCAGGGAGTCGGGCAGCCGGCAGGGCCGCCCGCGGAGATCGACCACGGCGTGCTCGGTGCGGCCGGTCGCCAGCAGTTCCTCCTGGCCTTCGCGGCGGACCTCGTAGTCGAACGCCATCCGCACCCGCGTCATCCGCGCGATGCGGGCCGTCACCTGAAGCAGGTCGTCGTAGCGCGCGGGGCGCAGGTAGCGCGCCTCGGCGGCGATCACGGGCAGTCTCAAGCCCTGGGCCTCCATTTCCCGGTAGGTGGTGCCGAAGCCGCGCAGCAGGTCGGTGCGGGCGACCTCGAACCACGCGAGGTACTCGCCGTGCCAGGCGACTCCCATCTGGTCGGTTTCGGCGTAGCGCACGCGCAGCTCCGAGGTCGCGCTCTTCCCGCTCACGCGCAGGCCGCCCGCAGCGCCCGCACGCCCTGCTCGGGGTCGCCGCCGGCGAACACCGCGTTGCCCGCGACCAGCACGTCGGCGCCGGCCTCGAGCAGCGCGCGAGCGTTGCCGGGGCCGACGCCGCCGTCGACCTCGATCAGCGTCGACAGGCCGCGCTCGCGGACCATCGCCCGCAGCCGCCGGATCTTGTCGAGCGTCGAGGCGATGAACTTCTGGCCGCCGAAGCCGGGGTTGACCGACATCAGCAGCACGTGGTGGAGCTCGGGCAGGATCTCCTCGAGCGTCGACAGCGGCGTCGCCGGGTTGAGCACCGCGCCCGGCCGCGCTCCCCGCGCCCGCAGGTGCGAGATCGCGCGGTGCAGGTGGGGCACCGCTTCGACGTGCACGCTGACCCAGGCGGCGCCGGCGTCCACGTAGTGATCGAGCCAGCGGTCGGCGTGCTCGATCATCAGGTGCACGTCGAGCGGCACGTCGGTGCAGCGGCGCAGCGCGCGGACGACGTCGGGTCCGATCGTCAGGTTGGGCACGAAGTGGCCGTCCATCACGTCGACGTGGACGAGGTCGGCGCCGCCGCGGGCGACGGCTGCCACGGCGTCGCCGAGGCGGGCGAAGTCCGCGGACAGGATCGAGGGCGCGAGCATCACGAGACACCGCCGTTCAGTTCGAGGCTGACCACGCTGCGCGGGCTGACCCGGTGGCCGGAGGGCGGCGTCTGCTTCAGGATCGCGCCGGCGGGCGCGCCCGGGTAGAGCTTGCCGGGCACGGCGGTCACGGAGAGCCCCACGGAGCGCAGCGCCGCGATCACGTCCTCGCCGGGCTTGCCGATCACGTCGGGCATCACGTAGTCGGCGCCCGCGGGCCCGCGCGACACCAGGATCGACGCGCCGCGACCGAGGTCCTCGGCGGGGCCCGGCAGCGGCTCCTGCAGCATCACCACGTCCTCCTCCGCCGGACCCGGCGCCTCCAGCACCCGGGCGACCGGCGCCCCGGACTGCTCGAGCGCGAGGCGGGCGGCGCGCATCGTCTGGCCGCGCACGTCGGGCACCGTGATGCGCCGGGGGCCGAGGCTCAGCCACACCTTCACGCTGCGGCCCGCCTTGAGCGTCGCGCCCGCCTCGGGTTCCTGGGTCGCCACGTTGCCCGGTTCGACGCGCGGGTCGTGCCGACGGCCTTCGACACGCAGGCCCAGGAGCTGCTGGCCGGCCAGGGTACCGGCGTCGGCGATGCGGCGACCGCGGAGGTCGGGGACCACCACCTCCTGGGCGTCGAGCACGCGGCGCATGGTGGCGAGCGCCGTCACCGCGACGACCGCCGACAGGGCGGTGGCGAGCGCGAGGAGGCGCAGCAGGCGGGGCAGGGATCGGGTTTCGGTCACGCGGGGCAGGCCTCGATGCCGAGGCCGGTCGAGGTTATCACGGGGCGTCGGCGCGCCTGCGCAGCACGGCCGCGAAGAACGCCTCGCTGCCGTGGGTCTCGGGGGTCGCGCGGACCCACTCGCCCTCGGCGAAGGCCGCGGCCCAGGCTGGAGGCGGCTCGCCGTGGAAGTCGGCGCGGCCCGCGAGCAGGCCGGAGACGACCTGCTCGTTCTCCTCGGGTTCCGTGGAGCAGGTCGCGTACACGAGCCGGCCGCCGGGCCGCACGAGGTCGGCGCAGGCGGAGAGGATCCCGGCCTGGCGGGCGGCGTGGCGCTGGAGATCGACCTCGGTCGCACGCCACCGGATGTCGGGGTGGCGCCCCAGCGTGCCGAGGCCGGAGCAGGGCGCGTCGACGAGCACGGCGTCGAAGCTCGCCGGTGCGAACGGAGGCCGGGTGGCGTCCGCCTGTACCACCCGCACGCGGTCCGCCGCACCCCACCTGTCGGTCAGGCGTTGGAGGGTCCGAGCCCGGGGCGCCGCGGCCTCGGCGGCGACCACCTCGCGGGCGCCGGCATCGGCGAGCAGCAGCGCCTTGCCGCCCGGCGCCGCGCAGGCGTCGAGCACGCGACCCCGGTCCTCGGCCAGACGCGCCACGAGTTGCGCCCCGAGGTCCTGCGCGTAGACCGCACCCCGCTCGGCCCAGGGCGCGACGTCGCCGGCAGTCGCCTCGAAGGCGTCCTCGACCGCCAGCGGACGGGGTCGCAGCGCCTGCTCGACCTCCGCGCGGGAGTCGGCGTGCCGCGGGTTGAAGCGGAAGTGCACGGGGGGTACCGCGAGCCAGGCCCGGGCCCGCGCGATCGTGCGCTCGGCACCCAGGCGGGCCAGCCAGCGCTCGGCGAGCCAGGCGGGCAGCGAACCCTCCGTGACGAGCCAGCCGCGCGGATCGGCAGCCGGGTCGGGGGGCGGCGGTGCCCCTTCGCGGGCCACCGCGCGCAGCACGGCGTTGACGAAGCCGCGCCCGCGGCCGGGGGCGAGCTCCACGCTCTCCGCGACCGCCGCGCGCGGGGGCACCCGGGTGAACAGGAGCTGGTAGGCGCCGAGCCGCAGGGCCGCCCGCACCGGCGGATCGAGCCGCTCGAGCGGGCGATCCAGGCGTGCGGCCAGTGCCGCGTCGAGGCTGCCGCGCCGGCGCAGCGTGCCCGCTGCCAGCTCGTGCAGGAAGCCGCGTTCGCGCGCGTCGAGCCCGGCCGTTTCGGTCGCGTTGAGCAGCGCCGCCAGCGTGGGGCCGGCCGGGCGCTCGACGGCCTGAAGCACGCGGTGGGCGTGCCGACGCGCGGGAGTGGCCGGCAAGCCCTAGCCCAGTCGCTGGCCGGTGGCGAGCCGGGCTCCGGCCGCCCACGCCGCCGCGGTCATCGCCTTGCGGCTCTCGGGCTGCACCTCGAGCAGGCGCAGCGCGCCTTCGCCGCACGCGACCAGCACGCCCTCCCGGTCGCAGGCCAGGACCTCGCCCGGGGTGCCGCGTCCGTCTTGCGGACGGGCGCGCAGGACCTTCACGCCGCGTCCCGCGTGTCGGGTGACCGCGCCCGGCCAGGGCGAGAAGCCGCGCAGGCGGTCGAAGAGGGCCCGCGCCGGCTGCGCGAAGTCCATCACGCCATCCTCGCGCGCCAGCAGCCGCGCGTGGGTGGCCGCCGCGTGGTCCTGGGGGGTGGCCGCGAGTGTGCCCAGGTCCAGGCCCCGCACGGTCTCGAGCAGCAGCTCGGCGCCCAGTTCCGCCAGGCGCGGCTCGAGTTCGGCCGCGGTCTCCTCGGGCCCGATCGCGGTCGCGCGACGCAGCAGGACGGGCCCGGTGTCGAGGCCCTCGTCGATCAGCATCGTCGAGACGCCCGTCTCCGCGTCGCCGGCGGCGATCGCCCACTGGATGGGGGCGGCGCCGCGCCAGCGCGGGAGCAGCGAGCCGTGGACGTTGACCGTGCCGAGCGGGGCGAGGTCGATCACGCTGCGGGGCAGGATCTGGCCGTACGCGACGACCACCTGGAGGCGCGGGCCGAACGCGCGCAACGCCTCGAGCGCCTCGGGGCGCTTGACGCGCTCGGGCTGCAGCACCGGCACCCCGCGTTCGCGTGCGAGGGCCTTGGTCGGCGGCTCGTGCAGCCCGAGGCCACGGCCCGCGGGCCGGTCGGGCTGGGCGACCAGCGCCGCGACGTCGTGGCCGGCGTCGAGCAGCGCCCGCAGCGAGGGCACCGCGAAGCGGCCGGTGCCGAAGAAGACGATGCGCACGCGCATGCTACTCGTCCCAGCCCGCCTTCGCCTTCTTGCGCAGCTTGCGCTTGACCAGGTCGCGCTTGAGCGGAGACAGGCGGTCGACGAAGAGCAGGCCGTCGATGTGGTCGATCTCGTGGCAGAAGGCGCGGGCGAGCAGCTCGGTCGCGGTGTAGGTGCGCTCCACGCCTTCGGGGTCGAGGCCGCGCACCACGACCTGCGCCGGGCGCGCCGGCGAGCCGTAGTGGCCGGGGATCGACAGGCAGCCCTCGTCCTCCTTCTGCTCGCCTTCGCGGGACAGGAACTCCGGGTTGTAGAGCTGGATCAGTTGCGACGGATCCTTGCCGACCGAGAGGTCGATCACGATCACCCGCAGCGGCACGCCGATCTGCGGCGCAGCCAGCCCGATGCCGGGGGCGGCGTACATCGTCTCCACCATGTCGCGGAACAGGGTCCGCAGCGACTCGTCGCGCTCGGTCACCGGCGCCGCCGGCGCGTGCAGCACCGGGTCGCCCCACTTCACGATCGGCCGGATCGCCATCTTCTCCTCGTCACTCCTGGTTGGCAGGCCGCGGACCCGGGCCCGGGGCGAGCATTCGCGCCCGCGCCCGGCCGGCGGCGGCCTCGTGGTTGCGGAGCAGCTCGTCGAGCGAGTCGCCCCCGAACTTGCGCAGCACGGCGTCGGCCAGCGTCAGGCACACCATCGCCTCGCCCACGACGCCGGCGGCCGGCACGACGCAGGTGTCGCTGCGCTCGTAGGACGCGGGCCGCGGCTCGCCGGTGGCGAGGTCGACCGACGGCAGCGGCGTGTGCAGCGTCGGGATCGGCTTGATCCACGCCCGCAGCCGCAGCTCCTCGCCGTTGGTGACGCCGCCCTCGAGACCGCCGGCGTGGTTGCTCGTGCGGTGGATGCCGCGGCCCGCCGTGTGCACGATCGGGTCGTGGGTCGCGCTGCCGGGACGGGCGGCCTCGTCGCCGTCGCCGATCGCGACCGCCTTGACCGCGGGAATCGACATCAGCGCCTGGGCCAGCCGTCCGTCGAGGCGCAGGTCCCACTGCGCGTACGAGCCGAGCCCGGGCGGCACGCCGCGGGCGGCGACCTCGAACACGCCGCCGACCGTGTCGCCCGCGCCTTTCGCCGCGTCGATCTCGGCGACCATGCGGGCGGCAGCGGTGGCGTCGGCGCAGCGCACGGGGCTGTCCTCGACCGACGCGAGCGCCTCCCAGCCGACCGGGCCCGGGACGGCCGCCGCGCCGATGCGCACGACGTGGCTGCGCACCTCGATGCCGAGCGCGCGCAGCAGCCCGCGCGCGACCGCCCCGGCCGCCACCCGCGCGGCTGTTTCCCTCGCGCTGGCGCGCTCGAGGACGTCGCGCAGGTCGCCCGTCTCGTACTTGAGTGCGCCCGCGAGGTCGGCGTGACCGGGCCGCGGGTGGCGCAGGCGCCGGCGCTCGCGCGCCTCGTCGGGCTGCGGGTCGGGGGACATCACGTCGGCCCAGTTCGCGTGGTCGCGGTTGTGGACGAGGAGCGCCACCGGGCTGCCCAGCGTGCGGCCGTGGCGCACGCCGCCCGTGATCTCCACGGCGTCGCGCTCGATCTGCTGGCGGCCGCCGCGCCCGTAGCCGCCCTGGCGGCGACGCAGGTCCGAGTCGATCGCGGACCGGTCCACGGGCACGCCTCGCGGCAGGCCGTCGAGGATCGCGGTCAGCGACGGGCCGTGCGACTCGCCCGCGGTGAAGAAGCGCAGCACGCCGCGAGGGTAACAGGAGGCCGGCGAACTCCGTAGCGGGCCCGCGTGTGACGGTCGCGTTTCCGTCCCCGCCGCCCGGCGCGGGGCCGGTTGCGGGGCCGAGGATCCCCTCGCCCAGGAGGTTCCCGATGCCCCACAGTGCCCTGCGTCCTCTCGTCGACCGCGCTCCGGCTCGCCTGCGCCGCGCCCGCGCCGCGCTGGTGACGGGGCAGCCCGGGCTGGCCCTGGCTGCGCTGGGGCAGCGCGCCGAGTCCGCGGCGATCTGGCGGGTCGAGGCGCTGCTCGCGCTCGGTCGCGAACGCGAGGCGCTGGCCGCCGCGTCGCGGGCGCTGCACTCGGGCCCGCTGCCGCCCGACCTCGCCGCGCGCCTGCGGATCGCCCGCGCGGAGGCACTGCTCGAAACCGGCCGGGCGGACGCGGCGGCCGCGGACCTGCGGCGGGCGGCCTCGCTCGCCTCCGAGGAACGCACCCGGGTGCGGCTCGCGCTCGCCGAAGCGCGGCTCGCGTGGCGGAGCGGCCAGGCGGCGCGGGCGACGGAGGCGCTGGGCCGCGCGCGGGAGGGCGCCGGCCGCGAGCGCTGGGGCGCGGCGCTGGCCGTCGTCCACGGCCTGGAAGCGGACCTGGCTCGCGACGCCGGGCGGCTCGGCGAGTGCCAGGAGGCGCTGGCCCGCCGCATCGAGCTGTGGCGGTCGCTGGGCCGCGCGGACGCGCTGGCGGCGGCGCTCGCCGATCGCGGCGAGCTGCTCGCGTACCTCGGCGGCTGGCGCGAGGCGGCGATCGACCTCGAGCAGGCAGCGGCGATCTGGCGAAGGCTGGAGGACCCGCGGGCGGGCTCCGTCGCCGGCCTGCGCCTCGCGGGAGTTCGGCTGGCCCAGGGCGAACTCGAGGCCGCGCGCCGGGAGGTCGATCGCGCGCGGGCTGCCGCCGGCAGCGGAGCGGACCGCCGTCGGGCCGAGGTGCTGCTGCTCGAATCCGACCTCGCCCTCGCCGGTGGTCAGGCCGCCGTTTCGGAGACCGAAGCGGAAGAGGCCGCCCGGGTCTTCCAGTCGCTGCGCGACCGCGAGGGCGAGGCCCGCGCCCGGGTGAGGCGTTCGCAGGCGCTGCTGGCCCAGGGGCGGGTGGACGAGGCGCTGCGCGAGGCCGAGCGCGCGCTCCAGTACGGTCGGCGCCGGCCGGACCTGGTGATGCTGGCGGCCATCGCCCGCGGGCGCGCCCTGCTCCACGCGGGGCGGCCGGCTGCCGGCGCCTTCGAGCGCGCCCTGGCCACCGCGGGAGCGCGGCCCGCCTTTCGGGCCGTCGCCGCGCTGGGCCTGGCCCTCGCCCAGGGCCTCGGGCCCGAGGACGAAGCGGTGGCGCACGCGCTCGCCGAGGTCGACGCCTGGGGTGACCGCCGCATCCTGGCCTACGCGCGCGCCGACCTGCGGATCGGGGCCGCGGACCCGGCGCCGGCCCCCGCTGCGGTGGTCCTCGAGACCGCGGCCTCGGCGGGCGGGCCGCTGCACGGGCTGCTCGGCCGCTCGGCGGCGATGCGGGCCCTGTGCGATCGACTGCCGCGCTTCGCGCGGTCCCATGGCGACGTGCACGTGAGCGGCGAGACGGGCACCGGCAAGGAGCAGGTTGCCCAGGCGCTGCACGCGCTCTCCGGCCGCCGCGGCGCCTTCGTCCCCGTGTCCGCCGCCGAACTCCACGACGGCACGCTCCACTCGACGCTGTTCGGTCACGTGCGCGGCGCCTTCACCGACGCCCACCGCGACCGCGCAGGGCTCGTCGAGCGGGCCGAGGGCGGCACGCTCTTCATCGACGAGGTGCAGGACCTGAGCCCGCGGGCCCAGGGCGTGCTGCTGCGTTTCCTGCAGGAGCGGCGCTACGAGCGCTTCGGCGACACCGTGGTGCGCGAGGCCGACGTGCGGGTGGTGACCGCTTCGAACGTGGCCCTGCAAGAGAAGGTGGCACGGCGCGAGCTGCGCGCCGACGTGATGCACCGCCTGCACCAGCTGGTGCTCGAGCTGCCGCCGCTGCGCGATCGCGGCGACGACGTGCTGCTGCTGGCCCGCGCGTTCCTGCGCCGGTTCGCCGCCCGCGACGGGCGGCCGTGCCCGGAGCTTTCGGCGGCCGCGGCGAGCGCGTTGCGCGCCCACGCCTGGCCCGGGAACGTGCGCGAGTTGATGAACGCGATGCGGCGGGCGCTGGTCGAGGTCGCGGGGCCTGCGCTGTTGCCGGAGCACCTGCCGCCCGAGTTGCGCGGCGAAGCGGGCGTCGCCGGCACCCTGGCCGAGCGCGTCGCGCGGGTCGAGCGGGCGGCGATCGCGGAGGCGCTCCTGCGCTCCGGCGGCAACCACGCGCAGGCAGCGCGCGAGCTGGGCCTCACGCGGCAGGGACTCGCGAAGAAGCAGCGCCGGCTCGGCTGCTGAGGCGGGCGCGCCCGTGTATCCTCGCGCCCCGTGAGCGAGCGCCGCCTGTCGACCCGGGAGAGCCTGCTGGAGGTCGCGCGGAGCCGCCGGCTCGGCTCCGTCGCGCTGCTGTCGTTCGTGTCGGGCCTGCCGCTCGGCGTCGTCTGGCTCGCGATCCCCGCCTGGATGGCGCGCGCCGGCGTCGACATCCGCGTGGTCGGCCTGTTCACCCTCGCCCAGGCGCCGTGGACGTTCAAGTTCCTCTGGGCGCCGCTGATGGACCGCTATGCGCCGCCGGGCTTCGGCCGCAAGCGCGGCTGGATGCTCCTGGCGAACGCCGGCCTGCTGGTCAGCGGGCTGTGGCTGGCGACGCTGACCGACCCCGCCGAGCACGTGGTGTGGATCGCCGCCGCCGCCTGCGTGATCGCGTTCTGCTCCGCCAGCTTCGACGTCGCCTACGACGCCTACACGGTCGAGGTGCTGCGGCGCGAGGAGCAGGGCGTCGCGGTGGGCGCCCGCGTGGCCCTGTACCGCGCGGCGATGTGGGTCTCGGGCCGGCTGTCGATCACGGCCTCGGCGTTCTACGGGTGGCCGCTCGTCAACCTGTGTCTCGCGCTGCTCTACGCGCCGGCGGCGCTCCTGCCGTGGAAGGCCCCCGAGCCGGAAGAGAAGCCGGCGCCGCCGGTCTCGCTGAAGGCGGCCGTCTGGGAGCCGTTCGTGGGCATGCTGGGCCAACACCGCGCGCTGGAGATCCTCGCCTTCGTCGTGCTGTTCAAGCTCTCCGACAACCTGACCCAGGCGCTGACGGCGCCGTTCCTGATCCAGACCGGCTTCGACGACGTCGACGTGGGCGTGGCGAGCGGGACGATCGGCATGGTCGGCATCATCGGCGGCACGTTCCTCGGCGGGCTGCTGACCCAGTCGCAGGGCCTCGGGCGCGCGCTGTGGATCTCGGGCGTGCTGCAGATCGTCTCGAACTTGGGCTACGCGCTGGTCGCGCAGGTGGGGCCCGTGCGCTCCGTGATGTACGCCGCGACCGGCCTCGAGTACGCGATGAGCGGGCTCGGCAACGGGGCCTTCGGCGTGCTGCTGCTGCGGCTGACCCAGAAGCGCTTCTCGGCGACCCAGTTCGCGCTGCTCTCCAGCCTGTTCACGATCCCGCGGGTGTTCGCCGGGCCGCCCGCGGGCCTGCTCGCCGACGCGATCGGCTGGCGCGACTTCTTCGTCTTCACGTTGCTCACCGGGCTGCCGGGGCTGTGGATGCTCCGCCGCTTCGTGCCGTGGCGGGTGCGCGACGTCGAGTTCCACGTCGCTCCGCCGACGCCGCGCCCGCCGCTGTCGCCCGCGGGGCTCGCGTGGCGCTGCGCGCTGTCGGGGGCCGTGACGCTCGGGCTCGGTCTCGTTTCGATGGCGGCCCTGGCCGCCACGCGCGCCTACCGCGCGGGCAAGGGCTTCACCTTCGCCACCCAGTGGGACGCGCTCACCGCGCCGGCGACGCTGGGGGATGCCCTGACCCTGGCGGGGGTCGTGGTGACGGCCGCCCTGGTCGCCCTCGGCACGGCCGCGCTGCTGGTCGGCCAGCGCGGCGTCAAAAGAGATTGACGGGGATGGAAGCCGGCTCCCGGGGCGTAGTATCCGAAGAGGGAACCCGAGGGCGCCTCCTGGTGTCCAAGGCGCCATAGGTTTCCCGGTCGGGTGGGGGCGGGTGCAGGGGGCATCCGGGAGGTCACGATGGCCGCGGGCGAATTCGCGATCGCTACCGTCGAGACGCTGGGCGCGGCATCCGCCGAGCGCAGCCTCCTCGAGCAGTGCCGCGGCGGCGACGCCGCGGCCTTCGCGCGGCTCGTCGCGCTGCACGAGACGATGGTGTTCAACCTCGCGCTGCGCATGCTGGGGAACCCGGACGAGGCGCGCGACGTCTCGCAGGACGTGTTCCTGCAGGTCTACCGCACGCTCGGCCGCTTCGAGGAGCGCAGCTCGCTGCGCACCTGGATCTACCGCATCGTCGTCAACCTCTGCCGCAACCGGCGTCGGCTGTGGATGCGGCGGCGGCGGGACCGCAGCGTCGGCCTCGAGGACCTGAGCGCCCGCGACGAGTCGCGGCTCGCCCAGGGTGGCGACTCGCCCTACGACACGGTGCGCCGCCGCGAGCAGGCCGAGCGCGTGCAGCGCGCGCTGCTCGCGCTGTCCTTCGACCACCGCGCGGTGCTGGTGCTGCGCGAGGTCGAGGGGCTCACCTGCGAGGAGATCGCCCACAGCCTCGGCATCGCCGAGGGCACCGTGAAGAGCCGGCTGGCGCGGGCTCGCGACGCGCTCCGCGCCCGGCTCTGCGCGCCGGAGGCCACGCGATGAGCTGCCGGGACGTGCGAGCGATGTTCTCGGAGTACCTCGACGGCGAGCTGGCCCCGGCCCACGCCCGGTTCCTGGCGAGGCACCTGGAGTCGTGCGCGGCGTGTCGCGCCGAGTTCGACGCGCTGCGCTGCGCGCTGGAGATGATGGCCGCGCTGCCGCGCGAGTCTTCGCCGGACCCGATCGCGACGCGGGTCCGCGAGCGGCTCGAGCTGGAGGCGCGCAAGCCCGCGGTGCGACACCTGCTGCGGCCGGGCCGGCCGCTGCTCCGGCCGCGCTTCGCGCCGGTCGCGGTGGCGGCGTTCTGCCTGATGGCGCTGCCGATCCTGATGGTTCCGGTGCGGCCCACGGTGCCGGCGCCGGCGGGGGCTCTCGGCTTCGGCAGCGAGAGCCGGCCGCTGTCGCTGTCGTCGGACGTGCTGGCGCCGCGCCTGACGCAGAGCGCGTCGCTCGACGACGCCCTCGCCGGGGCGCCGGCCGACCGGAGCTGGTTCGTCGAGACGGTGGTCACCCGCGACGGGCGGGTGAGTGCCGTGCGCGTGCTCGGCGGCGACGCGGCCTACGCCGCGCCGCTGGCCGACGCGCTGCGCCAGGAGCGTTTCGAGCCCGGGCGCTTCCAGGGGCGGCCGGTGGCCGTGAGCCTCTACCGCCTGATCAGCCGCACCGAGGTGCGGGCGCCCTCGACGTAAGCGAGCACGTCGCCGACCGCCAGGTCCGGGAGCGAGGCGCCGGGTGCGCGCAGCGTCGTCACGCGCTCGCCCCACGGCGCCCAGGCCTCCGGGTCGGTCGGGCCGTAGAGGGCGAGCACGGGGGCCCCGAATGCGGCGGCCAGGTGGGCCACGCCCCCGTCGTTGGCGATCACGAGGCCCGCGTCGGCCAGCAAGGCGCCGACCTGGCCCGCACTCAGGCCGCGCGCGAACGTCACGCTCGTCGGCCAGGCGCCGGGATCGAACCCGCGGGCCTCCTCGGCGGGGCCGACCAGGACCAGCGCCGGCGCCGCCAGGCGCGCGGCGAGGGCCGGGAAGTGCGGCCAGTTCTTGCGCGCCGAGCCGCTCCCCGGATGCATCGCGACGAAGCGCTCGGGCAGGCGCAGGCGCAGCGGCGCGACGGCGGCGACGTCCTCGGCGTGCGGGCGCAGCGCGCGCGGCGCGACGGGCGGGGCCCAGCGGGCCACGGCCTCGAGGCTCGCGGCGGCGACGGGTCCGTGCCCGGGCTCGGGCCACGGCGCGCGGGTCACGACGATCGGCGCGACTTCTTCGAGCGCCCGTGCCGTCGCGGCCCGGGTCGTGAACGCGATCGCGGCGTCGAGGTCGCCGAGCCGATCCCGGGCCGCGGGCGGCGCTTTCGCCCCGGTGGCCACGAAGGCCCATGCCGGCGCCTCGGCATCGAGCAGCCCCGAGACGTCGAGCGCGCCGCCGCGAACCAGCACCGACGCGGTGCGCGCCGGGGCCAGCAGCAGTGCCTCGTGGCCCGCGGCGCGGAGCGCGTCGAGCGCGGGCCGCAGCAGCAGCACGTCGCCCAGCGCGCCCGCGCGCGCGACCAGGAGCCTCAGGGGAGCTCGAGGCGCGTGGTGCCGACGTTGCCGAGGCGGTCGGTCGCGCGCAGCACCAGGACGTGGGGGCCGGGCCCCTCACCCCCGGGCGCCGGGAAGGAATAACCCTCCACGCCCGAGTCGCTGAGGCCGTCCTCCGGGTGCAGCGCCCGCCAGTGCGATCCGTCGAGCGCCCACTCGAGAGAGCGGATCGCGGTGTCGGCGTCGCTCGCCTTCGCCTTCACGAACCCGCCCTCGAGCTTCGCCTCGACGACGGGCGGCGTGTTGTCGACGTCGAAGGCCACGCTCTCGCGATCGCCGCTCTGGACCAGGTCGGCCGGGTTGGACGGCGAGTCGTTGGCGGTGACCCGCACGAAGTAGCGCCCGTTCGGCACCGTCGAGGTGTCCCAGGTGAAGACGACGTCGTCGAGATCGCGGGCGAGCGGGCGGAAGTGGGCGTCGCCGACGCGGCGGTAGTGCAGGTCGAAGCGCAGCTCGTCGCCGTTGGGGTCGTCTGCGCGCCAGGTGAAGGTCTGCAGGCCGCGCACGTAGAGCCGGCGCGACATCGCGACATTGGAGAAGCGAGGACGGGTCCCGGGCCGCGCGAGCTGCGGCCCCGCTCCCGGGTCGAGGCCGAGGATCTCGGTGTCGGCGCTGACCGTCAGCGGGCGGCCGAAGGCGTCGCCGGGCGGGTGCACGACGATCGCCGCGACGTTGGGGCGCAGGTTGCGCTGCAGGTAGGCGAGGCGGATGCCGTCGAGCACCGGGCTCGCGCCGCCTTCACCGCGCAGCGTGGCCCGCACCTGCACGAAGCGCCCGCGCGGGCTGCTCGCCGCAGAACCGGCCGCCGTCGTGAGCGCGGGCGACCACGCGGACCACGTGGTGTCGGGGATGGCCGTGTTGCCGCTGCGCGTCTGCATCTCGACGCGGGCGCCGCGGGGCAGCGTCGCGCTCCACGCGAGCTGGCCCCAGGTCGACAGCGTCTCGGTGTCCTTCACCTTGCTCGTGAAGGTGCCCTCGGCGGCCGGCGCCGCGTCGAGCCGCTGCACCTGGCCCGGGTTGGAGAGCGCCGCGACGAGCCCGCCGTCCGCCGCCGCGAGGCCCGTCACCTGCTGGGCCGCGAACGAAGCGAGCAGCGTCCACGAGCGGTCGGCGCGGAGGTGGTACAGCTTGCCGCGCGCCGCGCCGGTGCCGACGTGGACACCGTCGGCGGCGGCAGCCAGCGACAGCGGCGTCTCGTCGCTCGACGTCCACACCGTTTCGGAGTCGCCTTCGGGCCCGAGCAGCAGCACGGCGCCCTTCTGGGGGCCGCGCGGGGGCGTGGCCACGGGGGTGGCGGCGCTGACGACGACGGCGACGCCTTCGAACCCGGGCGGCTGCGCCGTCGTCGCGTCGACGGCGGGTGCCGGTGCCGAAGGCGTGGGCGCCGGCGTCGCCGCAGGCATGGGCCGCGAGCGATCCGCCGCCAGGTCGCGGCCGTCGACCGCGGCGACCCAGGTCCCGCCTTTCGCGGTCGGCACCAGCGCCTTCACTTCCTTGTAGCCGGTGTCGGCCAGCACGCGACCGACGCCCTTGGGGTCGACCTCGTAGACGATGCCGCCCGGCGCCGAGCCCACGAAGGCGTGGCCGCGGGCGTCGACGGCGAGGGCCGTGAAGTGGGTCTCCGCGGAGGTCAGCACGATCACGCCTTCGCCTTTCGCGTTCACGCGGTGCAGCTTCGCCTCGGCGCCCGTCGCCACGTAGAGCTGGCCCTGCCCGTCGAACGCCAGGCCCCAGATGTACTTGTCGGCGGGGTCGTAGAACGTCTCGGCCCTGCCGTCCTTGCGGTCGATCGCGTAGACCTTGCCGTCGGGCGAGGTGGCCGCGTAGAGCTTCCCGTCGGGGCCGAGTGCCAGGGCGTGCACCTCGAGCTCGGGGGCGTCGAACAGCTCCTTCGCCGCGCCGTCGGGGCCGATGGCGAAGACCTTGCCGTCGTTGCCGGTGCCGACGTAGACGTGTCCCTTGCCGTCGCGCACGACGGTCCACGCGTACGGCGCGCCCGGGTCGTGCACGAGGGCCGTCCGCCCGGCCAGGCGCAGCCGGCCGAGCGAATCGACGGCCAGGTTCTCGAGTTCGCCCTCGAGGAACTCGGAAGCGCCCTCGATGCGGTGCAGTTGCGGCTGGACGGCGAAGACGGGGGCGGCGACGAAGACGGCGGCGAGCGCGACGCGCAGCGCGTTCATGCAGGCTCCTTGCACGGGTTCGTTGGGGATCAGCGCTCAGCGCTCGACGACGAAAGGAAGGCTGCGGCTGCCGCGCACGGCGAACGGAAGCGGCAGCTCGAAGTCCCAGGCGGAGGCGGTGCGGGTGCGGACCAGCGGCTCGGCGCCCTGGGTCGCGCCCAGCACCGACAACATCGAGGGCGGCAGCGCCGGCAGCCACTCGCCGCCGACCACCGCGCCGTCCTCCAGCCGCACCAGCCGGTAGTACAGGCGGTCGCTGCGGCGGAGGCCGTTGATCGCGCGGATCAACTGGTCGAGGTTGCGCGGCTCGTAACGCTGGCGCAGTTCGCGCTGCTCGAACAGCGTGAGCGCGTCGCCGTCGGCCACCAGCAGCGTGTAGTTGCCGGCGGGCGCGCTGTCCGGAATGCGGAACGGCACCGACTCGACGCTGACGTCGCCGCGGAAGCCGCGCAGCGCGGACTTGATCGAGACCGTCGTGCCCGGCCGCAGCCGCCCCGGCGCCTCGACCCAGACCCGCTCCAGGCGCGCGCTGCGCTCGTCCTCGTAGGACTCGGCCGTGATCGTGAGGCCCGAGACCCGCACGGGCTCGAGCGAGTTGGCCATCAGGTAGGCGAGCGGCGCGGCCGCGAGTCCGGAGGCGAGCAGCGACGGGTTGCTCTCGGTGAGCAGGTCCTCGACCCGCACCTCGGGGCGGCCCTCGAGCGCGAGCCGCGCCTCGAGCCGCACCGTCTGGGTTCCGTAGGCGCGCTCGTTGGCCTGCAGCACGGAGTAGACCGACAGGTAGGCCAGCACAGGGGTGAACAGCTCGTCCTCGACGACGCGCAGCTCGAAGCGGCGCTCGTCGCCGCGGCTCGTCTTCAGCGTCACGGTGACCGGGATCATGCGAGGCGCGGGGCCGAGCGGGCCCGCGATCGCGGTGGCGCGGTCCTGGTCCATCGTGCCGACGGCTTCGCTCGCGGGCGACGAGATCTTCCACGACTGGTAGAGGCTCGGGAACACGTCGAAGACGTAGGCCTTCTTCATCGGGAAGCGGGTCGGCCCCAGGTTGTAGAAGGGGTGGCCGAAGGCGTAGACGCGGCCCTTGTCGATGTGGGTGATGGTGCCCGTGGCCGAGAGGTCGAAGTCGCCCTCGACCAGCGACACGCCGACCGCGCCGCCCGGGGAGAGGTCCGGCAGGGGACCCGGGGGCACGCCGCGGGGCGAGGCGGTGAAGACCGGCGCGAAGCCGAGGCTCTCGAACAGGCCTCGCGCAGCCTCGAAGGCGCCGCGGTCGAACCCGGAGAAGGCGAGCGGCAGGTGGAGCGGGGCGAGCGCCGGGCCCGGGCCGCCGCCGACGTCCGTGCGCGGAACCCGGGCGGCCGCGGCCAGCCGGCCCGGCTCGACGAACGGGGCCACGAGCGCGGCGCGCGAGAGCGGCAGCGCGAAGGCCTCGGGCCCGAAGGCCGAAGCGGGGAAGCGGGCGCTGGCGGCTCGCGGCGCGGCGGGGGCGGCCTTGGCCGCGTCGACCATCTCGCCGATCGGCGTGATGCCCGCGATCGTCTGCTTGCTGAACGGGAAGCCGTAGGCGACTGCGCCGAGCAGCTTGCCGTCGATGTAGACGGGGCTGCCGCTCATGCCCGCGATGACGCCGGTCTCGGCCAGGGGCCCGCCGCTGAGCCGGGCCAGCACCATGCTCTGCTTCGGCCCGAAGTTCTCGAGCAGGCCGATCACCTCGACGTCGAAGTCGACGACCTGGGTCCCCGCGAACACCGTGCGGCCGACGCCCTTCTGGCCCGGCTTCACCTCGTCGAGCGGATAGAAGGGCACCTCCTGCGCAGCCGTCAGGCCGGCGGAGAGCGTGAGGGCGAGCGCGGCCAGCCCGCGCGCGCCGCGTCCAACGCGATGGTTCATGTTCTGCTTCGTGACGTCCCCCTGCTTCCGATCTTACTCATTCCACGGCCGCGCGCCTTGACCTCGCTTCGCCCCGGCCCGTACGATCGCCGGTCTTGGACGCGCGAACGAGATCCCCGCTGCTCGCGGCCCTGCTGGCGTTCGTCGCGCCCGGCGCGGGCCATGTCTACGCCGGCAAGGCCCGGCGCGGCGTCGCCTTCCTCGCGGCCCTGGGGCTGCTGTTCGGCCTCGGCGTCGCGCTGCACGCGCGGCTCGCCCTGCCGACCGGGTTCGACGACCCGCTGGGCTACCTGCGCTGGGCGGCGCAGGTGGCGATCGGGGGGCCGTACGCGCTCGCCCGGCTGATCGCCGAGCCGCTGGGGCGGCCGATCGACCCCGGCTACGATTACGGGAACACGTTCACCGAGGTGGCGGGCCTGCTCAACCTGCTGGTGGCGCTCGACGCCGCGGACACGGCCGCGGGGCGGCGGCGGTGAGCCATCTCGCGCTGCTCGTCGCCTTCTCGGGCCTCGTCTCGTTCGTGTTCGCGCTGCTGCTGCGCGACGAGCCGGGCGAGCAGCGCGCGTTCGGCGTCAAGGTGTTCGTGGCGATGGTCGTGGGCGCGGTGACCGCCGGCTGGCTGCTGGGCCGGATCTGAGAGAGGAAGGCGGATGTCGGAGTTGAGGATCGCGGTGATCCCCGGGGACGGGATCGGCGTCGAGGTGATCGCGGAGGCCGAACGCGCGCTCGGCGCCGTCGCGGCGAGCGCCGGGAAGAAGCTCGCGCTGACCCGCTTCGAGTGGGGGGCCGACCACTACCTGAAGACCGGCGTCACGCTGCCCGCCGACGCGATCCCGCACCTCGTCGGGAACTTCGACGCGATCCTGCTCGGCGCCATGGGCGACCCTCGGGTGCCCGACAACCGCCACGCGGCCGACATCCTGCTCGGCCTGCGCTTCAAGCTCGACCTCTACGTCAACTACCGCCCGGTGAAGCTGTTCGACGAGCGGCTGTGCCCGCTCAAGGGCCAGACGCCCGCCCAGGTCGATTTCGCGGTGTTCCGCGAGAACACCGAGGGGCTGTACGTGATGATGGGCGGCCACTTCAAGCAGGGCACGCCCGACGAGGTCGCGACCGAGATCGACCTCAACACGCGCAAGGGCGTCGAGCGCATCGTGCGCCACGCCTTCGCGTTCGCCGCGGAGCGCGGGCGCAAGCGGGTGGTGATGGCCGACAAGTCGAACGTGCTGATCCACGCCCACGAGCTGTGGCTGCGCACGTTCCGGGAAGTGGCGAAGGAGTACCCGGGGATCGAGGCGCGCCATCTCTACGTCGACAACCTGGTGCTGCAGATGGTGCGTGAGCCCGGCCAGTTCGAGGTGATCGTGACCTCGAACATGTTCGGCGACATCGTCACCGACCTGGCCGCGGGCCTGCAGGGAGGGCTGGGCATGGCCGCCTCCGGCAACATCCACCCCGGCAAGCTGTCGCTGTTCGAGCCGGTGCACGGCTCGTCGCCGCCGCTGGCGGGCAAGAACGTCGCCAACCCGATGGGCGCGATCCTGACCGCGGGCCTGATGCTCGAGCACCTCGGCTGGGGCGAGGAGGCCGCGCGGATCGAGGCTGCCTGCCGGGCGGCGGTCGAGGCCGATGAGACGACCGTCGACATCGGCGGTCGCCGCGGCACCCGCGAAGTGGGCGCGGCGATCGCCGCCCGGCTGAAGTAGCGAAATCCGTCGCAAGGAGAGAACCGAGTGCCGTCTCCGTCGAAGACCGTGTCCCTCACACCCGGCAAGCGGATCCTGTTCCTGACCCGCGACCCGGAGCTGATCCGCCGCCAGCTCCGCGGTGAACTGGACCTGCGCATGGCGGACGTCAAGGTCGAGGACCTGCTCGACGACGTCAACACGGACGCCATGACCCCGGCCTGGGCCTGCTTCGACTACAAGCCCGAAGACATCGCCCGCAACGCGTACTCCGGGATCACGATCGCGGGCGAGCGGCTGTTCCCCGAGGGCTCGCTGATCGCGGGCAACTTCGAGGTGATCGTCTCCGGCTACCGCAAGGGCGTCGGCTCGTCGCGCGAGACGGCGGTGCAGGCCGAGAAGTGGTCGGGCATCCGGATCGCGATCGCGGCCTCGTTCGCGCCGATCCACGCCCGCAACAACGTGGCCCAGGGCGTGCTGATGGCGGACCACGCCATCCTGCGCCGGCTGCAGGACGGCGAGTCGGTGCCACTGTCCGAGTTCACGAAGGGCTGGGATCCGATCACGGTCCAGGTCATCGAGCACGGCGGGCTGTTCGCGTTCACGCGGGCGCTGGCCGAGGGCCGCGTCACGCTGCCCCCGCCTGCCACCCCGGCGCGGCCGATGAACATCGCCGAGAAGGTGCTGGCCCGCCACGTGCGCGGCGCGCAGGGCGACGTCTTCGTCAAGCCGGGCGACGCGGTGTGCGTCTCCGTCGACGGCGGCTACTCGCACGACTTCACCAGCGCACAGGTCCACTACTTCCTGGAACAGGAGTACGGCGCGGACTACAGGCCGGCGGCCCCGCAGCGCTTCGCGGCCTTCGAGGACCACCTGATCTACTCGGAGTCGCTGCCGAAGATGGGGCCGTTCCTGCCGAAGATCCAGGTCCAGCGCGACATGCAGCGGGTCTTCATCCGGCACTCGGGCGTGCAGGACTACTCGGCGAAGGACGGCGTGTCCCCGGGCATCTGCCACACGATCGCCCGCGAGCGGATGATCGAGCCGGGCGACTTCGTGCAGGCGACCGACAGCCACACCTGCATGGGCGGCTCGCTCAACTCGCTCGCCTACGGCGTCGGCGCCACCGAGTACGCGGCGCTCTTGTACTCCGGCTTCACGTTCGTCGAGGTGCCGGAGTCGATCCGCTTCGAGCTCGAGGGCGAGCTGCGGCCCGGCGTCACGGCAAAAGACGTGATGCTGCACATCCTCGCGACCTTCGCGAAGCGCCAGGACACGCTCGACCGGGTGATGGAGTTCGGCGGGCCCGGCCTCGCGTCGCTGTCGCCCGACGAGCGGGCGACGCTCGCCAACATGGCCACGGAGTGCTCCGCGAAGGCCGGCGTGTGCGAGGCGGACGAGGCGATGCTCGACTGGCTGATCGAGCGGCGTCCGGGCGCGGACCGCGCGAAGCTGCGCGCGCGCTGCGTGTCGGCGGACCCGGGCGCGACGTACGCGGGCGGCGTGCACCTGATCGACCTCTCGCAGATCCGCCCCATGGTCGCGCACCCGGGCGACCCCGACCGGGGCATTCCGTCCGACCCGACCAACGGCGCCTTCGTCGACGAGCTGGGCGACGTCCGGATCGACATCGCGTACGGCGGCTCGTGCACGGCGGGCAAGGAGGTCGACCTCGACCTCTACGCGCAGGTGATGGCGGAGGCGGATCGCGCGGGTCGGCGCGTCGCGGACGGCGTCGAGTTCTTCATCCAGTTCGGCTCGGCGGCGGTGGAGGAGTACGCGCGAGAGCGCGGCTACCTGAAGCTCTTCGAGCGCACGGGCGTGAAGCTGATCAAGCCCGGCTGCGGCGCCTGCATCGGCTGCGGCCCCGGCATCTCGACCAGCCGCGAGCAGGTCACGGTCTCCGCGATCAACCGCAACTACCAGAACCGCTCGGGACCCGGGAAGCTCTACCTCGCGTCCCCGCTGACGGTCGCCGCCTCGGCGGTGACGGGGAAGATCAGCGCCTACGCGGAGGGGATGTTCGGGGGGTAGAGGCTGCGGCTGGGTGGCTCGAGGAGGTCGGGGTGGTGGACGGGCAGCCACTCCGCGAGGAAGTCGAGGCCGCGTCGGGCGGAGACCGAGCGCACGCGAGAGCGCCACTCGGGCCAGTGCCGGATGAGGTCGGGGAAGCCGATGCGGCGGACCACCTCGGCGTAGGGCGCCGAGTCGATCAGGCGCGCGGCGGCCCAGGCGCGGTCGAGTCGCCCGATGGTCGTCCGGCCCTGCAGCAGGGCGTCGAACTGCTCCTCGGTCAGGTCGTAGTCCCAGACGTAGCGGGCGCGGGGCACGGATGGGAGGCTAGCATCGATCGCGCGGGAGGCGACCCGACACGCCCGATGCCGGGGACTGATCCAAACCGGGGCAGCCCCCTGTGAGGTGGGTCACACTTCCCAAATGTCGTAACGAGCGTTCGGATAATCCCCAAGGTATCTGCCGCCATGAAGGATCGGGCCGAATGGTCGTTGACAACAGGCCTGTTGGCCGTTGACGCAGCGCGTACGGCCCGCCTATCCTCCTGCTCGCGACAGAAGAGTCGTTGCCGGAGCGAGTGCTCGAGAAACGAGCTGAGGGTGAGCGTTGTGACGAAGAACCGGCTGGTGGCGCGGGCACTATCTCTGGTGCTGACCGTCGAACCCCTGACTCCTGTCGCGGAGGCCTACGCTCGGGGCTTGCAGGACGCAGCCCGCCTCCGCCCGCTCGCGTTCGAGTTCCAGTTCGATGAGCCCGGCGGAGGCGGCCTACCTGCGTCCAGTGGTAGCGTCGAGGGCGAGGCGGCTCCGTGGACGTCGACCGCGGCTGGCGTGGAAGTTGGCCCGTCCAGTGGGCCGACGTTTTGGGTGTCCGAGGCCACGGTCGAGCGGACGACGATCGAGTTGACCCTGCGCACCCCTGCGGCCCCGTCGGGCCGCGTCGGCCTGTCGTTCGGGCACAGGGCTCCGGTCAACTCCATCGGCCGAGCTGACGCCGACCTGTTGCTGCTCGACTGGGGCCCGCTCGCCGACCCGACGGCTTCGGGTCTTGCGTTGGTGCGGATCGTGGGCGCGGTGGGCCCGGAGGCCTTCGTCCTTCACCAGGCTGAGGCCGGGGCGACTGTCCTCGCTGAGCGCCCTGCGTTCGGCTGGGAGCCCGGTCGCGCCTACCAGGTCCGCGTCCGCTACCGGCCGCGTCGGATCGAGGTGGCGGTGAACGGCCAGATCGTCCTGGAGGCTGTGGGGGACTTCGATCCGGGACAAGTCGGGTTCTACGCGAGCAGCGCCGGCGGCGCGAGGTTCGAGGGTCTCACTCTCACGCCCTCGGACTCGGCACCTGTCGCTGACGCCGGACCTGATCAGACTGTCTTCACGGGCGGGGCGTGCCAGGCGCCCGTGGTGCTCGACGCCTCGGGCTCGGTTGATCCCGATGGCGACCTGCTCGGCTACGAGTGGAGCGGGGCCATCGGATCGCTGCAGGGCGTGCGCCAGAGCGTCGCGCTCCCCGCCGGCCGCCACGAGATCGCGCTGGTCGTGAACGACGGAACGGGACATGTCGATTCCGACAAGACGGTGGTGTCCGTGCGCGACGGGTCGGCGCCCACGGTCGCCTGCCCTGCCCCCGTCGAGGCGCTGACGAGCTCGAACCGTTGCGATGCTCCTGCTGCCATCGCTGGAGTCGCCACGGCGTCGGACGCTTGCGGACTCTTCAGTCTCACAAGCGATGCACCGACGCTGCTCCCGGTGGGGCGCACCTCGATCACCTGGACGGCCATCGACGCTTCGCAGCAGAGTTCGAGTTGCACGCAGTCCGTGGTCGTTCGTGATGGGCAGCGCCCGGGCCTCACGGTGTCCGTGGCCACCGCGCAGTTGTGGCCGGTGAACCACTCGATGATCGACGTCGGCTTGTCGTTCGCCGCTGTCGACAACTGCGTCGGTGACTTGACGCGACATGTCGCCGTCTGGAGTGACGAGCCGGATGAATCGCCGACCGGCGACGGGAATCACCCGGGCGATGCGTCCGTCGTCGATGGCCGGCTGCGGCTGCGGGCCGAGCGCAAGGGCAACGCCGATGGGCGGGTCTATCTGGTTCTCGGTACTGTGACCGACCGGGCTGGAAACAGTGCGATTCAGTGCTCGACAGTCACCGTACCCAAATCGAACTCCAAGGCGGCCCGGGACTCCGTCCTCGCGCAGGCCGCTGCCGCAAGGGCCCACTGCGCTCTCAACGGCTCGGCCCCGTCCGGATTCCACCTCGTCGGGGAAGGCTACGTCGCTCGGCCGAATCAGCCGCCGATGGTGGACGCGGGCCCAGACGGCGCGGCGACGTTCCCGGACGCCGTCTTCGTAACGAATGGTGTGGCGACGGACGACGGCTTGCCCAGCGGCGAGATCGGCTTGACCTGGAGCGTCGTCGAGGAGCCCGCCGAGGGACACGTCACCTTCGGAGATTCGTCCGCCGCTGTCACGGAGGCCCGCTTCGACGCTCCAGGCACCTACGTCCTGAGGCTCACGGCTTTCGATGGCGCGCTGTCCGCCAGCGACGACGTGCGAGTGGTCGTTTCGCGGACGAACGAGGCGCCGGTGGTGGAGGCCGGTGAAGACCTCGAGATCCGACTCCCGGCCAACGCGCACCTTCTCGGGAGCGTAGCGGACGACGGGCTTCCCGAGCCCGCCGCTGTGAGCGTGACTTGGTCGGTGGTGTCCGGGACGACGGGCACCGGAACGTGCCACCGGAACACTTGCGGCGTCACGTTCACGAGGACGAACGCGCTGGAGACGGAAGCTTCGTTTGCGCAGGCTGGGAGCTACGTTCTTCGGTTGACTGCGACGGACGGCGAACTGACGGTCAGCGACGAGCTCACCGTGACGGTCCGACCGGTGAACCTGCCGCCACAGGTTTCCGCGGGGCCCGATCAGATCGTCTCGCTGCCCGAAGCGTTCGCGACGCTGCTGGGACAAGCGACTGACGATGGCGAGCCGGGGACGGGATTGACCTGGGATTGGTCGGTCGTCAGCGCTCCCGTGGGCGGAAGCGTCGTCTTCTCCGCGCCTGGAGCCGCCATCACTGAGGCGTCCTTCGACGTCGCCGGAGTCTACGTTCTCCGCCTGACGGTCTCTGACGGCTTGGCGATGCAGTCGGACGAAGTCGTCGTCACCGTGTTACTCCCGAATCAGCCTCCGACGGCCGACGCTGGCGCGGACATGACCCTCGTTCTGCCTGCGAATTCGACGGCTCTGCAGGGAGCGGCCACCGACGACGGCCAGCCGGGCGGCGTGCTGAACTTCGCCTGGACCTTCGTCGACGGCCCCGCGGCTCCCGTGCTGTCCGAGCCCGGCTCTCTTGCGACAGCGGTGAGCTTCCCGCCGGTACCTGGGGCTTACCTGTTCCGACTCACCGTCTCGGACGGGGAGTTCCACGCCTCGGATCAAGTGACGGTGACGGTCGAACCTCCGCCGTTGCCGACTATTCAGGTCGAAGACGGCGAGGTTGCCGAAGGCCCGGAGGGGCTGCGCGAGGGATCGATCCGGGTCCGCCTCGACTTCGCCGCTGCCCACGCAGTCAGCGTCGAGTTCGCCGCTGCAGGCCAGAGTTGCGGCACGGTGCCGACGTATGGGCGTCTCGAGTTCGCACCCGGCGAGTTGGAGAAGACCGTCGCGGTCCGCTACCTGGGTGACCTGCTGCCAGAAGCGGACGAACCCCTCCACGTGACGTTCGGGAGCCCGGCGGGAGCGCTGCTGCCCGACGCGTCGGCCACCCTGGTCGTGCGGGACGACGATGAAGCACTGGCGCCGCTGGCGGCTCCCGTCAACGTCGCTCCGGCCGATTCCGCCGAGCGGACTCCATCGACGCTCGCCCTCTCCTGGCTGCCGATGGCGGGAGCCCGGTTCGACGTGAGACTCGGGACGACGTTCTCGCGCGAGGGGCAGACCTGGCTCCGGACCTGCGCGGGGGGCGCTGGCCCCTCCGCCCGGCAAGGGGCCGCGTTCGCATACGACGAGGCCAGGGATCGGCTACTGGTCTTCGGCGGGCGCGATGCCGGCGGTGCGGACCTGGCCGACGTCTGGGCTCTCGACCACGCGAGCGGTGAAGGGGCGGCCCCGACCTGGCGGGCGACCTCTCCATCGGGCACCGGCCCGACGCCGCGTCGGCTCGCGAGTGCAGCATACGACGCGGAACGCGACCGGCTGATCGTCTTCGGCGGTTGCTCCGGTTCGTGCGAGGAAACGTCGTCGGAGGCGTTCGTCCTGGTGGGAGCCGCGGGCGAGGCGTCGACCTGGGAGGCCTTGCCGGCTGCACCGGAGGGCGGCGCAGGTCTGGCGGCTGCGTATTCGCCGGTGCGGAATCGACTGGTCGTGGCCACCGCAGGCCCGTCGGTGCTCGCGCTCGACGACGCCAACGGGATCGGCTCGCCGGCATGGCATGTCGTTCCTGTCGGGGGGCCGGCCCCGGGCCTGCGGCGGGAAGCGGCTCACGTGTACGACGCCGCGAGCGACCGCCTCTTCGTCTGGGGCGGTCGCGACGAGGCGGGCCAGGTGGGTGCGGAGCTTCACGCCCTCGCGGGGGCGACAGGGACCACGCCGACCTGGACGGACATCGCGCCGCCCGCAGGACCTGTCGGCAGGGCCGGGGCGGGGCTCGGGTTCGATCCCGCCAGCGGACGGCTCCTCCTGTTCGGCGGAACTTCGGACGGGATCGGCGACAACTTCGTGTTCGGCGACACCTGGCTGCTCGACGGAATGGGAACCGCGCAGGCCGAGTGGGTTGCGGTGGGACGTCCCGGCCCCACGGCACCCCCGGCTCGATTCGGTGCTGCGGCAGCGTTCTCGCCGCTGCGCAACCGCCTCGTCGTGGTGCTCGGAGCGAACGACAAGGGCTGTCAGCCTGGGGGTACCTGTTCGGGCAGCACGACGTACTTCGCGGATGTGGCGGTCCTGCGGAACGCAGCGGGGGAACTTCCAGTCGTCGCCGAAGGTCTCGCCGATCCGCAACTCGCCGTGGGCCCTCTGGAGCGGGACACACTCCACCACTGGAAGGTCGTCGCGCGAGACGACCGCGGAGTTGTCGCCAGCGGCCCGACGTGGCGCTTCACGCCGGAATTGCCCCTCCTGGATGTCGCCGACGTCGTCGTGAACGAAGGCAGCGGGGAGCCCAGCGTGGCCCGCTTTGTCCTCGCGCTCTCGCGCCCCGCCGCAGGCGGTGAGAGGGTCACGGTGGCGACGGTGGCGGGAACGGCGGAGGCGGGGACCGACTTCCAGCCCGTCAGCCTCGATGTGACGTTCGCGGCGGGCGACCTCCAGCACGTGGTCGAGGTTCCCGTGGTCGGCGACGTCGAGGACGAAGCCGACGAACGATTCGAACTCCACCTGAGCGATCCCCAAGGCCTCGACCTGGCCCGCACGGCGATCCTGGCCACGATCCTCGACGACGACCTGCCGCCGAACCAGGCGCCAATCGTGGACTTGGGTGGGGACCGCTTCGCTTCGCTTCCCGATGCCAGCGTCGAACTCCAAGCGACGGTGACTGACGACGGCCTGCCACCCGGTGCCCCACTCGCGGCGGCGTGGAGCGTGACCTCGTCTCCTGCCGGGGCCTCGGTGGTGTTCTCGGACGTCGCTTCGCCCACGACCACCGCGACGTTCGATGCTCCGGGCGAATACGTGCTGCGGCTGAGCGTCGATGACGGGGATCGCGTGGGCTACACCGAAGTCCAGGTGACGGTGGACCCTGTCAACGCGGCTCCGCTCGTGGATGCCGGACCCGACCAGGCCGCATCGATCCTGGACGAACTTCTCGTCAATGGCGGAGCCGAATCTGGACTGACCGGCTGGGTCCAGGCTTGGGGGGGCTGGTCCACCACGGCACTGGCGAGTCCCGTTCCCGCCGAAGGCACGCATTACTTCCACATGCCCGTGTTTCCGGCGACGGGGGAGTTGCGACAGGACGTCCCGTTGTCGGCCTACGCGGTGGCGATCGACCAAGGGGAGCAGCGGTTCGAGTTCCGGTCGCTCGTGTGGGCGAATTTCAATGCTTCGGACGCCCGCGTCATCGTCGAGTACCGTGATGCGTCGAACGCGGCAGTACTGTCCGCCTTCGACACGGGTCACTTCCGCACTCCGGCCGAGTGGACTTTCGTGCTCGACAGCCGCTTGGCCCCTCCCGGGGCACGATTCGCCCGCGTCCGGCTGATCGGTCGTGGCTTTGGTGGCCTGCAAGCGCGAGCCTACTTCGATGCCTTGACGTTCCGCGCGTTTCCGATCCTTCCGACGATCGCCCTGGCGGGGACGGTGACGGACGACGGGCTGCCTCGTGGCTCGTCGCTGACCAGTTCCTGGACCACGGTCGCGGCGCCCCCAGGCACACACATGGTCTTCGACACCCCGGAGGCGCCATCGACTGCGGTGCGTCCCTCTGCCCCGGGTACCTACGTCGTGAGGCTGGCAGCGAGCGATGGTGCGGCCGCCAGCAGTGACGAGGTCACCGTTGAGGTGTCCGCGTCGAACCTCCCGCCGGCGGTGGATGCGGGGCCTTCCTCCACTCTGCCAGTGCCTGCCGGTCTGGGCGTCAACCGTCTTCGAAACCCTGGCAACGAACTTGCGCTGATCAACAACGAGATCCCGTTCTGGCGGGAGATCGCAGGCGGGGACTGGAAGAAGGCCCCGACCACGGCACCGTATCCACCGGCTTTCGAGGGGACGAGCTACTTCTTCGCCGGCTCCAGCGCCCCGATCGCCGAGCTGAGACAGGACGTGGACGTCTCGGATCTGGCGACGGAGATCGATGCCGGGAACCAACCGATCGTGTTCCGTGGCCGGGTTCGTTCGTACCCCACGGGTGCGGCGGACAAGTCCCGCATCGTCGTCGAGTACGGCGACGCAGCCGGCGCGGTGCTCGGCGCCTTCGACTCCGGCGAAATCGGCAACCAGACTGAATGGGAACTCGTCGAGGACCGACGTGTCGCGCCCGTGGGCACGAGGCGCATCCGGGTGCGCCTCATCGCGACGGTCGACACCGGAACGGTCGTGGACGGGTTCTTCGACGCCCTCCAACTGTTCGCGCCTCTCGACAGGGACGTCGCGGTGGAGGGCACCGTCGTGGACGAGGGGCTGCCGCTGGGAGCCAGTGTCTCGTCGAAGTGGGAGGTTCGATCCGGCCCGGAGCCGGGTTCGATCACCAGCCCGGCGAGCCTCGCCACGTCGGTGCGGCTGCTGGCGACCGGGACCTACCGCCTTCGCTTGACGGCTGACGATGGGTTGGCGAGTCGATACGACGAAACGACGATCGTGCTCGAGGCCGGCAACCTGCCGCCTTCGGTCTGGCTCGGGAACGACCGCTCGGTCGCTTCGACAGCCACGACGCTCTCGCTGGCTCCCGCCGTCGAGGACGACGGCCGGCCTGGCGCGGCGCTGACCTATCAGTGGCTCAAGGTCAGCGGTCCGGGGAGCGTGTCGTTCTCGGCCCCCACATCGCGAAACTCGAACCTGACGTTCTCTGCCCCGGGCACCTATGTCGTGCGCCTCGAAGTCTTCGATGGGGGAACTGTGGGGGCTGACGAGGTCACCGTTCGCGTGGGTGGCGCGAATCAGCCTCCGCTGGTCGAGGCGGGCCCGGACCAGGTTGTGGCCGAGTACGAGGCCGCCCTCCAGGGCGAGGTGGATGACGACGGGCTGCCGGCGCCGGGGCTGCTGGCCGTGACCTGGAGTCTCGACTCGGGGCCCGCAGCAGTCACGTTCGGAAGCCCCTACGCCGCGACCACGACGGTGCGATTCACCGAGGCGGGCACCTACCGACTGTCACTGACCGCCAGCGATGGCGTGGCCTCCGGCGCCGACTTCGTGACCATCTCGGTTGCACCCACCACGCTCCTCCCGGACCTGGCCACGACGATCCTGAACGCGGGCGACGTCCAGTACGACGCCCAGAGCCTGGGGCTTTCCGGAACCCTCCGGATCCGGATCGAGAACCTGGGTGCTGGCGAAGCCCCGGTTTCGACGCTCACCGTGTTCGAGGATCTGGACGCGAACCGGGCGTTCGATCCTGGTGACGTCGTCGTAGGTTCCGCCATCGTGCCGGCCCTCATGCCCGGCGGGAGCATCGACATCGATGCCGCTCTCGGTGGGGCCATCACCTTCCCCGGCGCCCATTTGCTGGCCCTGGCTGACAGTGCTGCTGTCATCCAGGAGACGGCGGAGTCGAACAACCTCACGTCGACGGCACCGGCTTGCGAGGAGCGGTCCGAGTTCGCGCCGTTCCAGCCGGTGCTGAAGTGGGCCTGGACGGGGAGCGCCGTCGAGCCTCACATGCAGAGCGTCTTCGCTGCACCCGCGGTGTTCGACCTTGACGGTGATGGGATTCCCGAGGTCATCTTCCCGACCTACGAGAACAATGACGTCGGCGACGGTGTGCTCCGGGTCGTCTCGGGTCGGGACGGGACCGAGCGCTGGGTCGCCAGTGACCCGACGTTGCGGGTCACGCGGGGTGGCGCCCCGGCCATCGGCGACATCGACGGTGACGGCCGGCCGGAGATCGTGGTCGGTGCAGCTGGGGGAACTCGTCTGCTGGCGTTCGAAGCCGACGGAACCCTGCAGTGGGCTAGCGCCACGATCCAGCGAGCATCGACTCTGTCGATTACCGACTTCCAGAACCCGGCGCTGGCCGATCTGGACGGTGATGGGCTCGTCGAGATCGTCGTCGGGCGGCAGGTCCTGAACTCGGACGGCACCCTTCGCTGGACCGGAGCGGGCGGCAAGAGCGGCCAGGCGACTGGCAACTACCACACGGCCTCGGTCGTGGCGGATCTCGACATGGATGGCGTTCCCGAGGTGGTCGCCGGGAATACGGCTTACCGGGCGAACGGTTCCAACTACTGGGAGCGGAGCTCACTGATCGCAGGGGGGCTCGGCAACATCCCGGACGGGTACGTCGCCCTTGGGAACTTCGATTCCGATCCGTTTCCGGAGATCGTGGCCGTCGGGAACTCCGAGGTTCGCCTCCTGGAGCACGACGGCACGCTCAAGTGGGGCCCCGTGCTCCTTCCAGCGGCTCTGGGCTCCACCAATCGCGGAAGCGGTGGCCCGCCTCTGGTTGCAGACGTCGACGACGACGGCGAGCCCGAGATCGGTGTTGCGGGCGCTACTGCCTACACCGTTTTCGAAGGAAACGGGACGGTGAAGTGGTCGCGGCCGACTCACGACCCGTCGTCTCACCGCACCGGTTCCTCGGCCTTCGACCTCGAAGGCGATGGCTCCTCCGAGGTCCTCTACGGGGACGAGATTCACCTCAGGGTCTATCGGGGGAGCGACGGCGCCGTCCTGTTCGAAACGCCGATGGGAAGCGCGACGGGGCTCGAGTACCCCCTCGTCGTCGATGTCGACGCCGATGGCCGAGCTGAGATCGTCAGCGTCGCCAACCTCATCGACTGGAACACCGAGCGTGCAGGCGTCTACGTGTTCAAGGACGCGGCCGACCAGTGGGTTCCCACTCGCCGGCTGTGGAACCAGCACAGCTACCACGTCACGAACATCGGCGACGACGGCCGCGTTCCCCGCCGCGAGCAACCGTCGTGGCTGACCTACAACTCGTATCGCCAGAACCACCTGATCGAAGGCTGCGTGTTCGCGCAGGCCGACCTCCTGCCCTCCTACGTCCGGAAGGTCGAGTCGGGCTCGGGCACGACGGTCACGGCCCGCATCGGCAACAAGGGCGGCAGCCTGGCCGGCCCCGGCATTCCCGTCTCGTTCTACTCGGGTGATCCGCGCGCCGGTGGCACTCTGCTCGGCACGGTTTCGACGACCTCGCCGCTGCGTCCGGCGAGCTTCGAGGACGTTTCGCTGGAGATCCCCCTGGGCACGGCGGCGCTCCCGGTGTGGGTGTCGGCGGACGACGACGGCGCGGGGCACGGCGTGCGTGCCGAGTCCGACGAGGCGAACAACCTGTACGAGTCGCCCGTCTACGTCACCGCGACGCCGAACCAGGCGCCCGTCGTGGACGCCGGGGCCGATGTCGTGCTCGAGGCGCCGGTCGTGACGGCGGCGCTCGTCGGGACGGCGACGGACGACGGCCAGCCCGTGACGGAACTCGTCTACACGTGGGGTGTCGTCTCGGCGCCTGCGAACGGCCGGGTCACGTTCGCGGGCACGAACACGGCGGCGACGTCGGCGACGTTCGAGGGCCGCGGGGAGTACGTGCTCCGCCTGACGGCGTTCGATCGCGATCGGCTGGGCTCCGACGAGGCCCGCGTCGTCGTGACCGCCGCGAACACCCCGCCCGTCGTCGACGCTGGTCCGGACCGCCGGCTGTACGCTCCCGAGACAACCCGTGTGCTCGCCGGGAGCCTGACTGACGACGGCCTTCCGTACGGCTCGGCCCTGATCTCGAACTGGACCGTCGTGTCCGGACCGGGGCCCGTCGTGATCTCGACGAACCAGGCCTGCGAGGTGGAACAGACCGACGGCCGGGTCTCGTGCGCGAGCACCGGCACCGCGCAGTTCTCCGAGCTGGGCACGTACGTCCTGCGATTGACGGTGGACGACGGCCGCGGGCCGGTTCACGACGACGTGGTGGTGCAGTACCTGCCCGCGCGCGTGAACCAGGCGCCCGTCGTCGACGCGGGGCCCGACGTCACGGTTCCACTCGGGACCAACCTCGTGGTCAACGGGGGAGCCGAGGATGGGCTGGCAGGCTGGACGTTCGATCCGGGGACGTTCACGACGGCGACGGACGACGTCGTCGAGGGGCTGAATCGCTTCCGCGCCCTCGTGGGCAATGCGGGGATCCGGCAGGACATTCCCGTGACGGCGTTCCGCGGGCGACGGCTGGACCTGGAGGTCTGGCACCGCGCCGACCCGTCGGCGCCGTTCGCCGGCCTCGTCGTGGTCGCCGAGTTCCGCTCCGCGACCGGCGACGTGATCAGCGCGCACTTCACGCCCGATACGATCCATCGATCCACGTGGAGCGTCTACGCTGTCCCGCTGGTGCCCCCAGCCGCCGCGGCCACGCTGCGGCTCGTCCTGATCGCGAGCAGCACCAGCGGCACCCTCGTCCGGATCGACGGCGTCTCCCTGCGCCCCGCGGGCGCGGCGCTGCCGCTGTCCGGCACGATCCAGGACGACGGGCTCCCCGAGCCGCTTGCGCTGACCGGGAACTGGTCGGTGGTCGCCTCTCCGGGCGGCGGCTCGGCGACCCTCGCCGAGGCGACGTGTGCAGGCGTGCCGACCAGCCCGGACGGCGACGCATCCGGGGCGACGTGCGACGCGACGGCAGGCCTGGCCGGCGCCGGCGCCTACACCTTCCGACTCGCGGCGGCCGACGGGGAACTGGCCGCCAGCGACGAGGTCACGGCGAGCCTGATCGCTGCCAACCAGCGCCCTGTCGTCGACGCGGGTCCGAACCTGACGATCACCTTGCCGACGAACGAGGTGGTCCTCGGCGGCTCGGCTTCGGATCCCGACTCGGAGACGTTCCACACCCGCTGGCTGCAGGTCAGCGGGCCCGGCAGCGTCGAGTTCGATGATCCCGCGTCCCCCTCCGCCACGGTCCGCGCGACCCGCGCCGGAACCTACACGCTGAGGCTGAGGGCCTGGGACGGGGACCGCTTCCGCTTCGACTCGATGACGCTTCGCGTCGAGTCGCCGGGCGGCGAGAACCAACCCCCGGCCGTCTACCCCGGCTCGGCCCTCGTCCTGCGGTTGCCCGACGACACGGCGACGCTCGGCGGAGTCGTGGAAGACGACGGCCTCCCCGAGGGTCAGCCGCTGACCGTGACGTGGACCGTCGTCGACGGTCCCGGAGAGGTGGTCTTCGACGAGCCCTCCAACCCGGCGACGTCGGTGCTGTTCGGTGCGCCGGGAGCCTATCGGCTTCGCCTGACCGCGTCTGATGGCGAGTATGCGGTGTCGGCGGACCTGCCCGTGACGGTCCTGGCCGAGGGCACGGACAACGACGCCCCGGTGGTGAACGCTGGCCCCGACAAGACGCTCTCGCTGGCCCAGGGAGTCACATCTCTGGCCGGGAGCGCCTCGGACGACGGCAAACCGGCGGGCGAGGGGTTGAGCCTCGCGTGGAGCACGCTCACGGGCCCGGCGCCCGCCGTGTTCGCGAGTCCGTCGAGCGCTACCACGAACGTGAGCTTCCCGGTCGTCGGCACCTACGTGCTGCGACTCACGGCAAGCGACGGCCAGATCGTCTCGACCGACGACGTGGCCGTTCGAGTCCTGCCGCCGAACGCGGCTCCCGTCGTCGACGCCGGTCCGGACCAGGCGATCACGCTCCCGCCGGACACGGCGGTCGCGCTGTCGGCGACGGTCACCGACGACGGGCTGCCGCTCGGTGGCGGCGTCACGATGGCCTGGTCTGTCGCCGCGGTGACCGGCACGGGCAGCGGCTGCGTCGCGCCCTGCGGCGCAGTGGCGTTCTCGGACCCGGGGAGCCGCAACACGACCGCGACGTTCAACCGCCGCGGGACCTACGTGCTGCGGTTGACGGCGACGGATGGCGAGTCGACCGCCTTCGACGACGTCACCGTGGTCGTGAATGCCGGCGCGAACCAGCCGCCTGCGGTGTCGGCGGGCCCCGATCAGGAGATCGCGCTGCCCGCGAACGAGGTAGCCCTGGCCGGGGCCGTTTCGGACGAGGGCCTGCCCGAGCCGGCAGCCCTGACGGCGGGGTGGAGTGTCTTCGCGAAGCCCGGTGCTGGCACCGTGGTCTTCGGCGGCCCGTCGTGCGTGGTCAGCCCGGCGGGCGACACGTGCACGTGCACGGCGGAGACCTGCTCGGCGACCGCCACGTTCTCGGCGCCCGGGACCTACACCCTCCGCCTGACGGCGAACGATCGCGAGCGGGTGGCCCACGACGACGTCGTGGTCGTCGTCCAGCCCGGCGAGCCGACCGGTGAGGTCCCCGTCGTCGAGTTGACGTCTCCTGCGGAAGGAGCAGCGATCACGGCTCCCACGGTCTTCGCCGGGACGATCACCGGTGAGGCGTTCTCGTGGCGCCTCGAGCATCGGCCGGCGGGTGAGGCATCGGTCCCCTGGGTCGTGTTCGGATCGGGCTCCGGCGCCGTCTCCGGCCCTCTCGCAACGTTCGATCCGACGCTTCTGTTGAACGGCGCCTACGAGGTTCGACTGGTCGCCGTCGACGTGGCGGGGCGGAACTCGGTCGACACCCTCGCCGTCGTGGTCAAGGACAACCTCAAGGTCGGACAGTTCACGGTCAGCTTCTCGGACCTCGAGGTGCCGCTCTCCGGCCTCCCGATCCGCATCACCCGGACCTACGACTCGCGCGACAAGACCCCGGGCGACTTCGGGATCGGCTGGAAGCTCGACGTCTCGAACGTCAGGGTCCGCGAAAGCCGCCATCAGGGGCTGGCCTTCACCGGCGTGGTGATCCCCGGCTTCTTCCAGACCTTCTGCATCCAGGCGGCCCGGCCGCCGATCGTCACGGTCGCGCTGCCCGACGGCCGCGTCGAGGAGTACGAGGCGGAGATCTCACCGCAGTGTCAGCAGTTCGCGCCGATCCAGACGGCGCGCATCACGTATCGGAAGCGGGGCAACACACTCTCCTCCCTGAGCGTGGTCGGGACCGACGAGGTGTCGGTCACGGGCTCCTGGCCCGGGCCGCTGCAGGTGTTCTCGCACCAGGACTACCGGCTGCTGAGCCCCGCGAAGTACACGCTGACGCTGCCGGACGGCCGGGAACTGGAGGTGGGGAAGGCCGCCGGACTCGAGAAGCTGCGCGACCTCAACGCCAACCAGCTCACGGTCACGCCGGCGGGGATCACCCACGTCTCCGGTCGCGGCGTCACGTTCACCCGCGACGCCCAGGGACGGATCACGCGGATCACCGACCCGGAGGGCGACTTCGTCTCCTACGCCTACGACGCCGCGGGCGACCTGATGTCGGTGACGGATCGGGAGGGGAACACCACCCGCTTCGGCTACCTGTCCCAGATCCCGCACCACCTGGAGACGATCGAGGACCCCCTCGGGCGTCAGCCCATCCGCAACGAGTACGGCCCGGACGGTCGGCTGCTCCAGCACACGGACGCCTTCGGCAAGACCATCGAGTACACCCACAACCTCGCCGCCAGCCAGGAGATCGTGGTCGACCGGAATGGCGCGCAGCGCGTCCTCGAGTACGACGACCGCGGCAACGTGATCCGGGAGATCCAGCCCGACGGCCGGCAGATCCTCCGCACCTACGATGCCCGCAACAACCGGCTGACGGAGACGGAGCCACACGAGCCCTCGAACCCGGCGCCGCCCACGACCACGTTCACCTACGACGCCCGCGACAACCTGCTCTCGACGCGCGACGCCCTGGGGAACACCACGTCCCAGACCTACAACGCGCGAGGCCAGGTCCTGACCGCGACCGACGCCCGGGGCAAGACCACGACGAACGTGTACGACGCCCGGGGCAACCTGACCTCGACGACGGACGCCGCCGGCAATGTCACGAGCTTCACCTACGACGCCCGTGGCAACGTGCTGTCGCAGACGGTGACGGTCGACGGCGTCGCCCAGACGACCAGCACGACGTACGACGGCTTCGGGAATGCGTTGACCGAGACCGACCCCGACGGTCACGTCACGAGCTCCACCTACGACCGGAAGGGGCAGAGGCTGTCGCAGTCCACGACTCGGGTCACACGGACATGCACGGCAAACGGGACCGGTCAGTTCACGTGCACGGGCACGGGGACCGAGGCGCTGACGACGACGTTCGTCTACGACAAACAGGGGCGTCTGACGCGGACCACCGACCCCGACGGGACCTTCTCGCGGACCGTGTACGACGCGCTCGGCCGGCAGGTCGAGACGTACGACAAGCTGGGCCGCAAGACCAGCTTCGAGTACGACGAGATGGGCCGGCTGGTGAAGACGACCCATGCCGACCTGACCACGGACGAATCGACTTACGACAACGAAGGCCGGCGGCTGACCGCGAAGGACCGAGGCGGCCACACCACGAGCTACCTCTACGACGACCTGGGGAGGTTGATCCGGACAAGGTTCCCGGATCTGACGTTCACGGAGAGCGTGTACGATCCGGCAGGTCGCCTGGTGGAGAGCAAGGACGCGCGCGGCAAGAGCACGACCTACGAGTACGACTCGGCCGGTCGCCGCACGAAGGTGCGCGACCCGCTCGGCAACGAGACGCTGTTCGGCTACGACGCGAACGGCAACCAGGTCTCGATCCGCGACGCCCGACTGAACACGACGACCTTCGAGTACGACGACCTGAACCGCCGGACGAAGACGCTCTTCCCGGACGGGACGTTCACGGAGACGACCTACGATGAGCTGGGCCGGCGGGTGGGCGAGCGCGATCAGGCCGGCAAGCTGACGCAGTTCGAGTACGACAAGCTGGGGCGGCTGACGGCGGTCGTCGACGCGCTGAATCAGCGAACCGAGTACGAGTACGACGAACTGGGCAACCGCCTCGTTCAGCGCGACGCGAACGGCAACGAAACCCGCTTCGAATACGACAAGCTCGGACGGGAAGTCGCGCGCATCCTCCCGGACGGAGCGCGAGAGTCCAAGACCTACGACGCGGCGGGCAGCCTGGAGACGTGGACCGACTTCATCGGCCGGACCACGACCTTCGGCTACGACATCAACTCTCGCCTCACCAGCAAGCTCTTCCAGAGCGGGCGGACCGTCGGATTCAGCTACTCGACGACGGGCCGCCGGCTGGCTGCCACGGACGCTCGCGGGACGACGACCTTCGGCTACGACAACCGCGACCGGCTGACGTCGATCGCCCAGCCCGGCGTCGGAAGCCTCGGCTTCGCCTACAACCCCAACGGCGCCCGCGAGACGATGACGGCGACGGTCGGCTCGGACGCTCTCGCCACGAGCTACGGCTACGACGATGCGAGCCGTCTCGACACGGTCCAGGATCATCTGGGACGCACCTACGACTTCGACTGGGACGCGAACGGCAACCGCGAACGCCTGGCCTTGCCGAATGGCGTCGAGACGAGCTACCAGTACTCGCCCCTGAACCGGCTCACGCAGCTCTCGGCTGCTGGCCCGCTCGGCGCGGTGTTCCAGCAGGCCTTCACCCTCGGCCCGGCGGGCAACCGGACGCGGATCGACGAGCTGAACGGCGTCAGCCGCGTCTACGGCTACGACGATCTCTACAGACTCACCTCCGAGACCGTCTCCGCGGGCGCGGATCTCAGCTACTCGCGCAACTGGACCTACGACCCGGTCGGCAACCGCCAACAACAGGTCACGGCCATCGGCCCGGCGGGCACCCCGAGCGCGAACCTCCAGGCGGGGACGGTCGACTACACGTACGACGCCCGCGACCGCCTGCTGACCGAGGTCTTCGGCGCGGCCACGACGAGCCACAGCTACGACGCGAACGGGAACCTGGTCACCAAGTCGGGCGAGCTGACGCTGACCTGGGACGAAGAGAACCGCCTGATCCGGATGGAGAAGCCGGACGGAACGGTGATCCAGACGGACTACGACGCCGACGGCGTGCGCGTCCGGACGACGACGACGCTGCCGGGCCAGGCTGCGGAGGTCGTGGACTTCTTGGTCGACACGTCAGGCGGCCTCAGCCACGTCGTGGCCGAGGTCGTGCCCGCCGGCCTGCGAGCGGTCTACGTCCGCGGCGGCGACGACCTGCTGTCGGTCATCCGCCCGAGCACCACGGTGGCCAGCGGCTGGGAGAGCCGCTTCTACACGAGCGACGGCATCGGCTCGGTTCGGAACCTCACCGACGAGGCGGGGACCGTCACCGACACCTACTCCCTGGATGCCTTCGGTCAACTGCTGTCCCACGTAGGAACAGACCCCCAGCCCTACCTCTTCGCAAGCGAACCCTACGACCCCAACGTCCGGATGGCCTACCACAGAGCCAGATGGATGGAACCAGGGAGTGGGAGGTTCGCATCGACCGACCGGAGTCGGGGAGCACTGCCAGACCCGCGCACGCTTCACGCCTACACATACGCAGCTTCGTCTCCTCAGGATCACCGCGACCCGACGGGGTTCTTCTTCGAGAGCGTAGGAGTCGCGGCCACGTTCTCCATCGTTCAGTCGATGGCCAGCCTGAGCGGGTCCTTGCTTAGGGTGCTTGCCACGGCAGCGTCGAGCACACTGATTTCACTCGTGCCCGTCTATGTGGTCGGTCCCGCGGAGGCACCGGTGCCTTACGCGGGCTGGGCCCCAGACGAGTTTGCGGCTGCTGTAGCGGGCGCAGGCGGCATTTGGGGGCCAGCGATAGGTGTGCAGTTCGCGATGGCACCGCCGCGGCAATTGGAGACCGCGACCAACCTGGACGTTGGCGACTACAGGACTGGGAGCAATGCCGGTGTCGAGAAGTCGATGAGAGACATTCTCCAAGAGGTTGGGCTGGCTTGGGGGACGTGGAGTAGCCGAGAGATCCCAGTGATCCTCGCGCGGAACATCTATTCCGAGGGATTCACCAAAGCCGGCATCGCTTGGGTCACTAACAACCCGATGGCCCATCCGGGCGCGCTTGCGCTCAGCAAGTTCCGCTCCGGGCCTCTGATGCTGGCACACGAACTGGGCCACGCCTTCGGAATCTTCAGGAACAGCCAAGCCGGCTTGATGAGTCTGGGGTGGGAGGGGGGCGTTGCGGGTGGCACTGGACTGACCTCGGAGGAGATCAAGACTGCCAAGGACACGCTCGCGAGAAGGCTGGCGGGCAAGTGAGCCGGCCCCGTGGCATGTCTGCTGTGTACGTCCTCTTGATCGTGCTTGGTGCGGGCTGTGCTGGTGGGCTGCAGGTGCCGGTGCGGGGAGAACGTCCGTTCTTGAAGCCTGGCGCTGTTATTCGGGCCGCATACATGGCAGCCGCTCAGGGCCTGTACGAGGAGGCTCAAGGGCACATCGGCGAGCGGGATCGATCGGAGGCGAGCCGTGGGGGCATTAGCGTAGCGGAATGGTGGGACTGGACGACGCGAGGTCGTAGCCTTCGACGAGTCGAGATCGTAGAAGAACGATATCAGGGCGAGGCGGAGGCCATCGTGGCCTTCCGCATGCACTTTGGGGATGGATCTGTTCGCTTGGACGACACTCGCCTCTACCTAGAGGACGGGCACTGGCGGATTTCACTCCTCCGGATAATCTCATTCGGTCCCGTGAGAACAAGCCTGTCTTCGACATGACTTGAACGGTCTTTCCGGGACCTCCGGCGCTCATCTATTGGCTGCCCAGATCGGCCAGATGGTGACAGACTGCGGATCCACTGGTGAATTGGTGTGGGCCGTGCGGCATCCGCCTTGCATCGGCACGGCCGGGCATGGCGGGCGCCACCCGGCCGGTGTCGTTGAGTGCGCGGCGAGGTCCAGCCCGTCACGTCGCCTGCACGGGTGGTCCGGCAACGGCAGGCGCCGCGCCGGCCAGCACCTCGCCACGCAACGGCTCCATGCGGTGCGCTGACCTCGTGGTGCTCGCCGGTAACGTGTGGAGCGCGCACCACGAGCCCAGCGTCGTCCTGAGGCGTGGCCGCGCCGGTCTCGGTGCCGGTTGTAGCTGTCCGCGTCCCAGGTCGGCCCGAGGGCCTGCTCGCCCGGCACGGGCGACGCAGGTCCGGTTGTAGCAACGGGTCGGTTGTAGTGGCGTCGCCCGTGCCGGGTACCCGCGGCTGTTCGCTACGCTCCCTTCGGTCGCTCCGCCCGACAACGTGGACGTTGTCGGCAGCCGCGGCGCGCAGGCCCTCGGGACGCGCCGGCTGAGGTGACGGTCCCGCGGCCGAGGAAGCCGCCGCCGGTCACGAGCAACGGCGGCATGGTCTTGAGTCGCGGTCCCGTGTCGTCTTGGCGGCGCTCCTAGACGTAACAGCGTTACGTCATCCTGGGCCGCGGACAGCGGTTGTAGTGGTAGTTCAACGCGGCCACGAACAGCCCTTCGTTGTGGGCCGGGCTCGCCGGCAATGGGAGTCTGAGCGGCGACAAGCGAGCCCGCCGAGGGAGCAGCAGCTCGGCAGGCGGCCTGAGACTGGGGCGAGGCCGGGGTGACGGGGCTGGACGACGGGACAGCGGGCTCGACGAAAGGCGAGCGTCGCCCCGGCGACCCCGGGGGTCGCCGACACCAACTGGCTCTGTTCTGTCCTGTCGGTTACGCGGCGGCGGGCAGCAGGACCGGGAAGCGCTTCTCGTGGTCGTCGAGGAAGGCAACTCTGAACGGGACTTCGAGCGTGCCTTCGC
>WYBL01000167.1 GCA_011526565.1 Acidobacteriota bacterium | reverse complement strand
GTGGCCATCGCCATGCCGAGCGGGCCGATGCCGCCCATCAGGCCGATCGCGGCGCGCAGCGCGAAGAGCTGGCCGACGCTGGTCACGGCCGAAGACAGCGCCAGCAGCACGACGTAGGAGACGAGCGCCCGCACCGCCATCGGCTTGTGGCCGTAGCGGTCGGCGAGCCGGCCCCACAGCGGCGCCAGCAGCCCGGCCAGCAGCGGGGCGACGCCGATCAGCACGCCGGCCCAGGCCGCCGCGCTCTCGTCGTCCTCGACGCCCAGCTCCTTGACGAACAGCGGCAGGAACGGCAGCACGAACGCGAAGCCGGAGAAGACGACGAACACCATCGCGGCGACGGCGCGCTGGTTGCGCTCCCAGTCGGCGGCCTTCACGCCTTCGATGGTACAGGCCGCGGGCGTTCCGCTCGCGGCCGCGCGTTCAGCGGATCGCGACCAGGTGGCCGCGGGTGCGGAAGTAGAGGGTGCCGCCGGAGACGGCCGGGCTGGCGAGCAGCGTCTCGCCGAGCGCGCCCTGGCCGAGCCGCTCGAAGCTGCGGCCCGCGCGGATCACGTGGGTCTCGCCTTCTTCGCTGGTCAGGTACAGGCGGTCGCCGGCGACGACGGGCGAGGCCGTGTAGCCGCTGTTGCCCTCGCCGAGCCGCTCGAGGAACAGCTTCGCGCCGGTCTTCGCGTCCCACGCCGACACCGTGCCGTTGTCGCGCAGCACGAACAGGGTGTCGCCGACCACGACCGGGGTCGGCATGTAGGCGCCGTCGCGCTCGACGCTCCAGGCGACGTGGTCGTTCGACGCGACGCCCGCGGCCAGCGACACGTCGCCCGCCGCGGAGGCCTTCACCGCGTAGATCGGCCGCGGCCCGCCGTGGGAGCTGGTCAGGAAGATCAGGCCGTGGGCGACCTGCGGCGTGGGGATCGGGATGTCGCCGCCCGCCTTCATCCGCCACACCTCGGCGCCCGTCTTCGCGTCGTAGCCGCCCGCGTGCCTGAACCCGTTGACGGCGAGCCGAAGCTGGCCGCCGTGCTCGTAGGGCGTCGGCGAGCCCCAGGTCGGCACGTCCGCGCGCGGCGTGCGCCACAGCTCCCTGCCGGTCGCCGCGTCGAAGGCGGCGAGGAACGAGCCCTTCTGCACGTCCGCCTGCACGTAGACGACGCCCTGCTCGATCACCGGCGAGCTGCCGAAGCCCCACTGCGCGTCGGGCACCATGAAGAAGCCGGCGTCGAGCACGCCCAGATCCTGCGACCACAGCGGCTTGCCGGTCGCGAGGTCGAAGGCGTGCAGGCCCTCGGAGCCGAACATCGCGACCAGCACCTTGCCGTCGGTCGCCGGCGTGGCGTTGGCGTGGGTGGCCTTGGTGTGGCGCTTGATCGCCGGCACCGCCTTCTTCGCGAGCTGGTTCCACAGCAGCCTGCCGCTCGCCCGGTCGAAGCACATCGCGCGGTACTCGTGCTCGCCTTCGTCGGCGACCGGCGCGATGTCGCCGTAGAGGCCGACCTTCAGCTCCGCGGGCTTCGGGCCGACCGCGGTGACGATGCACACCTTGTCGTCCCACACGACCGGGCTCGCGTGGGCGAGGCCGGGCACGGGCACCTTCCACGCGACGCCCTTGCCCTCGGCCACGTTCCACGCGAGCGGGCCGTTCGCGGGATCGACGCCGGCGGCGCGGATGCCGCGGAAGCCGGGCCAGTCGCGGCCGGGCACGGGCGGTGCGGCGAGCAGGGGAGCGGCGGACAGACCGAGGGCGAGGACCGCGAGTGGGAAGCGCATCCCCGGATCCTACCGTCCCGCGGCTTCGACTGCCGCGAGCAGCGCGTCGAGCGCCGCCCGGTCGTGGAGGACGCCGGCCTTGACCACCGCCGCGATGCGCCGGGTGTTGCGGATGTCGGCCAGCGGGTCGGCCTCGAGCAGCACCAGGTCGGCGCGGCGGCCGGCGGCGAGCGTGCCCTGTTCCTGCTCGAGGCCCAGGATCTCGGCGGGGCGCAGGGTCGCCGCGGTGATCGCCTCGAGCGGCGAGAGGCCCGCCTGCACCAGCAGCTCGAGCTCGCGGTGCAGGGCGTCGCCCGGCAGCGTGAAGGCGTCGATCGCATCGGTGCCCGCGGCGATCTTCACTCCGGCACGATGCAGCTCGCCGACCAGCGCCGCCGAGCGGGCGGCGGTGCGGGCGTCGAGGTCGAAGTCCGCGGCCGTCGCGCGCCCGAGATAGCCGGCGCGGCCCCGCTTCCACCCGTCCCGCATCGCTGCGAAGACGTATTGCAGCGGCACGTCTTCCCCGGTGTCGGCCGCGGCGACGGGCCGGAAGGACTTCGACCACACGAGCGTCGGCACGACGATCGTGCCCTGCTCGCGCAGCGCGCGGGCCAGGGCGTCGAACCGCGCCGGATCGCACGGCGCGAGCAGGTCGTCCTGCAGCTTGCGGTTGCGGACCCGCAGGGCGGCGCGGTCGGCGCCGGGCTGCGCGGCCGCCTCCGCGATCGCGCGCAGCTCCGCGCGCAGCGCGTCGGCGCGCGGCGAGCAGGCCAGCATCAGGCCGGCGTCGCCGGGCAGCGCGGGGGAGACGTGCTCGAGCGAGCGCAGGCCCAGCTTCGCGACGGCCAGGGCGTCGACGCGCTCGGGCACGTGGCCGGCGACTGCCATCCCGGCGCCGCGGGCGGCGGCGACGACGGCCGCGAGCGCCTCGCCGGTGAGCCCGGCCTGGACCTTCACGAAGTCGACTCCAGCCGCCTTCAGCTCGGCGACCACCGCGGCCGCCTCCGCCGGCGCGCCCACGCGGCGGAACGCCGGGTCGGCTTCGCCGGCGCCGTCGACGAAGGGGCCGGGCGTCGCGACGTCCGGTCCCGCGATCCGCCCCTCGTGCACCGCGGCGCGCAGCGCCAGCGCCCGCTCGAGCGGCGCGCCCATGTCGCGAGCGGCGACGACGCCGTGGGCGAGCAGCAGCGGCAGCGCGACCTTCTCGGCGAGTTCCGGCTCGGGGCGCACCGCGAGATGGAGGTGGGCGTCGCGCAGCCCCGGGATCACGAAGCGCCCGCGGCCGTCGATCACGGTGGCCCCGGCCGGGGCCACCACCCGCGCCGCGTCGCCGATCGCGGCGATGCGGCCGTCGCGGACCAGGATCGACTGGCCGGGGCGGGGCGGGGCGCCGGTGCCGTCGATCACGGTGACGTCGCGGAGCAGGAGGTCGGCGGCGGGGGCGACGGCCCCGGCGGGTGCGGCGAGGCAGAGCAGGGCGAAGGCCAGGCAGGGGAGTCGCATGGGGGAAAGATGACACGGCGCGCCGCGAACGGCCATGAGCGTTCGACGAGCGGGGGCTGAGGCGCGTTGGAGCTTTCGCGGGCGGGCTGCTAACGTGCTCGATCGATGCGCCTCCCGCGCCCTGTGCGCGCCCTGCGCGCCGTCGCGCTCGCGGCGCTGTTCCCCGCCCTGAGCGCGGCGCCCGTCGCGGCCGCCGCCTCGTTCCCGCCGCACCTGCGCTTCCGGACGCTCGAGGGGAGCCGGATCGCGCTCCACTTCCACGACCCGCTGGAGCCGCTGGCGCGCCGGGCGTTGCCGCTGGCCGAAGAGCTGCTCGCGGCCCACGAGGCCCGCTACGGCGTGAAGGTGCCCCGCCTGCAACTCGTGCTGGTCGACGTCGAGGACGAGCCCAACGGCTTCGCCACGCCGCTGCCGTTCCCGCTGGTCCAGGTGCGGGCGGTGGCGCCGTCGCCGGCCGACGACTTCGGCAACACCGAGGACTGGCTGCGGCTCGTGCTCTCCCACGAGCTGTTCCACTCGGTGCACCTCGAGGCGGCGCGCGGGCTGCCCGGCTTCGGCCGCAAGCTGCTCGGCCGCGCGCCCTATACCTTCCCCTCTGCGCTGACCCCGCCGTGGCTGATCGAGGGCTTCGCCACCTTCGAGGAGACCCGGAACACCGCCTTCGGCCGCGGCCGCAACCCGGACGTGCAGGCGCTGCTGCGGATGGCGGCGCTGGCCGACGACTTCCCGGGGCCGGACCGGGCCACGCTCGGGCTCGACTCGTGGCCGGGCGGACAGGCCGCGTACCTGTTCGGCGCGGCCTTCGCCCGCCACCTGGACGAACGCCACGGAGAGCAGGCGCTGCCGAAGCTGGTGCGGGCGCAGTCGGGCAAGGTCGTTCCCTACCTCGACGACCTCACCGCGCGCAAGGAACTCGGGCGCAGCTTCCAGGCGGAGTGGGACGCGTTTCGCGCCGGGCAGGTCGAGGCCGCCCGCCGCTTCGCCGCCGAGCGCGAGGCCGACGGCCTGACGCCTTCGGTGGCGCTGACGGACGAGGGCGTGCGGCCGAAAGGCGCGCGGGTGTCGCCGGACGGCGCCTGGATCGCGTACACGAGCCGCCCGCTCGATCGCGACCGCCGGCTGCGGATCGTGCGCGCCGACGGCAGCGACGGGCGCGACCTGGCGCCGCGCAACGCGGGTGACGGGCTCTCCTGGAGCCGCGACGGCCGCACCCTCGTCTACGACGAGCTGGAGCGCCACGAGACCTTCTCCACCCGCTACGACCTGCGCGCCCTCGAAGTCGAGAGCGGCCGCCGGCGCTGGATCACCCGCGGCCTGCGGGCGACCGAGCCCGACGTCGCGGCGGACGGGCGCATCGTGTTCGTGCGGCGGCACGCGGAGCGCAGCGAGCTGGCGCTGGTGCCGCTGGCGGGCGGCGACGCGCGCGACCTGACCCGATCGGACGCGGGCACCCAGTGGCAGGGCCCGCGCTGGAGCCCCGACGGCGCCCGCATCGCAGCCACGCGCCAGCTCTCCGGCGGTCGCGTCGAGCTGGTGCTGGTGGATCCCGCGAGCGGCGCGATCGAGGTCGTGCTCGGCGACCGCGCCCGCGACCTGGAGCCGGAGTGGACACCCGACGGGACCACGCTGGTGTTCCGTTCCGACCGCGAGGGCGTCTCCAACCTGCACGCGCTGCGGCTCGCCGACCGCGCGCTGTGGCGGCTCACCAACGTGCTGGGCGGCGCGGTGCAGCCGTCGCTGTTCCCCGACGGCCGCCGCGTGGCGTTCTCCGCCTACTCCGCGCGCGGCTACGACCTGCACGTCGCCGGGGTCGACCTGTCCGCGGCCGCGCCCGCGACTCCTTTCGCCGACCCGTTCCCGCAGGTGGCCGAAGCGCCCCCGCCCAGTGCGGTCGAGGCGCGGCCCTACCGGCCGGCGCTGCGGCCGCGCTTCTGGAGCCCGTGGGCCGAGGAGCAGGGCGGCGAGTGGCAGCTCGGCGCCTTCACGGGCAACACCGATGCGCTGTTCCGCCACACGTGGTACGCGCTCGTCGAGCGCGGCGTCGACACGGGCCGCTTCTCGGGCTTCGGCGTGTGGATCTACGACCGCTGGCGCCCCACCGTGCAGCTCTCGGCCGAGCAGGAGTCGGACCGCGTCTTCCTGGCCGACGGCCGCAGCGTCGACGTGCGCACGCGCACGGCCCAGGTGCGCCTCACGATGCCGCTCCTGCGCACGCTGCGGCAGCAGCAGTCGCTGTCGGTCGCCTGGCGCCGCGAGCGCGAGGAGATCCTGCGCCCCGGCGGCGGGCGCGTGGTGCCGGCCGAGCGGCTCCACCTCGGCGGCGTCGAGCTGGCGTGGACGCGCTCGGCGGCCCGCCGCTACCCGTACTCGATCTCGCCGGTCGAGGGCAGCTACGCCCGGCTGTCGTACCTTCGCGAGCAGGAGGGGTTGGGCAGCGACATCTCGCTGTCCAAGCTGAGCGGCGAGTGGCGCGGGTATCGCACGGTGTTCGGGACCCGCGACGCGCTGGCGGTGCGGGTCGCGGCCGGCACCACCTTCGGTGCGCCCGGGTTCCGCGACTCATTCGCGGCGGGCGGCTTCCCGGAAGGCGCGCTGTTCGACATCGTGCGCACCAACCCGGTGCTGCTGCGCGGCTACGCCGACAACCGCTTCCGGGGCCGCCACGTGGCGGGGCTGAGCGCCGAGTACCGGGTGCCGCTGTGGAGCCCCGAGCGCGGCGTGCGCTCGCTGCCGGTGTTCCTGCGCCACACCCACGTGACGGCGTTCTTCGACGCGGCCCAGGCCTGGAACGGCGATTTCTCCGACTTCGACCTGGCCGCCACCCGCAAGGGCGTCGGCGCCGCGCTGGGGGCCGACTTCTTCCTCGGCCACGCCTTGCCGATCACCGCGACGGCCGGTCTCGCCCGCGGCCTCGACGCCGGGGGCGAGACCCGCTTCCACTTCCGGCTGGGCCTGGCCTTCTAGCTCAGCCCTTCCGGATCGCGATGTCGCCGTTGACGGTCTCGAGCCTGAGCTCGCGGCCGCCGCCGCCGATCTGGCCGCGCAGGTGGCGCTTGCCGAGCTTGCCGCGTACCGTCACCGGGAAGTCCGTTTCGATCGAGCCGTTGACCGTGGAGGCCTCGAGCTCGGCGCCGAGCCCGTCGGGCACCGTGACGGAGACGTCCCCGTTGACGGTGGTGAACTGCAAGCCGCCGCGGCCGTCGGTGCGGCCGAGCTTGACGTCGACCGCGCCGTTGACCGTCGTCGCCCGGCCTTCGCCCGCGGTCTCCAGCTCGACGCTGCCGTTGACGGTCGTCACCTCGGCGTCGGCCGTCAGCCCGGTGGCGACGATGTCGCCGTTGACCGTGGCCCCCTCGAAGCGCACGCCCTCGGGCACCGTGACGGTGAAGCGCACGCGCACGTCGTGCTCGCGCTGCCAGCGGCCGCCCTCGTGGCCACGCACGTCGCAGGCGTGGCGGCCGACGCGCGCGTTCGGGTAGACGGCGCACACGATGACCCGGTCGGCCTCTTCGACGACCTCGATCTTCACGGCCTCGGGGTCGCCCTTGCGCGCGGTCTTGACCGCCTCGACGAGGGCCGGTCCACGGCCCCCGCGGGCGCTCACGTCGCCGTTGACTCCGCGGATCTCGAGGGTACGGCCGGCGGCCATGTCCCCGCTCCAGCGGAAGTCGTCGCCGGTGGCCGGCAACGCCAGGCTGCCCACCGCGGCCAGGGTCAGGATCGTGGTCTTCGCGTTCATCGTCTCTCTCTCCTACTTCGACTTCGCGCCGTCGGTGCCGATCGTGATCGAGCCCGACAGCGTCTCGATCGTGACCTTCGCCGAACCGGCGCCCACGCTGAAGCGCAGTTCCTTCTCCTCGGTCCAGCGGCTGACCTTCTCGGCCCGCGCGTCCGACAGCCGGTTGTCGACCCGGCCGCTGAAGGTGCCGATCGTGAAGTCGGCGTCGACCGGCGCGCCGAGCCGCAACTCGACGTCGCCGCTGACGCTCTCCACGTCGAGGACCGCGCCCTTCTCCAGGCTGCCGCCGAACAGCACCGAGCCGTTGACGGTTTCGAGGTCCGCGCGGGAGAAGGTGCCGCCGACCACCTCGAGCGGGCCGTTCACCGTCTCGGCGTCGACGACCCCCGAGGCGCCGCGCACCGTGACCCGGCCGTTGACCGACGAGGCCTGGACCCGCGTCGCCGGTCCCTCGAACTGGACGCTGCCGTTGACGGTCTCGAGGTCGACCGCGCCGCGGCTGCCGGAGACGCGCATCGAGCCGTTGACGCTCTCGGCCTCGACCGCGCCGTGCACGTCGCGCACCTCGATCTCCGTCGAGAAGCCGTCGATGCTGACGCGGGCACCGTGCGGCACGCGGATCTCGAGGTCCGAGTCGTAGCCGAAGCCGGGCCCGCTCGACTCGACGCCGATGCGGATGCGGCGCGGCCCGCCGTCGAACAGGAGGCCGTCGGCGCGGCGGTCGAGGCGGCCAGTGACCTGCACCTCCTCGCGGTCCCAGCCGAGCACCTTGACGGTGCCGCCCGGGTTCTCGACGTCGACCGCGACGTCGGGGGCCGCGGGCAGCTTCTTGTCGACGGCCTGCTGGGCGAAGGCGAGCGGCGCGAGCGGAGCCAGCGCCGCCGCGAACATGAGGGAACGCAACAGGGACTTCATGAGGACCTCCGATCGGAGAATGAGAGGCACGGCGGATGAATCGGGCGTCACAGCGACGTCGCCACGCGCTGCAGCGCGTCGAGCTTCTTGCGGTGGGTCGAGGTGAGCATCCGCACGAGCGCCGGGTTGCCGGGCGAGCGTCCGAGCGCCGCGCGGATCTCGTCCAGCGCGGCGTCGATCACCTTCAGGTTGGTCTCGACCGTGGCCAGCGTGTCCGGGCCCAGCTCGTCCGCGCGGGCGTGGATGCGCTCGAGCAGCACGGCCTGGGCCGCGACGTACTCCGCCTCGGCCGCGGCCACCGAGGCCTCGGGCATCGCGGCGACCGCCCGCGCCACGCCGCCTGCGGCCGCCTGGCTCGCGACCTCGACGGGGTCCGCGACCCGCAGCAGCAGCGCCGTGAAGGCGGCGGTCAGCGCGATCAGCAGCACTGCCGCCGCGGCCAGCGTGGCCGGGGCGAACGCGACCGTGCGTCGCGCCCGGAAGGGCAGCACCGCGGCGGGCGCCGGCGGCGCCAGCCGAGCAGCGATGCCCGGCCACAGGTCGCGCCCGGGCTCCACCTCCTGTGGCAGCGCGCGGGCTGCGGCGCCGATCCGCTCGAGCGCCACGAGCGCCTCGCGGCAGCCCGCGCAGGCGGCCACGTGATCGCGCAGCGCGGCGTCGTCGGTCTCGCCCGCGTCGATCCGGTCGAGGGCGTCTTCGCAGTTCATGGCGTCTCCCGTCATCCGGCCAGCGTCGTGCGCAGCAGGCGCCGCGCGCGGTGGAGCTGGGCCTTCGAGGTGCCGGTGGCGATCCCGGTCAGCGCGGCGATCTCCTCGTGCTTGTAGCCGTGGACCTCGTGCAGCACGAAGACCTCGCGGGCCCCGTCCGGCAGTTCCGCCAACGCACGCTCGAGGTCGACCGAGGCCTCGGGCGCGCGCGGCGCGGTGCCCTTGTCGAACGGGGTCAGGTCGTCGGTGGGCATCACCCGCGCCACCCGCCGCGTGCGCGAGCGGCGCTCGGAGTGGGCGAGGTTGACCGCCATCGGGTACAGCCAGGACGAGAACGCGGATTCGCCGCGGAAGCCGCCGAGCTTCTCCCAGGCCCGCACGAACGTGTCCTGGGTCAGCTCCTCGGCCAGCGTCGCGTTACCGGTCATCCGCCAGCACAGCGCGAAGATGCGCCGCACGTTGCGCTGGTAGAGCTGCTCGAACGCTGCCACGTCGCCTCCGCGCGCGCGGTCCACGAGCCGGCGTTCTTCCGCCCGTGCGTCGTCTGCCTCTGGTGCGATGGCCGCTCTCCCGGGGGACAGGGCCGCGCTCAGGACCGCGCTCATTCGCCTCCTGAGATGCCGCCGCGACCGCGTTGGGTTTAGATGTTTCTCCGTGGCACCCTGGCGGTGCAAGTTTTTCGCGCTGGCCGGGCCGTAGAATCCGGGCTTCCGGAGGGAGCGGGTGAGCGAGCAGGCCTTCGCGGGCAAGGTCCAGTGCGGCTTCTGCGGGCGCGAGGCGCAGGGCGTCTACTACCAGGTCGGCGACACCGTCGCGTGCACCCGGTGCAGGAACGAGCGCGCGGCCGGGCCCGCGGGTTCGCGGATCGGGCGCTTCTCGAAGGCGATCGTGTTCGGCCTCGTCGCCGGCACGGTGGGCGCGGCGATCTGGTACGGCGTGCGCCGCCTCACAGGCTACGAGATCGGGCTGATCGCGATCGCGGTCGGCTTCCTGGTCGGCGCAGCGGTGCGCGCGGGCTCGGGTGGCCGCGGCGGCCGGCGTTACCAGGTGCTCGCGGTCGCCCTCACGTACTTCTCCATCTGCCTGAACTACGCGCCCGACGTGGTCGGCGAGCTGTTCAAGCAGGCGCAGCAGGAGGAGGCGGCCGAGGCGGCGCAGGACGGCGGCGCGCCACCCGCCTCGGCCGACGTTCCCGCCGCGGCGCCGACGGCTCCGGCCCCGGCGACAGGGTCGGGTGGCGAGGCGCCGGGCCTCGTCGCCGCGCTGCTCGGCCTTGCCCTGTTCGCCGCGCTCGTGATCGGCATCTCGCTCGCCGCGCCGTTCCTCGGCGGCTTCCAGAACGCGATCGGGCTGCTGATCATCGGCTTCGGCCTGTGGCAGGCGTGGAAGATGAACGAGGCCACGCCGCTCGAGATCAGCGGGCCGTTCCGCATCGGTGCCGCGACCGGCGCACGCCCCGAGCCGCCCGCGGAATGAGCGTCGTCGTCTGCGCGCGCTGCAGCTCGGAAGCGCCGGCGCGGTTCCACTCCTGCCCGGCCTGCGGCGCCCCGCTGCACGATGAGCGGGTCGCCGAGCTGCTGGCCGCGGGCGCCGCGGCCGAAGCCGCCGGCGACCTCGAGGGCGCCAACGCCGCGCTGCGCGAGGCGGCCGCGCTGATGCCCCCGAAGGACCCGCGCCGCGAGGGGCTCGGCGGCCGGCTCGAGGACCTCGCGCGGCGGCGCGCCGCGGCGCCGAAGGCGGCAGGCGGCGTCGGCTGGGGAGCGGGGCTCGGCGTGCTCGGCGTGCTCGCGTTCGTGCTGAGCAAGGGCAAGTTCCTGCTCGCGGGGCTGACCAAGACCGGGCCGCTGCTCTCGATCGTCGCTTCGCTCGGTGTCTACTGGGCGCTGTGGGGCTGGAAGTTCGGGCTCGGGCTGATCGTGCTCGTCTACATCCACGAGCTGGGCCACGTCGCGGCGCTGCGCCGCCTCGGCGTGCCGGCGACGGCGCCGATGTTCGTGCCGGGCCTCGGCGCCTTCGTCCGCCACGCGCCGCTCGCCACCCTTCGCGAGCAGGCCGACGTCTCGCTGGGCGGCCCCGAGTGGGGGCTCGGCGCGACGCTCCTGGCGGGGCTCGTGTTCCTCGCGAGCGGCGAGCCGCTGTTCGCCGCCCTCACCCAGTGGAGCGCGCGCATCAACCTGTTCAACCTGGTGCCGATGCCGCCGCTCGACGGCGGCGGCGCCATCGGCGTGCTCTCGCGCGGCCAGCGCGCGCTGCTGACGGCCGTGTGCGCGGCCTCCCTCGCGCTGTCCGCCGAGGGGCTGCTGTGGCTCGTGCTGATCGTCGCCGCGTTCCGCCTGTTCGGCGCTGCCCCGGCCCGCGGCGACGCCCGCGTGTTCCTGCGCTACGCGGGGCTGGTCGCGGCGCTGTCGTGGTTGTCCGCGGTCGACGTGCCGCTGCCCGCGCGGCCCTGACTCAGTCGGCGCGCAGCACCAGCGCGAGGAGCGCGACCTTGAACGCGCGCGAGATCCAGCGCGGCGCCTTCGCGTCGGGCCGCGCGTAGCGCCAGGCGTCGAGCGCCGCCGGGGCCAGCACCAGCGCCCCCACCAGCCGCTCGTCGACCCGCGCCGCGTCCGCGATCGCCCGCGTGTCGCGCTCGGCGGGACCCGTGCGGGTGAACGCGGCCCACGCGTACGCGGTCGAGGTCGCCAGGTTCATCGCCAGCCAGCCCTTGCGGAACGGCGCGGCGCGACCGCGCAGGTCGCCGGCGAGCAGCCACTCGTTGCTCGCGTGCTGGGCCAGGAAGCCGGCCTGGCCGATCAGGAACTCCGCGCGTGGTCCCACGGGGTCGTGGGTGATCGCGAAGAACGGCAGCCCCGCGTAGTCGACGCGCCTGACCCCGACTCCCGCGCCGGCCGCCAGGTCGAACAGCACGTGGCTCGCCTCGTGGGCGAGCAGACCCGTGGCGGCGCCGCCCAGGAAGCGCGGCCAGGACCGCGGCGCGGGCGGGGGTTCCGGCGCGGCGGGGGCCGCCGCGAGGCTCGCGGCGAGAGCGAGGGCGAGATGCACGGGCCGAGTATCGCGCCGCTTCGCTTATCCTCCGCGGCGCCATGGGCAGCAAGGGGCGCGGCTACCGCGAGTACGTCCACGAGGGCTTCACGATCCTGGTCGGCAAGGCCGACGCCGACAACGACGAGCTGACCTTCGACGTCGCGGAGCCGCGCGACTTCTGGCTGCACGTCGGCGGCTGCCCCGGCTCGCACGTCGTCGTCCGCAACCCCGGGAACCTCGCGGAGCTGCCGAAGCCCGTGCTGCAGCGGGCGGCGGAGCTGGCGGCCTGGTACTCGAAGGCGCGCGGCGCCCGCGGCAAGGTCGACGTCCACGTCTGCCGCGTCGCCGACGTCGGCAAGCCGCGGGGCTTCGCCCGCGGCGAGGTCCGCCTCGCCCGCTTCGAGAACGTGCGGGTGTATCCACCGGCCCGAGCGCCCGGGTAGGGAGGCTCGACTGCGAGGGCCCGGGCCGCCGCCGCTATCATGGCTCTTCCGTGCGCCCCGAGCCCTCCACTTCCCCGTCTTCGCTGGTCCGGGCGCTGGGTCCGACCGGCCTGCTCGGCGCCGCCTGGACCGCGGGGCCAGCGGTGTGCGGAACCCTGCTGCTCGTGAACCTGGGGCCCGTCTCCGAATGGCTGCTGCTCCACCCGTCGCTCGGCCTGGCCCTGTTCACGGTCGCCTTCGTCCTGGGCGCCGGCCTGGGATTCCTCCCGACCTACGCGCAGTCGATCCTCGGGGGCTGGGTGTTCGGGCTGCCGCTGGGCCTGCCCGCCGCTCTCGTCGGCTTCACGGGCGGGGGCCTGCTCGGATACCACGTCGCGCGGCGGGTGTCGAAGGACCGGGTCGAGGAGCGCATCGACCACAACCCGAAGGCCCGGGCCATCCGCGACGCGTTCGTCGGGCGGGGCCCGTGGCGGACGCTGCTGATCGTCGTGCTGCTGCGCCTGCCGCCGAACTCGCCGTTCGCGCTCGCCAACCTGGCCATGGCCGCGGCCGGCGTGCCGCTCCCGGCGTTCCTGGCGGGGACGTTCCTCGGCATGCTGCCGCGCACGGCGGTCGCCGTCGCGCTCGCGGCGGCGGCGGCGGCGACGGGCGCGGAAGACATCCAGACGTTCGTGCGCCACCAGGGCCCGGGGCTGCTCGTGGCCGGCGTGGTGGGAGGGATGGCGGTCCTGGGCGTGATCGGCGCGATCGCGCGCCGGGCACTGCGGCACGTCACGGCCTAGGCCGTGACGGCTACTGCACGTAGCCGAGCGCCTTCAGCTCCTCGAGCATCTGGCGGTCGAAGCCCGACTCGCGGTGGCGGGTGGCGGGGCGCGCGCCGTAGGCGGCCACCCTGCGCACGGGGTGGGCGGCGAGGAACTCGGGGGCCAGCGCGGCCTCCAGCACGCGGCCGTCGATCTCGTCGCTGCGCGGCAGGCCGAGCAGGTGCAGCACCGTGGGCGCCACGTCGCGCGCGGAGGCCGGCGGCAGCGCCGCGTTCCGCGCCGGGCCGCCGACCAGCAGCAGCAGGCCTTCGGCCGGCCCGCCGGCCTGGCGGGCGAGCCGGCCGGGATCGCCGACCACGACCAGCACTTCGTCCTCGCGCAGCGTCGCCGCCTCGGCGGCGAGCGCCGCGTCGGTCGCCTGCCAGGCGGCGCGCAGCGTGTGCAGGCGGTCGGACAGCGTCGCGAGGTCGGCCGCGGACGCGCCCGAGAAGAGCTGCATCGTCTCGATGTCGAGCCCGGGCAGGTAGACGGCCTCGAGGTCAGGCCCGTGCTCCGGCCGCAACGCCGCGGCCGCGGCCAGCGCGAAGTGGTCGATCCGCGCTGGGCGCTCGCCGCCGAGCCCGCTCATCACGGCGCGCAGCGGCGCGAGGGCCGTCTCCGGCTCCACCTCGCGATCCGGCGCGCCGCCCTTCTCCAGGCGGAAGAACGCGCGGTCGGTGACGATGTAGCCGCCCGCGGCCGGGTCGGCGGGCCAGGTCGCCCACCAGTTGACGACGCCGACCCGCAGCCCCTTGTCGGCGGCGACGTTCCAGAAGGTCTTGGCGCTGCGCAGCACCGAGGTCGGCGCCTGCTTGCGGGTCAGCCGCAGCACGTCGGTCGCGCTCGCCAGCGCCGAGGCGAACGCGCCGCCTTCGTCGCCGCCGAGCAGCGGCGTGCGCATCCCGACCAGCCGCCGCGGGCCGAGGGCCTGGATCCCGTGTGCCTCGGGCCCGCGCCCGGTCGCGATCGTGGTCCACACGATCGCCGGAACCTGCTCGGGCTCCGCCCGGAGCGCCGCGTGAGCGCCGCGCGACATCAGCGCCTGCAGCCCCGGCAGTGCGCCTTCGTCGAGCAGCCGCTGCGCCATCCTCCGCTCGAGGCCGTCGACCCCGATCACGCGCACGCGCAGGCCCGTCGAGCGCACCGCGAAGTCGGGAGCAGCCGGCGCGGCCTCGTCGAACCACGCCGCGGCCGCCAGGCCGGCGACCAGCGCGGGAAGCGCGAGGGCCACCAGCGGCAGCACCGATCGCCGCGACAACTCGACCTCGGGCAGCGCGCCGTCGGCGTGGCGGGCCAGCACCGCGACGGCCGCCAGCGATCCGAAGCGCCCCAGCGCGGCCAGCAGCGGCACGCTCAGCGCCAGCGCGACGAGCTGGGGCAGCCAGCCGGCGTCGACCAGGTGCGAGCGCCACCAGAACGCCACGTAGACGACCCCCGGCAGCGCGGCCAGCAGCCCGGCGTTGCGGGCGACGGCCCCGGACGGCCCCCGGCCCCCGCGCCGCGCGAGCGCGGACGCGAAAGCGCCGGCGGCGAGTGCCGCGAGCCCGGTGGCCGCCGCAAAGGCGACGAAGAGGTAACTCGCGAGCAGCGCCAGGTCGCGCGGCTCGGCGAGCAGCGAGCGGTCGAAGCCGACGGCGGCGAGCAGCGTCGCCGCGCCGAACAGCGCGCCGCCGATCAGCCCCAGGCGGGCCGCGACCGACGCCGCGGAGTGCCGCGGGCGCGCCGCGCTGTCGCCGCCGAGCACGAAGCGGTCGAGGCCGGAGTCGAAGTAGCCGAGCCGCCGCAGCTCCTCGCGCAGCTCGTCGACCGAGGCCAGCGGCGGCTTCGCGCCGGGGGTTCCATCCGTCACGCCCCGATTCTAGGGGCGATGGCCGCGCGCCCCGGCCGGCTTCAGCGCCGGAACAGGTACTGCAGCTTGAAGAAGTACTGGCGCGAGACCGGCTCGAAGCCGCGGGCCGCGCCGGCCGGGTCGTGCCGCGGGCCGCGGGTCGCGTCGAGGTCCACCCAGCCCGCCGTCGAGCCGGCGTAGAAGATCGTGAACGCGTTCAGCTTGTAGGAGAGCAGCGGCTCCACGGACAGCCCGTGCTCGAAGCCGTCGTACTGCACGATCACCCGCGCCGAGAGCGCGCGGCCGAGCTGGTACTTGATCCGGGCACGCCAGATCGAGCCCTCGAAGAACGGCGCGCCGGTGTGGCGGTCGCGCAGCCGCGAGTAGCGCCAGGAGGGCTCGATCACCAGCCGTTCGGTGGGCCGCAGCGTCGCCCAGGTGTCGACGTTGAGCGAGCGGCCGACGACTGGCGGATCGGCGAAGCGGGCGGTGGAGTCGCCGCCCCAGGCCGCGCCCCCGAAGCTGAGCAGCTTGCTGAACGCCGTCTCCGCGTAGGCCTCCCAGTACTGCTTGCCCGTCTGCCGCGTGCCGCGGTAGATCTCGTCTTCGGTGCCCACCGCGAACTCGACGTAGACCTGTCCCTTGAGCTGCGCGGAGCCGCCGATCCAGACGTTCTCGTCGAACATCTCGCCGGCCCAAGTCCACATCTTGTTGGCGCCCATCCGCAGTTGCCAGCGGGTGGCGATGCCGGACGTCGGGTAGAAGTTGAAGCTCTGGGAGGTCAGCAGCCGCCGTTCGTCGTTGCGGGTCACGAAGCCCGTCGGCGTGCGGAACGCAGGGCTCGTCCACCAGTAGTCGACGTCGAAGTTCCAGGTGCGGGCATCTCGCTCCAGGCTCGCGTAGCCCGCGCTGCCCCAGTAGCGTTCGCCGTCGAACGCCGCCGTGCGTCCGTCGAAGCCGAAGCCCGCCAGCGCGCCGTTGAGCGGCGAGGCGTCCGCCTCGGCGACGTGCGAGGCGAGCGCCTGCAGCTCGAGGCGCTGGTGCTTGCCGAGCTTGAGCAGCGCGTCGGCGCCGAAGACGGTGCCGGCACCGCCGTCCTCGAACTGACGGCGGGTGAACAGCAGGCCCGCGAAGGCCTCGTCCTTCAGCGACTGCCGCAGGCGGCCGACGAAGCTGGTGCTGCGCCCTCCCTGCAGCAGCAGCGAGCGCTCGCGCGACGGGATCAGCACCGGCGTGTGCTCGTCGATCGCCAGCAGCGCCCCGAACGCCGTCTTCGAGGGGCGCCCGGTCAGCTTCACCGCGAACGACGGATCGTTGAACGAACGGGTGTAGACCGCGTTGATCCAGGTCTGGTAGACGTCCGTGCCCTGCTGGAAGAACGGCCGCTTCTCCGGGTATTGCAGCGCGAACGGCGAGTTGACGTCGACCTGCGCGGCGTCGGACTCGACCTGCGAGAAGTCGGGGTTGACCGTCGCTTCGCCCGAGAAGTCGGACGAGAAGTCGTAGCGCGCGGTCAGCGAGGCGTCGGCGTCGCGGCGGGCGTCGCCCAGGCCGGAGCCGGGATCGGCCGGGTCGAGAAGCCCCGATGCCTGGCTGCCGGTCACCGCGGGCAGCAGCCACAGCGGCGCCCCGGGTTTCACGTCCTCGATCCCCTCCAGCACGCCGAGCTGGCACTCGAAGCAGGGGTTGCCGCGCTCGATCGCCGCCCACGAGTACTGGTGGCGGCTGGCCCGCGGGTGGTTGCGCCAGAACGTCGCCCGCCACACCTGCTTCGCTCCGCTCGGGAACGACAGGCTCGAGAACGGGATCGCCATCTCGACCTGGTAGCCGCCCGCGGTGAGCCGGCCGTGCGACTCGAACAGCAGGTCGACGCTCATGTCCTCGCCGCGGTTGGTGGCGCGGATGTCGCCCTGGGCCCCGTAGGGGTTGGCGAAGATCTGGTAGCTCCAGGACGCGGTGCCGTAGGTGTCGAGGATGATGCCCACGTTGTCGTCCTGCCAGATCTCGTCGCGGTCGCGGTGGGCGGCGCGCAGCGCCCGCGGGTCGTCGTGGGCGAGGAAGGCGAGGTAGAGGTGGCGGTCGTCGTACGCGACCAGCACCTCGGTCTCGACCAGCGGCTTGACGCGATCTCCGGGCCGCACCTCGGAGAAGCCGGTCGCGCGCGCCGCCTGCTTCCAGGCGGGATCGTCGAGCACGCCGTCGATGCGCGGCGCCGCCTCGATCCGCGGCACCCGCAGCACGGGCTGCACCTGGGGCGCGAACGGGTCCTCGGCCGCCAGCGGGGCGGTGGCGAGCAGCAGCAGGGCGCAGGCGCGCGAGATCATCTTTCTGGATGAGACGCCCGTGGAGCCGGGCGGGTTGCGCGGGAAGTTCAGGCCCCGGTGGAGCCGAATCCGCCTTCACCGCGGCCCGAGGGTGCCAGCGATTCGGCCCGCTCGAAACGCGGCCGTTCAACCTGCTGGACGAGAAGCTGGGCGATGCGGTCTCCCACCTTCACCTCGAAGGGCACGCCGCCGTGGTTGGCCAGGACCACCTTCACCTCGCCGCGGTAGTCCGCGTCGATCACGCCGGCGAGGGTGTCGATGCCGTGGCGGGCCGCCAGGCCGCTGCGCGGCCAGACCAGCCCGACGCAGTCCGGCGGCAGCTCGATGCGCACCCCCGTCGTGATCGAGGCGATGCCCCCGGGCGGGATCACCGTGGCCTCGGCCGCGCGCAGGTCCGCCCCGGCGGCGTCCGCCGACCCGTACTCGGGCAGGGCGCCGCTGCCGGTCACGCGCACGAGGCTCATCGGCGGCGATTATAGGGACGCGGCTGCCGATTGTTAGCATGCGAGGTTCCGATGGACGCCCGCCCCAACCTGTTCGGCCTCGACCGCGCCGGCCTCGAGGCCGCGCTGCGCGAGCTGGGCCAGCCGCGCTACCGCGCTGGCCAGGTCTACGCGTGGCTCTACGCGCGGCGGGTGCGGGCGATCGCCGAGATGACGGACCTGGGCAAGGAGTTGCGCGAGGCGCTCGCCGCCCGCTTCGACCTGAGCTGGCCCGAGGTGGCCCACCGCGAGCGCGGCGCCGACGGCACCGTCAAGTTCCTGTTCCGGGTCGCCGCCGGCACCGCGACCTCGACGATCGAGTCGGTCTACATCCCCGAGGAGCGGCGCCACACGATCTGCATCTCCACACAGGCGGGCTGCCCGCTCGCCTGCGCGTTCTGCCTGACCGGCATCGCGGGTTACCGCCGCAACCTCGCGGCCGACGAGATCCTCGGCCAGGTGGCGACCGTGATGGACGAGGCGCCGCGCGACGGCAAGCCGTGGAACGTCGTCGTGATGGGGATGGGCGAGCCGCTGCTCAACGAGGCGGCGACCTTCACCGCGCTGCGGGTGCTGATGGACCCGAAGGGCTTCGCGATCCCGCCGCGCAAGCTGACGCTGTCGACCGTCGGCATCCTGCCCGCCCTGGAGCGCCTCGCGCAGGAGCCCGTCCGGCCCAACCTCGCGATCAGCCTGCACGCGCCCAACCCGGAACTGCGGCGGAAGCTGATGCCGATCGAGGAGAAGTACCCGCTCGCGGACGTGCTCGACGCTGCGGAGCGCTACCCGGTGCCGCGCGGCGGCCGCGCCACGCTCGAGTACGCGCTGCTGGCGGGCGTCAACGACCAGCCCGGGCACGCCCGCGAGCTGGCGGCGCTGATCGCGGGTCGGCCGTTCAAGGTCAACCTGATCCCGCTCAACCCGGCGCCGGAGATCCCGTTCGCGCCGCCCGGGGAGCGCGCGATCGACCGCTTCTGCGCGATCCTCGTCGAGCGCGGCGTCACGGTGTCGGTGCGCCGCTCGCGCGGCCAGGACGTGCTGGCGGCCTGCGGCCAGCTCCACCTGAAGCAGGGCGAAGCGCTCGCGATCCGGCGCCGCGCTCCCGCCGCATCGCCCGCCTCGTGAAGCGCTTCGCCCCGGAGGCGGGGCTGCTGCTGCTGGGCGCGCTGCTGCTGCTGCCCGCCCTGGGCTCCGCGCCGATCGAGCGCGCCGAGATCTACTTCTTCGACGCCGCCCGCGGCATGGTCGAGAGCGGCGACTGGCTGGTGCCGCGCTACCGCGGCGAGCCCTTCTACGACAAGCCGGCACTCACCTACTGGGCGATGGCCGCGGCGATGGGCGCCTTCGGGACCTCGGAGGGCCCGGGGCGGCTGCCGTCGGTGCTGGCGGCGCTCGGCACGCTGCTCGCGACCCTGGCCCTCGGCCGCACGCTGCTCGGCCTCGCCGCCGGCCGCCTGGCGGCGCTGATGCTGGCGACGACGCCCGCGCTGCTCGCCTTCGGCCGCACCGCGATGTCCGACATGCTGCTGACGCTGTGGACGGCGCTGGCGGTGCTGCTGATGGCGCGGCTCGGCTGGGAAGGGGGGCGCCCGTCGTCGCCCGCCTGGCTCGGTCTCGGCGCCGTGCTCGGCCTCGGCTTCCTGACCAAGGGCCCGATCGCGATCCTGCTGCCCGGCCTGTTCGCGCTGGCGCTGCTGCGGCGCCGCGGGCTGCGCGGCGTGGCCTGGCCCTCGCCCCCCGTGGCGCTGGTGGCGCTCGCGCTCTGCGCCGCGCTGGCCCTCGGCTGGTTCGCGGTTCTCTACGCGGTGCACGGCAGCGGGCCGCTCGAGTGGTTCTTCCTGCGCGAGAACCTGGAGCGCTTCAAGGGCGCCACCTACGACGCGGGACGTCCCGCCTGGTACTACCTTCCGACCTACTTCGCCGAGGCGCTGCCGTGGTCGCCGGCGGTCGCGCTGGCGCTCGTCGCCCTGCTGAGGCGGCAGGCGCCGCCCGCGGTGGGCCTGCTCCTCGAGTGGGTGGCGCTGGCGCTCGTGCCGCTGTCGCTCTCGAAGGGCAAGATCGACTACTACCTGCTGCCGCTCTACCCGCCGCTCGCGTTGTGCGCGGCGTGGTGGCTGGGGCAGGCGACGGCCCGCGCGAACGGCGCGGCGCTGCGCGCCTGGGCCGCCGTCCTGGCGCTGGCGCTGTGCGGCCTCGCGCTGCTGCCGGCGCCGTTCGACCCGCGCTGGCTGCCGGCGCCGCCGATCCCGTCCGCGCTGCGCGGCGTGCTGGTCGTCGGCGGCGCGGCGCTGCTGCTGCTCGCCTGGCGGCCCGACCCGCGGCGACTGATCGCCACGCTCGCCGCGACGTCCGCCGCGGCCAGCCTGCTGCTGTTCGCCGCCTACGCGCCCGCGTTCCGCGCCGCGCAGCCCAACGTGCTGCTGACGGCCGACGTCGAGCGCGAGCGCCGCTTCGTGCCCGAGGCGCAGCTCGTCTACTGCGACGACTCCGCGCGCGCCGAGCGCGACGTGCTGTTCCACGCCCGCCACGCCGGCTGGCACGAGTGCGAGCTGTGGGCGTTCGCCGGCGACGAGCGGCCGTTCCTGTTCCTGCTGACGCCGGAGGAGGAGGCCTCGCTGCGCGGCGCCGCCGAGCTGCGCGAGGTGTCGCGCTACCCGATGCTGGGCGCGACGGCGCTCGGCCTGCGCGGGCTGCTCGCGGGCGTCGAGCCCACGGAGGTCGTGCTGCTGGCCAACTTCGCGACGAAGGACCCGGTCGCGGAGAAGAAGCGCAAGCGCGAGTTCCGCAAGGAGCGCAAGCGCGCGATCCGCGAGATGGAGGAGGCCGGGGAGGCCCCGCCCGAATAGCGGGCGGGGCGTCGTCAGGCCGTCGCGAAGGCCTCCGCGGCGGCGTCCACGGTCGCGTCGATCTCCGCTTCCGTGTGGGCGATCGAGACGAAGGCCGCCTCGAACTGGGCCGGCGGCAGGTAGATGCCGCGGTTCAGCATCGCGTTGAAGAAGCGGCCGAAGCGGGCGGTGTCGCAGGCTTTCGCGGAGGGCCAGTCGACGATCGGCCCGGGGCCGAAGAAGGCCGTGATCATCGAGCCGACCCGCTGCAGCGTGACCGGGCCGCTCGCGCGCTCGGCCGCCCGGCGCAGGCCCGCCTCGAGCCGAGCGGAGAGCGCCTCCAGCCGCTCGTAGAAGCCGTCCGCCTCCAGCGCGTCGAGCGCCGCGCAGCCGGCGGCCATCGCCAGCGGGTTGCCGCTGAGGGTGCCTGCCTGGTAGACGGGACCGACCGGCGCGACGCAGTCCATCACGTCCGCGCGACCGCCGTAGGCGCCCACCGGCAGGCCGCCGCCGATGATCTTGCCGAGGCAGGTCAGGTCCGGCTTGATCCCGTAGAGCTCCTGGGCGCCGCCTCTCGCCACCCGGAAGCCGGTCATCACCTCGTCGAAGATCAGCAGCGAGCCCACCCGCGCGGTGATCGCGCGCAGCGCCTCGAGGTAGCCGGGATTCGGGGCGACGCAGCCCATGTTGCCGACGACCGGCTCGACGATCACCGCGGCCAGGTCCGCTCCGTGTTCCTCGGCCACTGCCTCCAGCGCCGCCACGTCGTTGTAGCGGACGACGATCGTGTCGCCGACCGTGCCCTCGGGCACGCCGGGGGAGCCGGGGATGCCGAGCGTCGCCACGCCGGACCCCGCGGAGACCAGCAGCAGGTCGGCGTGGCCGTGGTAGCAGCCCTCGAACTTGACCACCTTGCGGCGGCCGGTGAAGCCGCGGGCGACCCGCAGCGCGCTCATCGTCGCCTCGGTGCCCGACGACACGAAGCGCACCTTCTCGATCGACGGCATCAGCCGGATCACGCGCTCGGCCAGCTCGACCTCGCCCTCGCACGGCGCGCCGTACGAGGTGCCGCGGGTGGCGGCCTTGTGGATCGCCTCGATCACCGGCGGGAAGGCGTGGCCGTGGATCATCGGACCCCACGAGCCGACGTAGTCGATGTACCACCTGCCGTCGGCGTCGCGGAAGCGGCAGCCCTCGGCGCGCTCGACGAAGCGCGGCGTGCCGCCGACCGCCTTGAACGCGCGCACCGGCGAGTTGACGCCGCCGGGGATCACCTTCTGCGCGCGCGCGAACAACTCCTCGGAGCGGGTCATGCCTTCCTCGCGAAGTCCTTGGCGTGGTACGTCAGGATGATGTCGGCGCCGGCGCGGCGGATCGAGGTCAGGATCTCGCGCATCATGCGGTCCTCGTCGATCCAGCCGCGGGCCGCGGCGGCCTTGACCATCGAGTACTCGCCCGAGACGTTGTAGGCGGCGACGGGGCGGTCGGTGTCCTCCTTCACGGCGCGGATCACGTCGAGGTAGGGCAGGGCGGGCTTCACCATCACCATGTCCGCGCCCTCCTCGACGTCGAGCCAGACCTCCTTCAGCGCCTCGCGCACGTTGGCGGGGTCCATCTGGTAGCCGCGGCGGTCGCCGAACTGCGGCGCGGAATCGGCGGCGTCACGGAACGGGCCGTAGAACGCCGAGGCGTACTTCGCCGCGTACGACAGGATCGGCAGGTCGGCGAAGCCGGCGTCGTCGAGCCCGTCGCGGATGGCGGCGACGCGGCCGTCCATCATGTCGGAGGGCGCCACGACGTGGGCGCCGGCCTTCGCGTGCGAGACCGCCATCTTCGCCAGCAGTTCCAGCGTCTCGTCGTTCTTCACCTCGTGGCCTTCGATCAGCCCGCAGTGGCCGTGCGAGGTGTACTCGCACAGGCACACGTCGGTGACCACCAGCAGCTCCTTGCACTCGGAGCGGATGCGGCGGGTGGCCTCCTGGACGACGCCCTGGTCGTCGTAGCCCTCGGAGCCGCGCGGGTCCTTCGCGTGCGGCAGCCCGAACAGGATCACGCCGCCGATGCCCAGCGCCTCGACCTCGCGCGCCTCGCGCGCGGCCTCGTCGGCCGAGAGGTGGAAGCAGCCCGGCAGCGAGCCGATCTCGCGGCGCACGCCTTCGCCGGGCATCACGAACAGCGGGTAGATCAGTTGCTCGGGCGACAGCCGCGTCTCGCGCACGAGGGCGCGCAGGCGCTCGGTCTTCCGCAGCCTTCGGGGACGGTCGATCGGAAAGCTCACGAGTGCGAGTCTACCGCCTGAAGTCGGGCCCTTCCGGCCCGGACGGGCCCTGTAGTACACTTCCCGCTTCGGGACGGCCGTGGCGGTGTAGCTCAGCTGGTTAGAGCACGCGGCTCATATCCGCGGTGTCCGGGGTTCAAGTCCCTGCACCGCCACCAACCTTCCCTCTTCCCGGCGGCTTCCATGCGTTCCACGCCCCTGCTCTCCGCCGTCCGCCGGGCGCTCGACGCCGCGGGGCTCGGCCGGCCCGGCCAGACGCTGGTCGCCGGCCTCTCGGGCGGGCCCGACTCCACCGCGCTGGTCGAAGCGCTCGCCTCCCTGCGCCGCGAGCGGGGGTTCACGCTGGTCGCCGCCCACCTCGATCACCGGCTGCGCCGCGCCGCCCGCGCCGACGCCGCCTTCTGCGAGGAACTCTGCGCGCGGCTCTCCGTGCCGCTGGAACTGGGGCATGAGGACGTGAAGGCGCGTGCTGCAGGCGAGAAGCAGGGCCTCGAGGCCGCCGCCCGCGCCGCCCGCCACGGCTTCCTGCGCGACGTGGCCGCGGAGCACGGCGCGGCAGCGATCGCCCTCGGCCACACCCTCGACGACCAGGCGGAGACGCTGCTGCTGCGGCTCGTGCGCGGCGCCGGCGGCGACGGGTTGGCGGCGATGCGGCCCTTCGCGGGGGACCTGTTCCGGCCGCTGCTGGCGGTCTCGCGCGCCGACGTGCTCCACCACCTCGCGCGGCGACGGCTCGGCTTCCGCGAGGACGCGAGCAACCGCGACCGCCGCCACGAGCGCAACCGCCTGCGCCACGACCTGCTGCCGCGCCTCGAGCGCGCCTTCCACGGCCGCGTGCGGGCGCATCTCGCGGCGACGGCGGACCTGCTCGCCCGCGACGCCGAGGCGCTCGACGCCTGGGCTCGCCGGGCGTTGGCACAGGCGCGCGGGAACCGCGGGCGGGGCGTGGGCGTCCAAGTGGAGGACGGGCTCTCGTGCGAGGTGCTCGGCCGCCGCCCGGAGGCGGTGGCGAGCCGCGTGATCCGGCTGTGGCTGGCCGACAACGGCGGCCTCGCGGGCGTGGGGCGCGTCCACGTCGAGACGCTGCTCGCCCTGTGCCGCGCCGGGTCCGGCCGCTTCGCGCTGCCGGGCGCGCGCGAGGCGCGCGTCGGCCGCGGCCGGCTGCGGCTCGAGCGAAACCGGGCGAAGGGACTTCCGCGTATGCTTGGAAGGAGCGGCGGACGGCCCGCCGCAGCGGAGGGGAAATGACGGCGAGGCCGGAGGTGCTGCTGGACGCCGAGACGATCCGTCGACGTGTCGAGGCCCTCGGTGCGGAGATCGGGCAGGCGTACGCCGGCCGCGAGATCGCGGTGGTCGGGCTGATGAAGAGCTGCCTCGTCTTCATGGCCGACCTGATCCGCGTGCTGCCGCTGGAGCTGACCTGTCACACGCTGCGCGTGGCCGCCACCCACGAGACGCCCAGCGGCCATCCCGAGATCACCGACATCGTCTACTCGGCGGAGATCCCGTGGGAGGGCCGCCACGTGCTGCTGCTCGACGACATCATCGACACCGGCATCACGCTGCGTTTCCTGCTCGACCACATCCGCGACCGCAACCCCGCCTCGCTGCGGGTGTGCACGCTGATCGACAAGCCGAAGGACCGCAAGGTCGAGGTTCGCCCGGACTGGGCGGCGTTCACCGTCGAGGACCCGCAGGCCGGCTTCCTGGTCGGCTACGGGCTCGACTTCGGCGAACGTTACCGGGGGCTGCCGTACATCGGGACGATCCCCCGTCCCGCGCCGCAAGCCTGACCTAGGGCGGCTCGGCGACTTCGTAGATTTCGGAGGTTTCGTGAACTCGACGTTCAAGACGGTGATGCTGTGGCTGTCGCTGCTGGTGGTCATCTTCCTGGCCTGGCACTTCGCCAACATCCAGAAGAAGGAGACCCGGCTCGACTTCAGCCAGTTCATGGTGCAGGTCGAGGACGGCAAGGTCCGCGACGTGACCGTGACCGGCAACGAGATCAAGGGGCACACCGCCACCGGCGAGGCGTTCACCACGTTCGCCCCCGCCGGCTACGACAAGGTCGTCGACGCGCTGCTGGCCAAGAAGGTGCAGGTCAAGATCCAGCCGGACCAGACGCCCACCTGGGCCAACATCCTGATCTCGTGGGCGCCGTTCGTGCTGCTGATCGGCTTCTGGATCTTCTTCATGCGGCAGATGCAGAGCGGCGGCAACAAGGCGCTGAGCTTCGGCAAGAGCAAGGCCAAGCTGCTCGCCAGCCAGCAGAAGAAGGTCACCTTCAAGGACGTCGCCGGCGTCGACGAGGCCAAGGAGGAACTGCAGGAGATCATCGAGTTCCTGCGCGAGCCGCAGAAGTTCCAGAAGCTGGGCGGCCGCATCCCCAAGGGCGTGCTGCTGATGGGCCCCCCGGGCACGGGCAAGACGCTGCTGGCGCGGGCGATCGCCGGCGAGGCCAACGTGCCGTTCTTCTCGATCTCGGGCTCCGACTTCGTCGAGATGTTCGTCGGCGTCGGCGCCTCGCGCGTGCGCGACCTGTTCGAGCAGGGCAAGAAGAACGCGCCGTGCATCATCTTCATCGACGAGATCGACGCCGTCGGCCGCCACCGCGGCGCCGGCCTCGGCGGCGGCCACGACGAGCGCGAGCAGACGCTCAACCAGCTGCTCGTCGAGATGGACGGCTTCGAGTCCAACGACGGCGTGATCCTGATCGCCGCCACCAACCGGCCCGACGTGCTCGACCCGGCGCTGCTGCGGCCGGGCCGCTTCGACCGCCGGGTGGTCGTCTCGCGGCCCGACGTGCGCGGCCGCGAGGGCATCCTCCAGGTCCACTCCAAGAAGATCCCGATCGCCGACGACGTCGACATCAACGTGCTGGCCCGCGCGACGCCCGGCTTCTCCGGCGCCGACCTCGCCAACCTGGTCAACGAGGCCGCGCTGATGGCGGCCCGCCGCAACCAGAAGGCGGTCACCATGCACGACCTCGAGTCCGCGAAGGACAAGGTCCTGATGGGCGCCGAGCGCAAGAGCATGATCATCACGGACGAGGAGAAGAAGATCACCGCCTTCCACGAGGCGGGCCACGCGATCCTCGCCGCGCTGCTGCCCAACGCCGACCCGCTGCACAAGGTGACGATCATCCCGCGCGGCATGGCGCTGGGCCTGACCCAGCAGCTCCCGACCGAAGAGAAGCACAACTGGAACCGCGAGCAGCTCAAGGACCGCATCGCGGTCTGCATGGGCGGCCGCATCGCCGAGGACCTGGCCTTCGGCCACATCACGACGGGCGCCCAGAACGACCTCGAGCAGGCCACCGACATGGCCCGCAAGATGGTCTGCGAGTGGGGCATGAGCGACGAGCTCGGTCCGCTCACCTACGGCAAGCGCGAGGGCGAGATCTTCCTCGGCCGCGAGTTCAACCGCCACCAGGACTACTCGGAAGCGACCGCGCTCAAGATCGACGCGGAGATCACCAAGATCGTCAGCGGCCAGTACGCCCACGCCCACGGGCTCCTGTCCCAGCACCGGGTGGCGCTCGACCAGGTCGCCGCCGCGCTGCTCGAGCACGAAGTGCTCGACGGCGCGCAGATCAAGCAGATCCTGGCGGGCGAGCCGATGACGGTGAAGACGCCGCCGCCCGCCCCGCAGTCGCCGCCGCCACCCGCCGCCACGCCGGAGCCGGTTCCCGGCGAAGCGGCTTCCGGGAGTATCCTGCCGACGCCCATGACTGCGCCGAAGCCGACGGCCTGACGTCGGGCGCGGTTCCGCGTCGTCCGCGGACCCGCTGCCCGCGTCGCCCGGGCCCGGCGCCGGATTCGCTTCCGGTGCCGACCCGCCCGACGACCGCCGGCAGGGAGGTTCGCGATCTTGAACGAGCGGGTTCCATCCAGGCCGCGCCACACGCTCCGCGTGCGCGGCGAAGCGCGCGCGCTGGGCGAGCGCACGTGGCTGATGGGCGTGCTCAACGTGACCCCCGACTCGTTCTCGGACGGCGGCCGCTTCGCGCGGGTCGACGCGGCCGTGGCGCGCGGGCTGCAGATGTTCGAGCAGGGCGCCGACCTGGTGGACGTCGGCGGCGAGTCGACCCGGCCCGGGGCAGCCGCGGTGCCGCCCGCGGCAGAGATCGAGCGCGTGGTGCCGGTGATCCGCGCGTTGCGCGAGCGCTGCGGTGACGGCCTGCTGTCGATCGACACCACCAAGGCGGAGGTCGCCCGCGCCGCGCTCGCCGCGGGCGCCGACGTCGTCAACGACGTCAGCGGCCTGCGCTTCGACCCGGAGCTGGGCCGGGTCGCCGCCGCGGCGGACGCGCCGCTGGTGCTGATGCACCTGCGTGGCGACTTCGCGACGATGCATCACGAGCCCCGCTACGCCGACGTCGCCGCCGAGCTCGCGGCCGAGCTGGAGACGGCGCTCGCGCGGGCGGACGCCGCCGGCGTGGACCGCGCCCAGACCGTGCTCGACCCCGGGATCGGCTTCTCCAAGGAAGCCGCCCACAGCGTCCAGGCGCTGGCCCGGCTCGACGCGCTGCACGCGCTGGGCCGGCCGCTGCTGGTCGGCCCCTCGCGCAAGAGCTTCATCGGCCGCCTCACCGGCGCACCGCCCGAGGCCCGCCAGTTCGGCACCGCGGCGGCGGTCACCGCCGCGATCCTGCAGGGCGCCCACGTCGTGCGCGTGCACGACGTCGCGGAGATGGCGCAGGCGGCGCGGGTCGCCGACGCGATCCTGGAGGCGCGGGCCGCATGATCCTCGACCGCCTGCTCGCCTTCCTGCAGGCCCGCCAGGCGGGCTGGCTCGACGTGCTCGACGTGCTGATCGTCGCCTTCATCATCTACGAGCTGCTGCAGCTGATCCGCGGCACCCACGCCGTGCAGATGGCGCTGGGCGGCGTGATGCTGGTGTTCTTCTACTGGATCTCCCAGTGGCTCAACCTGCAGACCGTCAACTGGACGCTGCGCACGTTCCTGCCCTACCTGGTGTTCGGCATCATCGTCGTGTTCCAGGCCGAGATCCGCAAGATGCTGGCCCACATCGGCAAGACGCCGCTGCTCGGCGCCTTCTCCGGCGAGCGCCGCACCGAGGTGGTCGACGAGCTGGTGCTGGCCGCCACCTCGCTGGCCCAGTCGCGCACCGGGGCGATCGTGGTGCTCGAGCGCGACATGGGCCTGCGCAGCTACATCGAGACCGGCATCGAGCTCGACGCCGTGGTCACCTACGACCTGCTGATCAACATCTTCAATCCCGGGACCCCGCTCCACGACGGCGCGGCCATCGTCCAGGGCAGGCGGATCGCCGCCGCCGCAGCCTTCCTGCCGCTGACCGTCAACCCCGAGCTGTCGCGCCAGCTCGGCTCCCGCCACCGCGCCGCGATCGGCGTCACCGAGGACACCGACGCGCTGGCCGTCGTCGTCTCCGAGGAGACGGGCCAGATCTCGCTGGTCCAGGGCGGCCGCATCCGGCGCGGGCTCGACGGCGCGCAACTGCGGACCGCCCTGCTGGAGGCGATGGAGCTGCCCGACGAGCCGGCCCCCCGCATCGAGGCCCGCGCCGACAGCGGGAACCGGGAGCGCGCCTCGTGAAGCGCACCGCGATCGACAACCTCGCGCTGAAGGGGCTGAGCCTCGGCCTCGCGCTGCTGCTGTGGGTCGCGATCGCCGGCGAGAAGTCGTCCGAGATGGGGATGACGGTCCAGCTCGAGATGCAGAACTTTCCCAAGGACCTGGAGCTGACCGGCGAGACCGTCAACCAGGTCGAGGTCCGGCTGCGCGCCTCGCCCGGCATCATCCAGCGCCTGGGGCCTGGCGACGTGTCGGCGCAGATCGACCTCGCAGGCGCGGGCGAAGGCGAGCGCTTCGTGCACCTGACGCCGGAGACGATCCGGGTGCCGTTCGGCGTCACCGTCGTCAAGGTGACGCCCGCCATCCTGACCCTCGCGCTGGAGCACACGCTGCAGAAGGACGTGCCGGTGCGGCCGCGGCTGCTCGGCTCGCCCGCGGACGGGTTCGAGGTGGCCGAGGTTCTCGCGCGGCCGGCCACCGCGCGCATCGCCGGGCCGCGCAGCCGGGTTCGCGAGATCGAATCGGTGTTCACCGAGCCGGTGCGGGTCGAGGGCGCCCGCGGCGACGTCACCGAGATCGTGGCGCTCGGTGCCGAGGACCCGGTGCTGCGCATCCTGGAGGCGCCGCGGGCCGAGGTCACGGCCCGCGTCCGCGAGCGGCACGACACGCTGCGGCTCGAGAACCTGGCGCTGTTCGTGCGCGGCGGGGCCGGCGTCGCGCGGCCTTCGCGGGTCGACGTCGTGCTCGAGGGCCCGGCCTCGATCGTCGCGCGGGTGCAGCCCGACCAGGTGCGGCCCTACGTCACCGCCGGCTCCGGGTCCGACGCCGTGGTCGCCGTGGATCTCGCCGGCCTGGCCGGGGTCTCGGTCAAGGAAGTCGTGCCCGCCCGCGTGCGCTTCACGCGCCGCTAGCGGGGCAGCAGCATCGGAGGCCCATTGAAGACGGAGACGGGCGCCCACGCGCGCCGGCTGTTCGGGACCGACGGCATCCGCGGTCCCGCCAACGTGCACCCCATCACCCCGGAGCTGGCGCTGCAGCTCGGCCGCGCCGTCGCCTTCGTCGCCGGCCGCGGCGTGCGCCACGCGCCGCGGGTGCTGATCGGCAAGGACACACGGCTCTCCGGCTACATGATCGAGACCGCGATCGCCTCCGGCGTGTGCTCGATGGGCGGACGGGTGCTGCTCTGCGGCCCGGTGCCGACCCCTGCCGTCGCCCACCTGACGACCAGCATGCGGGCCGACGCCGGGATCGTGATCAGCGCCAGCCACAACCCGTACGACGACAACGGGATCAAGATCTTCGGCCGCGACGGCTTCAAGCTGCCCGACGCCGCCGAGGCCGAAATCGAGCGGCTGATCGAGGACGACGCGCTGCTCGGCGCGCGCAGGACGGGCCCGGGCATCGGCCGCGCCGAGAAGCTCGAGGACGCCCGCGGTCGCTACGTCGTGTTCGCCAAGACCACGTTCCCGCGCGACCTCTCGCTCGAGGGCGTTCGGATGGTGGTCGACGCCGCCCACGGCGCGGCCTACCGCGTGGCTCCGGCCGTCTTCACGGAACTCGGGGCCAAGGTCGCGGCGCTCGGCGTCAAGCCCTCGGGCACCAACATCAACCGCGACTGCGGGGCACTGCATCCCGACAACGTGCGGGCCGAGGTCGTCAAGCGGGGGGCCGCGATCGGCGTCGCCCTCGACGGCGACGCCGACCGCGTGATCGTGGTCGACGAGAAGGGCCAGATCGTCGACGGCGACGCGGTGATGGCGATGTGCGCGGCGCGCATGATCCGCGACGGCGAGCTGCGCGCCAGCACCCTGGTCGCCACCGTGATGAGCAACCTCGGCCTCGACCGGGCGATGGTCCGCCTCGGCGGCCGGCTGCTGCGCACGCCCGTCGGCGACCGCTACGTCGTCGAGGCGATGCGCAAGGGCGGCTTCAACCTCGGCGGCGAGCAGAGCGGGCACCTGATCTTCCTCGACCACGCCTCGACGGGCGACGGGATCGTCGCCGCGCTGCAGGTGCTGGCCCTGATGGTGCGCTCCGGCCGCCCGCTGTCGGAGCTGGCCCGCGAGGCGATGGAGCGGGTGCCGCAGGTGCTCGAGAACGTCACGCTGCCGGCGCGGCGCCCGCTCGACGAGATGGCCGGGCTGGCGAAGGCGACGCGGTCCGTCGAGCAGGCGCTGGGTGCCGACGGCCGGGTGCTGGTGCGCTGGAGCGGCACCGAGCCCAAGCTGCGGGTGATGATCGAGGGCCCGGACGAGGACCGCATCCGCGCCTGGGCGAAGGACCTGATCGCCGCCGCGCGGCGCGACGCCGCGTCGTAGCGGGCCGCGCCACTAGGAGCGCGCGAGGATCTCCCTCGCGCGCTTGGCGAGACCCGACTCGAAGCTCTCGCGGCGCACCGCGACCCTCTTGCGCAGCTCCGAGTCGCGCAGCTCGCGCTGGACGCGAGCCGGCAGCGCGCGGGTCATCCGCGACCCTGCGAGGCCGCCCGGGAAGGCCGCGTCGAAGCCCGCCAGCGCCCGGTAGTAGCCCTGCTGCTGACGCACCTTGCGGGCGGCGTCGACCAGCCCCGCGAGCACCTCGGCGCGAGCGGGATCGTCCCACGCGGGCCAGGTCGCGAGCTTCGCGCCCCACTCGTCGAGCCAGGGCCCGAGCGGCAGCAGCAGCTCGGGGTCGGAGCGCAGGGCCCGGATCTCGCGCAACGGATAGTGGCGGTGGCCCTCGGCAGCCAGCAGCTCGCGGTACAGCGCGGCCGCCCGCGCGAACGCGCCGCCGTAGCGCTGCGGGCCGCGTCCCGCGAGGTCGCCGAAGCGCTCGAGGTCGGCCGCGGCGTGGCGCTTCGCCTCCCGCGAGCCGAGGCCCTGGTCGACGTCGCCCGCGTTGTGGGTGAGCAGCGCCGCGAGCGCCAGCAGCTCCTGCTCGCGGCCGCGCCGGGCCGCGAGCGCCTCGAACGCCCGCGCCTCGCGCCACAGCTCGGCCTCGACCGCCTCCTCGAGCGTCCGCGCCAGCGAATCGTCGCCGGCCTGGCGGCAGGCGACGAGCCCGCCGCACAGCACCGACAGCCGCTCGCCGTCGTGCCCCGACACGAAGCCCTCGCCTTCGACCTCGACGCCGCGGGCCGTCACCTTGCGCGGATCCCAGCGGCCCGTTTCGAGCGCGAGCGCGACCTGCCCGGCCCGCCGCTCGGGTGGCATCGGCCCGAGCCACAGGTGCAGCCGGATCTTGGTGTCGACGTCGGTCGGCACGAAGGTGGCGACGGTCGCCCAGTGGCAGGCGAGGCACAGCGCGAAGTAGTCCTCCCACTGCTCCGGCGTCGGCTCCGGCGTGGGCTCGAACGAGAGCCGCCCCTCGCGCGCGGCGAGCAGCACCGCCCACCAGCCGAGCGGGTGCCGGGCGTCGTCGCGCAGGCGCGGGCCCGGCCTCGGCGGCAGCTCGGCGAAGCGGGGCGCGCGGCCGTCGACAATCCACGGCGCGGTGCTCTCCACCTGGGAGAGCAGGGTGCGCACGCCGACGAAGCCGCCGAAGGCCCCGCGCGGGTCGGGGGGAGCCACGCGGGCGGCGGCTAGCCTCGCACCGCGTCGAGCATCTCGCGCACGGCGCGCTCCATGCCGACGAGCAGCGCGCGGGCCACCACCGCGTGGCCGACGGTGACGTCGTCGACCTCGGGCAGCGCCGCCACCGGGCGCACGCTCTCGTAGCCGAGCCCGTGGCCGACCTGGACCCGCAGGCCCAGCTTGCGGCCGAGCCGGGCGGCGTCGGCGAGGTGGCGCAGCGCCGCCTCGCGCGGGCGCTCGCCGCGGGCCTCGGCGTACAGCGCCGCCGACAGCTCGACGGCCGTGGCCCCCAGCCGGTGGCACTCCTTGACCTGCTCCAGCTCGGGCGCCACGAACAACGCGACGCGGATGCCGGCTTCGGCCAGCGCCCCGACCACGCCCTTGAGGCTGGCGCTGTTGAGCACGGCGTCGAGCCCGCCTTCGGTGGTCAGCTCCTGGGGGCGTTCCGGCACCAGCGTGACCTGGTCGGGGCGCACGGTGAGCGCGATCCGCAGCATCTCCTGGGTCGCGGCGGTCGCCAGCGTCAGCCGGCCCTTGACGACCTGGCGCAACAGCTCGACGTCGCGGTCCTGGACGTGGCGTCGGTCGCCGCGCAGGTGCACGGCCACGCCCGCGGCCCCCGCCAGCTCGGCCAGCACCGCGGCGTGGACCGGGTCGGGCTCGCTGCCGCGGCGGGCCTGGCGCAGCGTCGCGACGTGGTCGATGTTGACGCAGAGGCGGGCCATGGTCGACCGCATTATTCCAAGGAACGCGCCGCTGCGGGGCCGGCATTGACCGCCGGCCGCGGGGGCCCGTATCCTTGGCCGCAACTTGAGTCCCAGAACCCTGTTCGCCGTCTTCGCGCCGCCCTGCCAGGAGTAGGAGTCCATGCTCGAGGCCTATGGCCAGACCGACGTCGGGCGCCGCCGCAAGCTGAACGAGGACTCGATCCTCGTCGACGAGAAGGCCGGCCTGTTCGCCGTGTGCGACGGGATGGGCGGCCACAACGCCGGCGAGGTGGCCTCCTCGATGGCCGTGGAGACGCTCCAGGGCTTCATCGAGAAGAGCCTGCAGGAGAAGGAGATCACCTGGCCCTACGGCCTGGACGTCAACCTCTCCTTCGAAGGCAACCGGCTCAAGACCGCGATCAAGCTCGCCAACAAGAAGGTGTTCAAGGCCGCCGACTCCCGCGAGGAGTACACCGGCATGGGCACCACCGCGATGGCCGCGCTGGTCAACGGCAAGACGGTGACCCTGGGCTGGGCCGGCGACAGCCGCTGCTACCTGTTCCGCGGCGGCGCCCTGAAGCAGCTCTCGCGCGACGACTCGTGGGTCTCGGCGGCGTGGGCGGAGGGCATCCTGACCGCCGAGGAGATCGAGAAGCACCCGCTGCGCAACGTGATCACCAAGGCGATCGGCGCCAAGGAGAGCCTGGAGATCGACGTCATCGAGCACCAGCTCGAGGCGGGCGACGTCGTGATGCTGTGCTCGGACGGCCTGCACTCGATGATCTCCGACGAGGCGATCCTGAACGCGGTGACGCCGTTCCCGGCCTCGCTCCAGGACGCCGCCCAGAAGCTGATCGACGCGGCCAACGAGGCCGGCGGCAAGGACAACATCTCGGTCGTCCTGCTCCGCTACAGCGAGTAGCGGGAGAGCACCGGGGGACCCTCCCGATGGTCCACCCCAGCCGCTACGACATCCTCGACAAGCTGGGCGAGGGCGCGATGGGCGAGGTGTTCCGCGCCCGCGACCGCATGCTGGGCCGGGTGGTGGCGCTCAAGATGCTCGGCGAGGAGTCGCAGAGCGACGACCACCACAAGCGCTTCGTGCGCGAGGCCGAGGCGATCGGCCGCCTCGACCACCCGAACATCGTCAAGGTCTACGACCTCGGGGAGGTCGAAGGCAAGCCGTACATGGCGATGGAGCTGCTCGAGGGCGAGGACCTGCGGGCGCTGATCGAGCGCCACATGGACGTGCCGATCTCCGAGCGGGTGCGGGTGCTGGAGGAGGTCGCGCTCGGCATCGCCTACGCCCACTCGAAGGGCGTGATCCACCGCGACCTCAAGCCCGCCAACGTGATGGTCAACCTCGGCGGCCAGGTCAAGATCCTCGACTTCGGCCTGGCGCGGGTGGCGGCGCAGGGCACCATCACCCGCAAGGGCGTGATCCTCGGCACCCCCGACTACATGTGCCCGGAGCAGGCACAGGGCCGGCCGGTCGACCCGCGCTCGGACATCTTCTGCGCCGGCAGCGTGTTCTACGAGGCGCTGACGTTCCAGAAGCCGTTCCTCGGCAAGACGCTGCACTCGGTGCTCTACCAGATCATCTCCGAGCAGCCGATCCCGATCCTGACCCTCAACCCGGAGATCCCCGCCCGCCTGGCCGCGGTGGTCCACCGCATGCTGCAGAAGGACCCCGACCGCCGCTACCCGCAGATGGGCGAGGTCGCCGAGGAGCTGCGCGACATCCGCCGCGCGCTGCGCCGCTCACGCGGCCGGTCCGCTGCGGCACCGTGGGTGACGACGACCGAAGACGCCCGCAACCGCATGCGCGAGCACATGGCGAAGGGCCGCGCCCTGGCCGACGGCGCCCGCCCGCTGTCGGCGCTGGGCGAGCTGCAGCAGGCGCTCTCCTACGACCCCGACGCGGTGGAGCCCGGCGAACTGCTGTGGCGCACCTGGCGCCGGCTGAAGGGAGCCCACGAGCCGGACGCGCCGGACCCGGCCCTGGCCGGGCGCATCGCCGACCTGTTGCAGCGGGCCGCCCCGGGCGCCCCGGAGGGCGAAGCCCGCAAGGCGCTGGCCGAGCTGGCGCTGCTGGCGCCGGACGACCCCCGTTTCGCCGAGCTGGTGCGGGCCCGCGCGGAGCGCAAGGCGTAGGGTATACTCCATCGGTTTGGCAGGTCCCTCTCCCGTCCCGGGGTCCCCGGGGTTCCACGGTCGTCTGGCGGCAGTGACCGGAGGCGGCCGCGGCCTCGGCCGCGCGATCGCGCACGCTCTCGCCGAGCGGGGCGCGGACGTGGCGCTCTCCTACAACGAAAGCGCCCGCGGAGCGGAGGAGGTGCAGGCCGCACTGCGCGCGCTCGGCCGCCGCGCCTTCGCGTTCCGCGCGGACGCCCGGCAGCCGGGGCAGATGGCCGCCTTCGTCGAGGCGGCCGCGGCGGCGCTGGGCGGGCTCGACCTGCTGGTGAACAACGTGGGCGTGTTCCGGCGCACGCCGGTGGGGGAGATCACGGAAGACGTCCTGGACGAGGCCTTCGACGTCAACGCGAAGGCTGCCGTGCTGGCCGCTCAGGCCGCGGCGCCCCACCTGCGCGGGCGCCCGGGGGCGGCGATCGTCAACGTCGCCTCGCTGGGCGGGCTGATGGCCTGGCCCCACCACGTCGCCTACTCGGCGAGCAAGGCGGCGCTGATCGCCGCCACCCGCGGCCTGGCGGCCGCGCTCGCCCCGATCCGCGTCAACGCCGTGGCGCCGGGAGTGCTCGAACCTCCCGGCGGCCCCGCGGCCGTGCGCGACAAGACCCCGCTCGGCCGCTTCGGCTCCCACGCCGAGGCGGTCGAGGCCGTGCTGTTCCTGGCGGGTGCTGCGACCTTCACCACCGGAGAAGTGCTCCGGGTGGACGGCGGCCGCGCGCTCGCGACCTAGACCCGAGTTCGAGAGATCGACGATACGGAAGGAGTTTCGAGCGTGAACATGGCGTTCGCCGAGGACGAAGACAAGCCCTGGAAGACCGACCTGGCCAAGAAGGCCGCCCAGCGCCGCGACGCGGTCGTGCGCGAGGTCGAGGAGATCATCAAGAAGGCCGGCAGCTTCGAAGAAGCGCTGAAGGTGGGCGTGGAGACGCTGAAGAAGCGCTTCGCCCGCTACTCGGCCATCACGGCCTACGTGGCGGACGGCGAGGACCTCGTCGTGCACACGTCGATCGACCGCCCCGCCGGCCCGGAGCGGGTGTGGACCGGCGGCGGCCCGCTGGCGGAGGCCGCCCACGCGGACCACGCCACGGTCGTCAGCACGATCGCCGGCAGCGAGGCGTGGAACGCCGCGGGCCTCAGCCGCGGCAGCGTGATGGTGGCCCCGGTCCGCACCGAGGCGGGCCTGTGGGCCATCCTCGAGGTCTGGAGCGACTTCCGCGACGCGTTCTCGGCCCAGGACGTGCGCGCGATCGAGAAGGTCGCCGCGGCCCTCGCGGCCAAGACCCCCGCGGCCTAGCCGCACGCGAAGCGGGCGCCCCGGCCGCGCGGCCGGGGCCCTCGCCGCTCGTCCCATGCACCCGCTGCTCCTTCGGCTGCGCGGCGTGATCCCGCCGCTGGTGACGCCGTTCCGCGAGGACGGCGCCGTCGACCTGCCCGCCTTCGAGCGCAACCTCGCGGCCTACGCCGCGGCGCCGCTCGCCGGCTACCTCGTGCTCGGCTCCAACGGCGAGGCCTGCGCCCTCGACGAGGCCGAGAAGGTCGACCTGGTGCGCGCCGCGCGCAGGGGCGCCGGCGACCGGCCGGTGCTGGCCGGCACCGGCCTCGAGTCGACCCGCGGCACGATCGCGCTGACCTGCCGCGCGGCCGACGCCGGCGCCGACGCGGCGCTGGTCGTCACGCCCCACTACTTCAAGTCGCAGCTCGCGGCCGACGCGCTGATTCGCCACTTCGAGGCGATCGCCGACGCTTCGCCGATCCCGGTGCTGCTCTACTCGGTGCCGGCGTACACGGGTCTCGCGCTGCCCGCTCCGGTGGCGATCCGCCTCGCCGCCCACCCCAACGTGATCGGGCTCAAGGAGTCGTCGGGCGACATGGGCTTCCTGAACCGCGTGCTCGGCACGGCACCCGAGCTCGGCTTCCTGTGTGGCTCGGCCGGCGCCTTCTACCCGGCCCTGTGCGCCGGCGCGACCGGCGGCGTGCTGGCGGTCGCCTGTGCCGCCCCCGAGATCACGTGCGCCCTGCACGCGGCGGCGACGCGCGGCGACCACGATCGCGCGCGGTCGCTGCAGCGAACGCTGATGCCGCTGGCGGCGGCGGTCACCACGGCCCACGGCGTGCCCGGCCTCAAGGCCGCGATGGACCTCGCGGGCTACGCGGGCGGTTTCCCGCGGGCGCCGCTGGCCCCCGTCTCCGAGGCCGTGCGCGAAGAACTGCGCGCGGCGCTGGCGCTGGCCCGCTCGGCGATCGACTAGCCGCCGCTCGGGGCAGCGCCGCCGCCCCGGCACGGCGATGACGACTCCGGAGAAGTGCCTGCCGTCCCCCGTTCGGGGGATGCCGGAGGTGGGCAGAGCGGGTAGGTTGCGTTCATGCGCTTACCAGTCCTCCGTCTCGCAATGGGCATGGCGCTTGGGTCTGTCCTGGCGTGCGGCGGAGGGGGAGGTCCGTCCGGTGCAACGACGGCCACCCCTGCTCCCACGCCGACTCCGACGCCGACGCCGAGGGCGACGGTCGATGAAGTCGACGAGGTGTCGGGCTACCAGGTCAAGGCGCTCTACGTCCTCCCGGCGGACGGGGCGGACGAGCGACTCGACACCAACGGCACCCTGGCCCGTTCGCTCGCCGCCGCCCAGGCGTGGCTCCACGAGCGGACCGGAAAGCGCCTGGTGCTCGACACGTTCCGCGGCCAGCCGGACGTCGCCTTCGTCCGCCTCGATCAGTCCGATGCCGAGCTCTCCAGCCACGGCGTCTTCATTCGCGACCAGCTGGAGCGAATTCTCGCGGCGCGTGGGTTCGACCACCCGCAGAAGATCTACCTCGTCTACTTCGGCGGTGGCGCCGGCGTGCCGGTGTGCGCGAACGCAGCCCACCCGCCGCGCCTGGTCGGGCAGGTCACGGCGTTGTACCTCAAGGGCACGCCGCCGGGAGCGCTACCTTGCGCGAACAACCGCTTCGCCACGGACGAGCGCAGCGCGGGCTACCTCGAGTTCCTGGCGCTTCACGAGGTGTTCCACGTCGTCGGTGCCGTGCAACGCTGCGCGCCGCAATGGACGGGCGACCACGTCGGTGACGACCCCGGGGACCTGATGTATGCCGGAAGCAGTCCGTGGCGCCCGGCGCGCATCGACACCCACAACGACGACTACTTCCGGACTGGCCGCGCGGACTGCCTCGACGTGGACCGGAGCATCTTCCTCTCGCCCCAGGCTGCCGACGCCGAGATCCCCGCCGGTTGGGGCTTCCGCGGCCTGTCGACGCCTCAGTGGCCCGCCGACTCCGCGATCGACATCGGGCACCGCTGCCCCACGGGCGTCAGCGACCCCTGAGCCAGGCCCTCACGCGCCGCCCGCGTACACGGCGAGGCTGGCTTCGACCATGCGCGCGTCCGTGAAGCGCTCCTCGAAGCGCCGGCGGCCGGCAGCGCCGAAGCGCGCGGCGAGCTCGTCCGAGCCGAGGACTTCGCCAAGTGCCGCGGCCAGCGCCGCCGCGTCGCGCACCGGCACGACGCGGCCGGTCTCGCGGTCGGCCACGGCCTCGGGGATGCCGCCCGCGGCGGTGCCGACGATCGGGCGCGCGAAGCACATCGCGTCGAGCAGGCTGGTGCCGAGGCCCTCCATGTGGGAGCTGAGGCAGAACACGTCGAAGGCGGGGACCAGCGCGTCGAGGTCGTCGCGGAAGCCGCCGAACGTGACGCGACCCGCCAGGTCGGGCGCCGCCGCCCGCGCATGCAAGGCGTCGCGCAGCGGGCCGTCGCCGAAGATCACGAGGTGGGCCCGCGGGTCGCGCGCCGCGACCGTCGCGAAGGCGGCGAGCAGCGTCGCCTGGTCCTTGTGGTCGACCATCGCCGCCACGTTGCCGACGACCCGGGCGTCGGCCGGCACGCCGAGCGCGCGGAGCGTCTCGCGCCCGCCCGGTCGCGCGGGCCGGTCGGGCACGCCCTCGTGCACCACGCGCAGCCGTTCGGGAGGCAGGCCACCGGCGACGAGCACGCGGCGGATGGCGTCGCTGACCGCGATCACCTCGTCGCAGGCGCGATACTTGGCGCGCGAGAGCGGACCTTTCAGCGCGAAGTCGACCCGGCGCGTGGCGACCAGCCGCGCCCGCGACCCGGAGAGCCGGGCCGCCACCACTCCCGCGGCGACCGCGTGCGGGTCGTGGAGCTGCACGACGTCGGGAGCGCGCAGGCGGAAAAGCCCGGCCAGCGTGGCGATCGCGCCGGGCGAGAGGTCGCCGCTGAAGCGGGTGTCGACGACCGCGAGGCCGGCCTCGCGGCAGCGCCGCTCGAGGGGCTGGCCGCGCTCGCAGACCACGGTCACCGCGTGGCCGCGCGCCGCCATGCCGCGGGCCGCCAGGAACACCTGGTTCTGCCCGCCGCGCCACTCCCGGGCGCTGTCCACGTGCACGATCCGCATCGGGGGCGATTCTACGGGGAGGCGTTCGTCGCCGGGCCGCGCAGCCGATAGACTTCCGGCGTCATGAACGAGCTGCTCGAGCTGTTCCGCGAGCGGGAGGCCCTGCTCGAGGGCCACTTCCTGCTCTCCTCCGGCCTGCACTCGCCGCGCTACCTGCAGTGCGCGCGGGTGCTGATGGATCCCGTCGTCGCCACCCGCCTCGGCGCGCTGCTCGCCGAAAAGCTGGGACGGCTGCTGCCCGAGCCGCCGTCGGCCGTGGTGGCGCCGGCGCTGGGCGGCGTGCTGGTCGCCCACGAGGTGGCCCGCGGCTTCGGCTGCGCCGGCCTGTTCACGGAGCGCACCGACGGCGGGATGTCGCTGCGCCGCGGTTTCGCGCTGCGCGCGGGCGAGCCGGTCGTGGTCGTCGAGGACGTGATCACCACCGGGAAGTCGACGCGCGAGGTGTTCGCCGCGCTGGAGCCGACCGGCGCGACGGTGATCGGCGTCGGCAGCCTGGTCGACCGCAGCGGCGGCAGCGTCGACCTCGGCGTGCCGCGCGCCAGCCTGATCACGC
>WYBL01000166.1 GCA_011526565.1 Acidobacteriota bacterium | reverse complement strand
GCTCTCGGCCGCGGCGAGCCCGGAGGCGACCGCGTCGCGCAGGTCGGCGCAGTCGACCACCGGCACCACGTCGGAGAGCGCCGCCACCACCTGGGGGCGCGCCTCGCCGATCGCCATCACCGCCTTCAGTCGTGCGCCTCCGCCGCGGTTGCGCGCGTACTCGCGCAGCAGGCGGAAGTCGCCGCCCTTGGGCCGGCCGCCCAGGATCAGCACCACCGGCGCGGCGAACGCCTCCAGGCTCTTGCGCACCGCGTCGACGTTGGTGGCCTTGGTGTCGTTGACGAAGCGCACGCCGCCGATGGCACCCGCCGGCTCCAGCACGTCGGGCAGCCCGCGGAAGGCGGCGGCGGCGCGCGCGATCGCCTCGGCCGGGGCGCCGAGCAGCCGCGCGGCGGCGGCGGCGGCCAGCAGGTCGAGGTGCAGGTGCTCGCCCGGGAGCTGGACGCGGGCGCGCTCGAACAGCGCCTCGCTGCGGCCCGCGACCCGGAGCACCGCGCGGCCGCCCTCGAACAGGGCGGTGCCGTGGAGCGAGGGGTGCTCGGTGCCGCCGCGCGAGAAGCCGATCACCCGCGCGCGGCCGGCCCCGGAGAGCGCGAGCGCCTGCGGGTCGTCCGCGTTCACCACGGCCCAGTCGTCCGCGTTCTGGCGCGCGAAGATCCGCGACTTGGCGCGCGCGTAGGCCTCGAGCGTGCCGTGGCGCTCGAGGTGGTCGGCGGACAGGTTCAGGAACACCGCGACCCGCGGGCGCAGCGAGGACTGCGCCTCGAGCTGGAAGCTGGAGGCCTCGATCACGAAGCGGGTGCGCTCGTCGTGCCCCGCGAGCAGGCCGCAGGCCGCGGTGCCGAGGTTGCCGCCCGTGCGCACGTCCGGGAACGCGGCGCCGAGCATCGCGCCGAGTGCCGCCGTCGTCGTCGACTTGCCCTTGCTGCCGGTGACCGCGGCGATCTCGCCCGTCGCGCGGCGCGCGAACAGCTCCAGCTCGCCGATCACCTCGGCGCCCGCCGCGCGGGCGGCGACGAGGTCGGGCTGGTCCCACGGCACGCCCGGCGAGACGACCACGAGCGGCGCCGCCTCGAAGCTCGCGCGGCGGTGGCCGCCCAGCTCCAGCGTCGCGCCGGCCGCGCGCAGCCGCGCCGCCGTCTCGCGCAGCGACGCCTCCGCCTGCAGGTCGGTCACGGTGACCGCCAGCCCCTCGCGCAGCAGCAGCTCCGCCGCCGCCACGCCCGAGCGGGCGAGGCCGACGACCAGCGCGGAGGAGGGAGTCCCGCTCATCGCAGCTTCAGCGTCGTCAGGCTGAACAGCGCGAAGACGAACGCGGCGATCCAGAAGCGGACGATCACCTGCGGTTCCTTCCAGCCGATCAGCTCGAAGTGGTGGTGCAGCGGCGCCATGCGGAAGATGCGCTTGCCGGTCAGCTTGAAGGAGCCGACCTGCAGCATCACGGACAGCGCCTCGATCACGAACAGCCCGCCGATCGGCAGGAACAGCAGCTCCTGCTTGATCAGGATGGCGACGGTGCCGAGCGCGCCGCCCAGCGACAGCGAGCCGACGTCGCCCATGAACACCTGCGCCGGGTAGCAGTTCCACCACAGGAACCCGAGCGCGGCACCGGCCATCGCCCCGCAGAACACCGTGACCTCGTGGGCGCCGGGCAGGAACGCGACGTCGAGGTACGACGAGAACACGCGGTGGCCGCAGACGTAGGCGAGCACGGTGAAGGCGCCGGCGGAGATCAGGGTCGAGCCGATCGCCAGGCCGTCGAGGCCGTCGGTCAGGTTGACCGCGTTGCTGGCCCACACCACGAGCAGCGCCACGAAGCCGATGTAGAGCCAGTGCAGGTCGGGCTGGAAGGTCTTGAAGAACGGGAACACGATGCGGGTCGAGAACGCTCCCTGCTGGGCCAGCGCGTACAGCGTGGCACCCAGCGACAGCCCGACCGTGAACTGGAGCGCGAGCTTCTGGCGCGCGGTCAGCCCCAGGCTGCGCTTGCGGGCGACCTTCGTGTAGTCGTCCCAGAAGCCGATCGCGCCGAAGGCCAGCGTCGAGAGCACCAGGATCCAGATGTTGTGGTTGGTGAGGTCGGCCCACAGCAGCGTCGGCACCAGGATCCCGGCCAGGATCAGCAGCCCGCCCATCGTCGGCGTGCCCGCCTTCGCCTGGTGCGACTGCGGGCCGTCGGTGCGGATCTGCTGCCCGATCTGGAAGCGGCGCAGCCGCTCGATCAGCCACGGCCCCAGCACCAGCACCAGGAAGAACGCGGTCAACGTCGCGACCGCGGTGCGGAAGGTGACGTAGCGGACGACGTTGAAGCCCGACACCTCGCCGCGCAGCGCGTAGAGCAGGTGGAAGAGCATCAGGCCCTCCCCAGCGCCGCGACCAGCGCGTCGGCGACGACGTCCATCCGCGAGCCGCGCGAGCCCTTGACCAGCACCGCGTCGCCCGGCCGCACGAGTGCCGGGGCGGCCGCTGCCGCCGCCGCCGAGTCGGCGAAGGCGTGGACCGCCGAGGCCGCCAGGCCGCCGCGCACGGCGCCACGGGCCAGCGCCTCGGCGTGGGCGCCCGCGGCGACCAGCACGTCGAGCCCCTTCGCCGCGGTCTCGGCCGTCGCCTCGTGGATCGCCGCCGCCTGCGGTCCGAGCTCCAGCATGTCGCCGAGGAAGGCGACGCGCCGCCCCTTCGCGGCCAGCCCGAGGGCCGCCACCGCAGCGGCGACCGCCTCCGGGTTGGCGTTGTAGCTGTCGTCGAGCAGGGTGACGTTGGAGCCGAGTGCCTGCACCTCGCCGCGGCGGCGGGCCGGGGAGAGCCCGGCGGCGGCCGCCGCCACCTGCGCGGGCCCGAGGCCCAGCGCGTGGGCGCACAGCGCGGCGGCCACGAAGTTGGCGACGTTGTGACGCCCGGCCAGCGCCAGCGCCACGTCGTGCACCTCGCCACCCAGGCGCAGGTCGAAGCGCATGCCGTGGATCGTGCCGCGCCAGTTCTCGAAGCTCGCGTCGCACGAGCGGTCCTGCCCGAACCACAGCACGCGGCCCGGGAAGCGCTCGCCGATGCCGCGCACCCGCGCGTCGTCGCGGTTGAGCACGGCGACGCCGCTGGCCGAGAGCCCCTCGAGGATCTCCGCCTTGGCCAGCGCGATCTCGTCGGCGTCCCTGAAGAACTCGAGGTGGGCGCGGCCCACCATCGTGATCGCGGCCACGTCAGGCGCGGCGATCGCCGACAGCGCGCGCAGCTCGCCCGGCGCCGACATGCCGAGCTCGAGCGCCGCGTAGCGGTGCTCGGGCCGCAGCCGCAGCAGGGTCAGCGGCAGGCCGTACTGGTTGTTGAAGTTGCCCTCGGTCTTGAGGGTCGGCGCCGCGGTCGCGAGCAGCGCGGCCAGCATCTCCTTGGTGGTCGTCTTGCCGGCCGAGCCGGTCACCGCGGCGACCTTCACGCCCGACTCGCGGCGGACGTGGCGCGCGAGGTCGGCCAGCGCCTTCGTGGTGTCGGGCGCCACGACGTGGGGCAGTCCCGCCGGCGCCGCGTCCGGGCGCGCGACCAGCGCCGCGGCGGCGCCGCGCTCCTTCGCGCCGGCGACGAAGTCGTGGCCGTCGAAGCGGGGCCCGGCGACGGCGACGAACAGCTCGCCGCGACCGATCGTGCGCGAGTCGATCGACACGCCGCCGAGCGGCAGCTCCGCCGCGCCGTGCAGGGCGCCGCCGGTGGCGGCCGCGACGACGCCGAGGGTCAGCGCGTTCACGCCCGGCTCCCCCGCGCGAGGCGCTGCAGCAGCTCGCGGGCGACCTGGCGGTCGTCGAACGGCAGCACCCGGTCGCGCATCACCTGGGTCGTCTCGTGGCCCTTGCCGGCGATCACCACCGCGTCGCCAGGCCCGGCCAGCTCCAGCGCGCGGGCGATCGCCTCGCGGCGGTCGGCGATCACGTGGCGCTCGGCCTTGCGACCGCCGTTCATGCCGCGCTGGATCTGCTCGAGGATCGACTCCGGCGGCTCGGAGCGCGGGTTGTCGGAGGTCAGCACGACGACGTCCGACAGCCGCGAGGCGACGGCGCCCATCAGCGGGCGCTTGGTGCGGTCGCGGTCGCCGCCGCAGCCGAAGACCGTGATCAGCCGCCGCGGCTGCAGCGCGCGCACCGTCTCCAGCAGGTTCTTGAGCGCGTCGTCGGTGTGGGCGTAGTCGACGATCACGCGGAAGTCCTGGCCGGCCTCGATCCGCTCCAGCCGGCCCGGCACGCCCGAGAGGCTCTGCAGTCCGGCGATCGCGGCTTCGGCCGGCACGCCGAGCGCGCGGGCCGCGGCGAACGCCGCCAGCAGGTTCTGCACGTTGAAGCGGCCGAGCAGCGGGCTCTCGAGCGCCACGTCGCCGTCGGGGCCGAAGATGCGGAAGCGGGTCCCGTCGAGGCCGAGCACGACGTCGCGGGCGACGAAGTCGGCGGGCCGCTCGATCGCGAAGGTCCAGGCCGGCGCGCGCGAGGCCTCCTGCAACGCGGCCGCGCGGTCGTCTTCCGCGTTGATCACCGCCCGTCCCTCCGGCGCCAGCCACTCGGAGAACAGCCGGCGCTTGGCGGCGAAGTAGCCGTCCATGTCGCCGTGGAAGTCGAGGTGGTCGCGGGTCAGGTGGGTGAACACCGCGACGTCGAAACGCAGGCCGTGGACGCGCTCCAGCGCCAGCGCGTGCGACGAGACCTCCATCACCGCGTGGCTGCAGCCGTCGTCGCGCATCTCGCGCATCAGCGCCTGCAGGTCGGAGGACTCGGGCGTCGTGCGCGAGGCCTCCGCCAGCCGGTCGCCGACGCGGTAGGCGACGGTGCCGAGCAGGCCGACGCGGCGGCCGGCGGCGCGCAGCGCGGCGTCGATCAGGTAGGCGGTCGTCGTCTTGCCGTTGGTGCCGGTGACGCCGGCCAGCACCAGCCCGTCGGCGGGCCGGCCGAAGAACTCCGCCGCGAGGCGGGCGAGGGCGACCCGCGCGTCGGCGACGCGGACCCACGGCAGCCCCGGCGCGGGCGCCTCGCGGTCGGAGACCACCGCCAGCGCGCCCTTGCGCAGCGCGGCCTCGGCGAAGGCGTTGCCGTCGTGGACGCTGCCGCGCAGGGCGACGAACAGGTGACCCGCGGCCACCCGACGCGAGTCGTGGGAGACGGCCGCGACGGCGGCCTCCGCAGCGAGGCCCGCCGGCACGGCCGCGTCGATCCGGGACAGCAGCTCGCCGAGGGTCACTGCGGTCCCTCCGCGAGCGTGGAGGCCACCGCCACCGGCGCGTCCGGCGGCCAGGGCGCGAGGGTGAGCACGCAGGCCATGCCGGCCTCGAGCTCGGTGCCGGGCGCGGGAGCCTGCTCGACGACGCGGCCGGTGCCGCGCAGCTCGACGATCAGGCCGCGGCGGGCGGCGGCGGCGGCGGCCTCGCGCGCGCTGCGGCCGCGCAGGTCGGGCATCAGCAGCGGGTCGCCGGGATGGTGGGCGACGGCCTGCAGCGCCGGGTCGGGGGCGGTCAGCGCGGCCTGCAGCGCCGGCGCGCCGCCGGCGACCGCGCGCAACACGCGGTCCTCGGCGTCGGGCGGCACCGCCAGCCGGCGCAGCGCGGCCTCGGCGATCTTCGCGAAGAGCGGGGCCGCGACGTCGCCGCCCTGGTTGGCCGCGCCCTTCGGTTCGTCGAGCGAGACGAGCACCACGATCTCGGGCCGCGAGGCCGGCGCGAAGCCGACGAACGAGGCGACGTGGTCGATCATCGAGTACTTCTTGGCGGCGAAGTCGAACTTCTGGGCGGTGCCGGTCTTGCCGGCGACGACGTAGCCGTCGATCGCCGCGCGCTTGCCGGTGCCGTCGGTGACCACCCGCTTCAGGATCTCGGTCAGCACGTCGACCGTCTCCGGCTCCAGCACCCGCCGCTCCGCGTGGGGCTGCGCCTCGAACACGGGCCGGCCCGAGGCGTCGAGCACCCGCTTCACCAGGTGCGGTCGCATCAGGTAGCCGCCGTTGGCGACCGCGGCCACCGCCGCCGTCATCTGCACCGCGGTGACGCCGACCTCCTGGCCGAACGAGATCGAGGCCAGCGACACGGCGTTCCACTGGCGCGGCGGCCGCAGCAGGCCGCGGGCCTCGGCGCGCAGCCCGACCCCGGTGGCCGCGCCGAAGCCGAAGTCGCGCAGGTAGCGCGACATCTGCTCGCGGCCCAGGCGCTGGGCGACGCGCACCACCCCGACGTCGGACGAGCGCGCGATCACGTCGCGGAAGCTGAGCTGGTGGAACACGCCGTGGTCGTTGATGCGCACGCCGCTGACCTCGACGAAGCCGCCGCCGCAGTCGATCACCTCGTCGGGGTCGACGACCTTCTCCTGCAGGCCGGCGGCCGCGGTGAAGATCTTGAAGATCGAGCCCGGCTCGAAGATGTCGCTGACCGCGCGGTTGCGCCGGGCGCGGTCGGAGTAGGCGCCGTAGCGGTTGGGGTTGAAGGTCGGCTGGTTGGCGAGGGCCAGGATCTCGCCGTTGCGCGGGTCCATCACCACCACGAAGCCGGCGATCGAGCGGGTCGCCGCGACCGCCTTCTCGAGCTCCGTCTCCGCCGCGTGCTGGATCGACTCGTCGATCGTCAGCACCACCGTGTGGCCCTCGGTGGACGGCTTCTCGACGTGCTCGACGGGCTGGCGGCGGGCGTCGGTGCGGACCACGACCTTGGCGGCGCGGCCGCGGATCTGGTCGTCGAGGTCGGCCTCGATGCCGCCCATGCCGTGGTCGTCGAGGCCGACGTAACCGAGCAGGTGCGAGGCCAGCTCGCGCTTCGGGTAGTAGCGGCGGCTCTCGGTCAGGAAGCCGATGCCGGGCAGGCCCAGCTCGCGCACGGCCTGGGCGCGGGCGGGGTCGAGCTTGCGCTCGACCCACTCGAACGAGCGGCTGGCCTTGCCGAGCTGCACGGCCAGGTTGCGGCGGCGCGCGGCGTCGAAGCCCAGCGCGCGCGACAGCGCCGCGGCGGTGGCCTGCGGGTCGTCGATGTCCTGCGGCACCGCGTAGAGGCTCTCGGCGTCGATCGACACCGCCAGCGCGCGGCCGTCGCGGTCGAGGATCGGGCCGCGGCGCGGCGCCAGGTTCTGGGTGCGCTCGCTCTGCTTGGCGGCCAGGCGCTCGAAGGCCGGGCGCTGGAACACCTGGAGCTGGACCAGGCGGCCGACCACGACGAGGCCCCAGAAGCTGACCCCCATCGCGAGCAGCATGATCCGCAGCCGCGACTGGCGCTGGCGGTCCATCACGGGCGCGACTCCGGCGAAGCGGCGGGCAGCGCGGCCATCGCCTCCGGCGCCAGCGGCGCGGGGGCGCGCTCGACGACGACGACGTCCTGCGCGGGCGGCGTGCGCAGGCCGAGGTCGCGGCGCGCGATCGACTCGACGCGGCGCAGGCTCTCGAGGCTCGCCTTCTCCAGTTGCAGCTTGCGGTTCTCCTCGACCAGGCGCTCCTTCTCGCGCTGCAGGCGGTCGGAGAAGAGGCCGGTCTGGCGCAGCTCGAAGTGGGGCCACGCGTAGAGCACCATGCCGCCGACGAACAGCGCGACGACCAGCAGCAGGTAGCGCAGGTCGCGCGAGGCGCGCGGGTCGCGCTCGCGCACGACGCCCGAGTTGTCGATCGCCTTGCCGAGGCCGGACAGGCCGACGGGACGCGGGTCGCCGGTCATAGGCCCTCGTCGCGTCGCTTCGCGCCGCTCATGTGGCCCTCGTCGCGCCGGGAGTGAATCCCGGCGCGAGGGCGAACCGGATCGCGTCGCTTCGCGCCGCTCATGCCGCCTCCCCCAGCGCGTCGAGGGCCGGGTCGCGGCGCACCGCCCGCAGCTTCGCGGAGCGCGCGCGCGGGTTCGAGCGCTGCTCGGCCTCCGACGCGATCACCGGCTTCTTCGTCAGCAGCGAGTAGCCGCGCGCCGCCAGCTCGCGGAACGCGTACTTGACGGCGCGGTCCTCGAGGCTGTGGAACGAGATCACCGCCAGCCGCCCGCCCGGGGCCAGGCAGTCGGCGAGGCGGTGCAGCGTGGCGCCGAGGTCGTCGAGCTCCTCGTTGACCGCGATGCGCAGCGCCTGGAACGTCTTCGTCGCGTTGTCGATGCCGCGGCGCGGCCGGCCGGCGGCGCGGCGCACGACGTCGGCCAGCGCCAGCGTCGTGTGGAAGGGCCGCCTCGCCACGATCGCCCGCGCGATGCGCCGCGAGGCGTGCTCTTCGCCGAAGCGGTAGATCACGTCGGCCAGCTCCTGCTCGGGGAGCCGGTTGACGAGTTCCGCGGCCGGCGCGCCGCGGGTCGGGTCGAGGCGCATGTCGAGCGGGCCGTCGTTCCTGAAGCTGAAGCCGCGCGCCGGGTCGTCGAGCTGCATGGACGACACGCCGAGGTCGAGCAGGATGCCGTCGGGCGGCAGGCCGCGCTTGTGCAGCAGCTCGGGCAGTTCGCGGAAGTCGGCGTGCTCGAGCGCCACGCGGTCGCCGAAGCGGGCGAGCCTGCGCGCCGCGTGCGCGAGCGCCGCCGGGTCGCGGTCGACCGCGAAGAGCGCGCCGTCGGGCGAGCTGCGCTCGAGCACGGCCTCCGCGTGGCCGCCGAGGCCGAGGGTGCCGTCGACGTGGAAGCCGCCGGGCCTCACGGCGAGCAGCTCCAGCACCTCGGCGAGCAGCACCGGGACGTGACGCGGGGTGTCCTCCACATCAGATCCCGAACTCCGCGAGAGCGCGGCCGTCCTCGTCGGTGAAGGGTTCCTTCTTGAACAGGCGGTCGTGCAGGCGCTTGTGGTTCCACACCGCGACGTGGTTCATCAGGCCCAGCACCGCGACCTCGCCGGTCATCGCCGCCGACTCGCGCAGCAACTGGGGGATCACGACGCGGCCCTGCTTGTCGAGGCTCAGCACCTGGCCGAAGAAGTTGACGCGGTCGAGGAAGCGCTGGCGCGAGGGGCTCGACTGCGGGACCGCGGCGAGCTTGCGCTCGATCTCGAGCCACACGGGCATCGGATACACGCGGACGTGCTCCCCCGTGACGCTCGTGACGAACACCTCGGAGCCGTACTGGGCCTCGAGGTGCACACGAAACGCCGTGGGGATCTTCAGCCGCCCCTTGTCGTCGACCCGCGCGGGATGGTTACCCCGGAGCATGCCCCTTGGCCGCAATGGGTCCGCGGTCCCCCACCACGAGGGATTGCGACCCACTTTTTTCCACAGATGACCACCGCGGAGTCTAGGAGTGCCCTAGAGGGGTGTCAAGCCTTAACCGAACTAGCTATTGGGGTTTCCCTGTGGACGCAGGGGCCATTCGACCCCCAGCGAGACGTCGTCGAGGAGCTGTTCCGAGTCCCGGCAGAAGGACTCCCAGGCGTCGGGCGCCCACAACTCGAAGCGGTTGAGGACGCCGACGACCACCACCTCGCCCGAGAGCGAGGCTGCCGCCCGCAGTGCCGGGGGCACCAGGATGCGGCCCTGCACGTCGAGCTCGCAGTCCACCGCGCGCGAGAGCAGCAGCCGCGACAGCGCCTTGACGGGCTTCGAGAACGCGGGCAACTGGGCGAGCTGCGCCTCCAGCCGCGCCCACTCGGCCAAAGGATAGGCGGCGAGACAGCCGTCGAGCGCCGTCAGGACGAGCCCCTTGTCGGCCTCCGGCAGCGCGCGGCGGAAGGCCGCGGGCACGGGCAGGCGCCCCTTGGGGTCGATGCGGTGGCGATAAGTCCCTTTGAACACAGCGAGCTAGAAGTTTTCCACACTTTCTTCCACTTTTCCACACTGGGTTCCGCTGGTGGGCAAAGCCCACCAGCGGTCCCTCGGGGGCTACGTCGGACCACGAACCCTCCTCCGCCCCCGAACCCCCAACGCGGGTCCGCGCAGGCTCGTGGTGGCGTGTGGGAGCATCCACTGATGGGTCCGTTCGGGTGGTTGAAGTCGCGGGTGCGGTTCGGGATCAAGCTCGGGCTCGGGCCGCTGCGGGAACTGCTGCGCGCGCTCGACCGGCCCGAGCGCTGCGCGCCCGCGCTGCTCGTCGCCGGGACCAACGGCAAGGGGTCGGTCGTCGCGCTGCTCGATGCCGGGCTGCGCGCCGGCGGGCTGCGGGTCGGGCGCTACACCTCGCCGCACCTGGTGCGCCCCGAGCAGCGCATCACGGTCGACGGGCAACCCGTCTCGACGCGGGGGCTGGCGCGCGCCCTCGGCCGCGTGCGCGCCGTCTCCGAGGACCTCGTCGCACGGGGAGTGCTGCCCTCCGCCCCCACGTACTTCGAGGCGCTGACCGCCGCGGCGTGGCTGGTGTTCCGCGACGCGCGGGTCGACGTGCAGGTGCTCGAGGTGGGCCTGGGCGGCCGGCTCGACGCCACCAACCTGTGCGACCCGCTCGTCTCCGCCATCGTCAGCCTCGGCCTCGACCACACCGAGCACCTCGGGCCCACGCTGCGCCACGTCGCGCGAGAGAAGGCGGGCGTGATGCGGCGCGGGCGGCCCGTCGTGGTCGGCGCGCTGCCCGCGGAGGCCGCCGCGGTGGTGGCGGCGCGCGCGCGGAGCGTGGGCGCGACGCGGATCGACGCCGCGGCCGAAGTGCACTTGCGCCCGCTTCCGCCACGGCCGCGGCGCGGCGTGCCGCCGGCGCTGTGGCCGCCGCGCGTCGCCGCGACCACGCCTGTCGCGCGCCACGCCGGCGTGCAGGCGCTGCCGGGGCCCCACCAGCTCGCGAACCTGAAGGTGGCGCTGCGGGTGCTCGAGTGCGCCCGCGACGCGGGGCTGCGCTTCGACCTGGGCCGCGCCGTGGCCGGCTTCGCGGACGCGCGCTGGCCCGGCCGCCTCGACTGGCTGCCGGGCCGCCCGCCGCTGCTGCTCGACGGCGCCCACAACGCGGACGGCGCGCGGGCGCTGGCCGCCGCGCTCGCGCCGCTGCGCTCGCACGTGCTGCTGTTCGGCGCGATGGCCGACAAGGAGCTGGAGGCGATCGCCGCCGCGCTGTTCGCGCCCGCCCGCGAGGTCGTCCTGGTGAAGGCGCCGGGAGCGCGCGCGGCCAGCCCGGCGCAGATCGCGCGGCGGGCAGGCCCACACGCGACCCGCGCCCACCGCGCCCGCTCGCTGCGCGCGGCACTCGCGGCGGCCGCCGCGCTGGCGCGGCCCGGAGAGCCGGTCGTGGTCGCCGGCTCGCTCTACCTGGTCGGCGCGGTGCTCGCCCACCGCGCCGGCGTTCACCAGGGCGCGGGCGAGAGCAGCGGCTCGACGATCGCGCGGAACTCCGTCCCGCGCACGTCGTAGTCGCCGACGATCGAGAACACGACCTGGCCCTCGCGGTCGGCGAGGTAGAACTGCGGCAGGCGCCCGCTGCCGAACGCCGGCCCGAGCCGCTCGCGGCCCGGGTCTTCGAACACCGGAATCGTGAGGCCGAGCTCGCGCACGAAGCGGTCGACCCGCAGCCGGTCGCGGTCGGCGAAAGCCACGGCCACGGCCAGCCGGCGACGCGACAGCTCGCGCGACAGCTTCTCGACGGCCACCGCCTGCGTGGCACAGCACTCGGCGTCGAGCACCACGAACAGCAGCGGTCGGCCGCGGAAGATCGCGAGCGAGCTCTCGCCGAAGCCGCCGATCCGGCCCAGCTTCGGGGTCGGCAGCGGCTGCCCGGCGCGGACCAGCGGCGCCTCGCGACCGAGCGTCCACAGCAGCGCGAGCAGGGTCGCCACCAGGACCGTGAGGAAGGCCAGGCCGGCGCGCAGAGTGCTCAAGGGGTCAACTCCTCCCGCCAGCGCGTCGCCCGCTCGAGGCGCGGCCCGACGACCGTCGCGCCGATCCCGGGACCGGCCGGCACGTCGATCAAGCCGTCGGCCGAGACGACCACGGGCGGGTCGACCAGGTCCTCGTCGAAGTAGCGCCGCGGGTCGGAGGTGTCGCCGGGCTCGAACCCGGGCAGCGCCTGCAGGTGCACGTTGAACAGCCGCCCGATTCCGCTCTCCACCATCCCCCCGCACCACAGCGGCACGCCGCGCGCGGCGCACAGGTCGTGGATGGCGAGGCTCTCCGTGAAGCCGCCGACGCGGCCGGGCTTGAGGTTGACGACGGCTGCCGCGCCGACGTCGATCGCCTGCGCCACCCGCGCCGCGGAGCGCAGCGACTCGTCGAGACAGATCGGGGTGCGGATGCGCTTCGCGAGCGCCGCGTGGTCGAGCACGTCGTCCCAGTGCAGCGGCTGCTCGAGCATCGCCGGCTCGAACGCGTCGAGCCGGGCCAGGCGCTCGGCATCCGCCAGGGTGTAGGCGCTGTTGGCGTCGGCCACGACGCGCAACTCCGGAAAGCGCCGCTTCAGCGCCCGCAGCGCGCTCTCGTCGCGGCCGGGCTTGATCTTGACCTTGACCCGCTGGTAGCCGGCCGCCAGCTCCTCGGCGACCTTGTCGACGAGCGCCGCGTCGTCGCGCTGCAGGCCGACCGAGACGCCCGCCGCGATCCGCTCGCGGGTGCCGCCCAGCAGGCGCGCGAGCGAGACGCCGTCGCGCCGCGCGCACAGGTCCCAGGCGGCCATCTCCAGCGCCGCCTTCGCCATCTCGTGGCCGCGCACGCGGGCGAGCCGCGCCGCCAGCTCCTGCGGCGTCGTGATCGGCGCGGCGAACGCGAGCGGGACCAGGAAGTCGCGCAGCACGTGGGCGGCGGTGCCGAGCGTCTCCGGCAGGTAGCCCGGGTGGTGGTCGGCGACGCACTCGCCGAAGCCGGTGAGGCCGCCCGCGTGCAGCGTGACCAGCAGGAAGCGCTTCTCGCGGGCGACCCCGAACGAGGTCTCGAACGGCTGGCGCATCGGCAGCGCCAGCTCGCGCAGTTCGACCCGCTCGATCCGCAACGGCTCGCTCAGCGGCCTTTCGCTTTCGCCTGGCAACGCTGGCAGAGCCCGTAGATGTGGTGGCGGTGGCCGTCGATCACGAAGCCGATCTCCGCCGCGATCTCCTCCTGGAGCTGCTCGATCTGGTCGCTCTTGAACTCGAAGATCGCGCCGCAGGAGCGGCAGATGAAGTGGTCGTGATGCTCGCGGTTCCAGTCGCGCTCGAAGCGGGTCTCGCCGTCGAGGTGCAGCTCGCGGGCGAGCCCCGCGGCGGCGAACAGCTTGAGCGTGCGGTAGACGGTGGTGCGGCCGACGTCGGGCCGCTTCTTCTGGACCAGCTTCAGCAGGTCCTCCACCGAGAGGTGGCTCTCGGTGCGCAGGAACACGTCGAGGATCGCCTCCCGCTGCTCGCTGCGCTTGAGGCCGTTCTTCGCGATGTAGGCGTTCCAGGCCTCGCGCTCCTCGCGGACCGGATCGGCGTCGGCGCTCATCTTGGACCTCGCGGCACGTTAGCCGCGCCGCGGCGACGCTGTCAACGGAAGGCCCCGCTGCGGCGGGCGAGGCCTCGCGCTTTGACACGCCCTCCGGGGCCGCGTAGGGTTGAGTCTGGGAGGGGTATGACCGTGTTCAAGAAGAAGCACATCCTGCTCCTCGCCGTGTGCGGCACCACCCTCCTGCCGCTGTACGGCGATCCGAGACAGGCTCCCGTGACCCACGCCGAGTGGGCGCGCTTGATGCTCAATGCCATGGACCTGGGCGACGCGCTGCCGCCCCAGGCCCGGGCCTCCACGCTGTTCTCCACGCTGTCGTGGAAGGAGGCCCTGCTGTTCCCGGCCGACCAGTACGCGCGCTCCGAGGGCACCCGGCTCAGCCAGGTCGGCCCGCGCCGGCTGCTGGCGGCGGAGACCGACCTCGCTTCGGCGTGGTACCCGCTCACGATCATCCAGCCGGGCGACTACCGCGTCCGGCTGCGGCTCCAGGGCAACCCCGAGGAGCCGTGCGTCGTCGACATCGTGAACCGCGAGGACGGCTCGCCCGTGGTCTCGTTCCCCGCGCTGCCCACCGCCGACGGCGGCTGGCGCGAGGCGGGACGCACCCACCTCGACCCCGGCCTCTACTACGCGAAGGTCGACCTGCGCGGCGCCGGCCTGCTCGAGCGCGTGGAGCTGACGCCGCCCTGTCTCGTGCCGGTCGAGCCGCTCGGCGGCTGGAAGGGCACGGCACTGCTCTACACGGACGACGTGGCGGTCACGCTGCTGCGGGCGACCGTGCTCGAGCACGAGTTGCCCCCCGGCGACTGGAGCCAGGAGATCCCGGCGGCGCGTTTCATCTCGGCGACCCCGGACGTCCAGCTCGCGGAGGGCGGGACCGAGGGCGCGGCCTACCTGGCCGCCGACAGCCGCGGTCTCGCGGCCCACGTGATCGTGGACGTGCCCGAGCACGGCGTCTACACGCTCTACTCCTACGGCCTGCAGGGCGCCGGCCAGAGCTGGCAGGCGGACGGCTGCGCCAAGTCGGTGATCTGCCCTTACGTGGGCACGGCGGACGCGCGCCCGGAGTGGCGCCCCGTGCTGACCCGCGAGTTCACGGCCGGCAAGCACTCGGTGTCGGTCACGCTGGCCGAAGGCGCCGCGGTCGCGGGGGGGGGGGGGGGG
>WYBL01000024.1 GCA_011526565.1 Acidobacteriota bacterium | reverse complement strand
TTGGTCGCGTCCAACCGGTCCACTCGCTTGGCCGCACCGAGCGACGGCCATCCCGTCGCGCCTTTGGACACCCGCGCGTTCAGGCCGGCGACCGGGCCGTCAGGCCCTTTCACCACGGGCTGCTAGGGAACTGGCCGCAGACGAGGATTTCTGGCGCCCGGTCCAGCAGGCCTTCGCGGTCGATCGCTCGCTGATCAACCTCAACAACGGCGGCGTCTCGCCCGCCCCGCGGGTCGTGATGGACGCGCTGGTCCGGGGCCTGTCGCTGGGCAACGAGGCGCCGTCCTTCGCGATGTGGCGCTGGCAGGAGCCGCGCATCGAGTCGGCGCGCGCCGCGCTGGCCCGGATGTTCGGCTGCGACCCCGAGGAGATGGCGGTCGTCCGCAACGCCTCCGAGGCGCTGGAGACCTGCCTGCTGGGGCTGCCGCTGAAGGCCGGCGACCAGGTGCTGGCGACGGACCAGGACTACCCGCGGATGCTGACCGCGCTGCGCCAGCGCCAGCGCCGCGAGGGCGTCGAGCTCGTCACCTTCCCGATCCCCACCCCGCCGCGTGACGCGCGCCAGCTCGTCGATGCTTACGCCGAGAGGATCACGCCGCGCACGCGGGTGCTGCTCGTGTCCCACGTGATCAACCTGACCGGGCTGGTGATGCCGGTGAAGGAGATCGTCGCGCTCGGCCGCCGCCACGGCTGCGAGGTGATCGTCGATGGCGCCCACGCCTTCGCCCAGCTCCCGTTCACCCGCGACGAGCTCGGCTGCGACTACTACGGGACCAGCCTCCACAAGTGGCTGTTCGCGCCGATCGGCACCGGCTTCCTGTCGGTGCGGCGCGAGAAGATCGCCGGGCTGTGGCCGCTGATGGCCGCGCCGGCGGAGATGGACGCGGACATCCGCAAGTTCGAGGAGATCGGCACCCATCCCGCCGCGCCGCACAACGCGATCGTCGAGGCGGTCGCGTTCACCGAGGCACTCGGCGTCCCGCGCAAGGCGGCACGGCTGCGCTACCTGCGCGAGCGCTGGATGAGCCGGCTCGCCGCGCTGCCGCGGGTGCGCTTCCTGACCAGCCGCGACCCCGCGCTCTCGTGCGGGCTCGGCAGCTTCGCGCTCGACGGGATCGCCGTCGAGGAACTGGGCCGGCGCCTGCTCGAGAAGCACCGCGTGTTCGTGACGCCGATCGTGCGCGACGACTTCCAGTGCGTCCGGGTGACCCCTTCGGTCTACACCACGCTCGCGGAGGTCGACGCCTTCTGCGACGGAGTCGAGCGGATCGCCCGGGCCTGAGCGGCCACTACGGCCTGACCACCGACAACGTCACCTCGATCGCGATCTGGCGCTCCGCTGCGGGGTCCGACGTCTGCAACACGATCGTCGGCTTGCCGAGCTCGACCACCAGCTCGGACCACTGGTACTTGAACCCGCTCTCGTTGCGTCGGCCATCCGCGGCCAGCTCCTGCCCGCCGTACTCCACGGTCAACTGCAGGGAGGCCCGGTCGCCGAAGAGCTCGGCCCGGGCATCGGCATTGAGGCGCGGGCTGGCCGCCGTGTTCTGCGAGACGGTCCGCAGGAAGAAGCGTTCGCCCTCCGACATCCTCATTTCGAGCTGCTTCTTCTGCGCCTCTGCGGCGCCCACCTGGTCGCTGATCACGACCCGCAACTGGAGGGACGGAGGCAACGAGTTCCGTCGCGGGCGGCGTCCCGGCTCGGTCTGCGCCTCCGGCGGGATCGCCATGCGCGGCCCCTGGGGCGGCGGCGGGTTGGGGGTCTGCGCCGCGAGCGGCGCCGCGAGCGCGGCCGACAACAGGCACGCCAGACAACGGTTCTTCATCGTCACTCCTCTTCTCCTCGTCCGGGAACGTCCACGGCCTCGAAATCCAGGGGCGCCGGCCCGGCCAGCGGCGAAAGGCCGATCTCGTCGATCGCCAGCGGCGGCTCGGTCAGCGGTACGACCCGCAGCGGCTCGGCCCGCAGCTCGTCGCCCGGCCACGGCCCGACGGGCGCATGCAAGCGGGGAAGCGCCGGCGTCCGCGGCGCCGCGGCGACCGGGGGCGGGGGCACCGGGCGAACCGGGGGCGGCGCCACCGCCGACGCGGCAGGGGGGACAGGCGGACGCGGCCCGCGGGCCACCGTAGTAGCGGGGGCTGCCGGAGCCTCTTGCTCCGGTGCGAGCCACACCGCGATCACGATCACCGCTGCGGCTGCGAGCGCACCCGCTGCCCACCCCGGGCGAGCGGCCGCGGCCGGACGACGGGCGCCGAGGCGCGCGCGCACGGCGGAGGCGACGTCGGGCGCGGGATGGGCGGTCATCGCCCGCGCCACCGCGTCCAGGGCGCGCTCGGCCGCGTCGTCGCGGAACTCGCTCATCTCGCCGCCTCCAGGCTCGCCCTGACCCGCTTGCGCGCCTCGCTCACGCGCCACTTGAGGGTGCCGACCGGGATCCCGAGCACCGCCGCGACCTGCTCGTAGGGCTGGTCGCCCGCCGTCGCCATCAGGAGCGCGTCGCGCAGGCCCGCGGGCAGCGCGGCGATCGCGCGGCGAGTGCGGTCGCGCTGCTCCCGGCCCAGCAACCGGGCCTCGGGCGACGGGTCGCCTGCAGGCGGCTCGGGCCACTCGTCCTCGGGCGGGCTGACGAAGCGCTTCAGCCGGCGCACCAGCGAGCGGCGGCGGTCGAGCGCCGCGCGCCACGCGATGCGGCCGACCCACGTCGAGAACGCCGCGTCGCCGCGGAACGTGTGCAGCTTCGCGTGCGCCGTCAGGAACGCCTCCTGCGCCACGTCCTCCGCCTCCTCCGGCGAGCCCAGCACCGCCAGGGCCGCCCGGAACACCCGTGCCTGGTGCGCCTCGACGAGAGCGCCGAACGCGACGTCGTCGCCGCGTCGCGCCCGCTCCACCAGGGGGTCCGCGGCCCGCGTCTCGCTCACACACCCCCTGGACGCCGGCGGCAGGGCGCCGGTTGGAGGGTCAGGCCGAGACCTCGATCCCGGCCAGCAGGCCGTGGCAGTGGCTGGCGGTGCCGACGTGCCAGCGCGCGGGCGCGGGATCGGCGCGCAGCCGGGCCACGACGCGGTCGCGCGCCGCGAGGATCGCCGCGACGGGGATCGTGCCGACGCCCCACGCCAGGTGCAGGCACGGAAACACGATCGCCCCGGCGCCACCGGATCCCGCCGAAAGTCTCGCGACGAGGCTCCAGTCCTTCGGGCCCCGGGTGTGCGGACACAGCGCGGGCTCGATGCAGGTCGGCGGGCAGGTCCACGTGGCGTACGAGAGCGCGCGGTCGCCCTCACGCGTCTCGCGGTCGAACGGGGTGCCCACGGGCGGCAGGCGGGAGACCGGAGCGACGCGCCCGCCCGCGCGCTCGACGTGGGTCGCGAGGAAGCGCCGCAGCAGGTGCGGCGCCCAGTGCCACGGCACGAGGTGCGCGCCGGCGGGCAGGGCGTCGAGGCCGTCGACGAGCCAGGCGTCCCAGTCGGACGCTACGACCTCGAGCGCCGGGTCGCCCTCCCGCGGCAGCGCCGCCACCGCGCAGTCGGCGCGGCGATCGACGACGATCACCCGCGGACACCCGAGGCGCCCCGCCGCGGCGGCGCGGCGGAGCTGCCGCACGTAGTAGACGCCGTCCGCCCCGCCGCCGATCACGACGCAGGCGGGGACGGCGGTCACTTCGCCGCCAGCACCTTCGCGACGCGGGCGGTGAACATCTCGAACAGCCGCCGCCCCTCGGCCGTGTTCTTCGCCACGTACTCGGCCGAGCGGAAGGACGTCGGGCTGAAGTCCTTGCGGTACTGCTCGAGGTAGGGGGCGACCTTGGCGTAGAGGTACATGCCCTCGCCGTTGTTCTCCATGAAGTAGTCGCCGTGCACGATGTGGTGGCGGACCAGGCCGTAGACCATCTCCCAGTACGTGGCGACCTGGCGGAACGCCGCGTTGTGCGGGTGGTCGGGCTTGCTGATCGCCAGCAGGTCGTCGTAGCTCTTCGGCCAGAAGTCGCGGCTGATCGCCGTCCGCGACTCGCGCATCACCGCCTCGCGGCGCATCTCGTAGACGCGCAGCACCAGGTCGGCGTCGTGGTGGTCGGGGGTCTCGCGGGACATCGGTTCGCTCCTAGAGGTTCTCGGCGAAGAAGGCCAGCGTGCGCTCGAACGACAGCTTCGCCGCGGCCGCGTCGTGGACCTCGGGCCGGGTGTCGTTGAAGAACGCGTGCTTCGTGCCCGGGTAGGTGTGGAAGTCGAACCCGCGGCCGCGCCCGAGCAGTTCCTTCGTGAAGCGCGGGATGTTGGCGTTGGCGAAGTCGTCGTGCTCGGCCCAGTGGCCGAGCACCGGCGCGCGCAGCCCGTCCCACTCGAACTCGATCTTCGGGTGGCCGCCGTAGTACACGACGCAGGCGCCGACGTCGTCGCCGTTCGCGCACGCCGCGAACAGCGACAGCGCGCCGCCCATGCAGAAGCCGACCGTGCCGACCTTGCGCCCGGTGTCCGCCTTCAGCTTCTGCACGCTGCCGCGCAGGTCCCGCTCGGCGCGCGCGACGTCGAGCGCCATCAGCAGCTTGCCCGCCTCGTCGGGCGACTTCGTGACGACCCCGTGGTAGAGGTCCGGCGCCAGCGCCAGGTAGCCGGCGGCGGCGAAGCGCTCCGCCACCTCCTTGACGTGGTCGTTGAGCCCCCACCACTCCTGGATCACGATCACGCCGCGCCCGTTGGGGCTCGCGGGTCGCGCCAGCCACCCTTCGCAGTCGCCGCCTTGCGCGGCGAAACGGACCACTTCGCCCATCCGTCCCTCCCAGATCTTCGCCCGCGAGGGTACCACCGCGGGCGGCACCCGAGGCGGCGGCCGCGGTAGGCTTGGGGTTCATGCTCGCGACGATCGGGACCGCCGCGCACCTCGCCGGCAGCCTGGTGCTGGCCACGTTCTTCGTGCTGCTGGCCCGGCAGACGGCGCGCGGCTACTTCCGCGACTGGACCGCCGCCTGGATCGCGCAGGCCGCGGCGCTCGGCCTGCTGCTCGTGTCGGAGGCGCTGGGCTGGACCGCCAGCCTGTCGGCCTACCTGTTCCTCGCCGCGTCCCACGGCGTGCTGCTGTGCGCCGCCGCCCAGAACGAGTCGCGCGGGCTGGGCCTGCGCCGCGAGCACAGCTTCGTGCTGCTGCCGGTCGCGCTGTGGTCGGGCGTCGCGCCGCAGCTCCTCGACGACACCTGGGCGCTGCGCTCGGGCCTCAACGCGATCCTGGCCATCACCTACGCGCTGGCCGCGGTGCTGCTGTGGCCCCACGTGCGCCGGCCGGGGACCGGGATGCGGGTCGTGACCTGGTCGCTGCTGGCGCTGGCCGTGCTGTTCGCGCAGTACGCGGCGGTGCTGTTCTGGGCCGCCAGCCACGAGCGCGAGCGGCTGCTCTACGCCGAGCTGGAGCCGTTCGCGACGCTGGTGCTGCAGATGCTGCTCGGCCTCGGCATGGTGCTGGCCACCATGGAGGAGGGCCAGCGCCAGCTCCACGAGGCGAAGGTCCAGCTCGAGGACCGCAACGAGCGGCTGCGCGCGCTGGCCGACACCGACACGCTGACGGGCTGCTTCAACCGCCGCGTCTTCCGCCGTCTCGTCTCCGACCTGCGCGCCGGCGGCGGCGCCGCCGACCGCGGGCTGGTGCTGGTGATCGACATGGACGGGCTGAAGCGGATCAACGACGAGCAGGGCCACGCGGCCGGCGACGCCGCCATCCGCCGCCTGGCCGACGCGGTGCGCGACCACGTGCGCAACGACGACCTGTTCGTGCGCTGGGGCGGCGACGAGTTCGTGGTCGTGCTGCCGGGCGCCGGCCCCCACGAGGGCCCCGCGCGGCGCGCCGCGCTGCACGAGGCGCTGGCGGCGGCCGACTGCCGGGCCAGCATCGGCTTCGCGCCGTGGGGCCCGGGCACCGACATCCTGGCCGCGGTCGACGCCGCCGACCTCGCGATGTACGTGGAGAAGGACGAGCACCGCCGGGCCGCGGCAGTGGGGCCGCCATGATGACCGCGGCCCTTGGCGTGCCGCCGCGGGTACGGCCTGGAATATCGGAGGGGCTCCGCGGCATTCTCGAAGAATCAGGAGGCCGCCGACGATGTGGCTGTTCACCGACCCTCGCAAGCTGAGCCTGCCCGGGCCCCACCAAGCCTTGCCGGGGCGTGCCGAGGAGATGCCGGTGCCCGCACGGCACTTCGTCAACGGCAACCCGCTGGAGCCGCCGTTTCCGGCAGGCCTGGCGCGCGCCGTGTTCGGGATGGGCTGCTTCTGGGGCGCGGAGAAGCGCTTCTGGAGCCTGCCCGGCGTGTTCACCACGGCCGTCGGCTACGCCGGAGGCCTGACCCCGAACCCCACGTATC
>WYBL01000165.1 GCA_011526565.1 Acidobacteriota bacterium | reverse complement strand
CTTGGTCGCGTCCAACCGGTCCACTCGCTTGGCCGCACCGAGCGACGGCCATCCCGTCGCGCCTTTGGACACCCGCGCGTTCAGGCCGGCGACCGGGCCGTCAGGCCCTTTCACCACGGGCTGCTAGACTGACCCGTTCGTCACGATCGGAGGTCATCATGCGCGTGCTTCTGCTCGCCGGGCTCGGGTTGAGCCTGGTCTCGCCGGTCGCTTCCGCCCAGGCTCCCGCGCCCGCCGCCAATCCGCTGCTCGCCGAGTGGACCGGGCCCCACGGCGGAGTGCCCGCGTTCGACAAGATGGACCTCGCGGCGCTGAAGCCGGCGCTCGAGGCGGCGATGGCGAAGAACCTCGCCGAGATCGACGCCATCGCCAACGACCCGGCGCCGCCCACCTTCGAGAACACGATCGTGGCGCTCGAGCGCGCCGGCGACGAGCTCGGCCGCGTGTTCGTCTACTTCGGCCTGTGGGGTGGCAACCTCTCGACGCCCGAGTTCCGCGCGGTCCAGCGCGAGATGTCGCCGAAGCTCGCCGAGTTCAACTCGAAGATCACCCAGAACGACGCGCTGTTCGCGCGCGTGAAGGCGGTCCACGAGAGCCCGGAGACGAAGAAGCTGCGGCCCGACCAGCAGCGGCTGGTGTGGCTCGCCTACGACGGCTTCGCCAGCAACGGCGCGACGCTGCAGGGCGAGAAGAAGGCCCGCTACGCGGAGATCCAGAAGAAGCTGGCCGCGCTGCACACCGCCTTCGCCAACAACGTGCTGGCCGACGAGGAGGGCTACGTCACCTACTTCACCAAGGAGCAGGCTGGCGGGCTGCCCGAGTCGTTCCTGGCCGCGGCCGCCGCCGCCGCGGCTTCGCAGAAGGGCGAGCGCAAGGGCGAGTACGCCGTCACCAACACCCGCTCGTCGATGGACCCGCTGCTCACCTTCGCCCACGACCGCGCGCTGCGCGAGAAGGTGTGGCGCACCTACTACTCGCGCGGGGACAACGGCGACGAGCGCGACAACAACAAGCTGATCGCCGAGATCCTGCAGCTCCGCGACGAGCGCGTGAAGCTGCTCGGCTACCCGAACTACGCCGCGTGGCGGCTGCAGAACCGGATGGCGAAGACGCCCGACCGCGCGCTCGGCCTGCTCGAGGCCGTGTGGAAGCCGGCTGCCGCCCGCGTCGGCGAGGAGGTCGCCGCGATGCAGGCGATCGCCGACAAGGAAGGCGCCGGCATCACGATCGAGCCGTGGGACTACCGCTACTACGCCGAGAAGGTGCGCAAGGCGACCTACGACCTCGACTCCGACGAGGTCAAGCAGTACCTGCAGCTCGACCGCCTGCGCGAGGGCATGTTCTACGCCGCCGGCCGCATCTTCGGCTTCAAGTTCACGCCCGTGAAGGAGGGCTCCATCCCCGTCTTCCACCCGGACGTCAGGGTGTGGGAGGTGACCGACGCGAACAGCGGCGCCCACGTCGGGCTGTGGTACCTCGACCCGTTCGCGCGGCCGGGCAAGCGCTCCGGTGCGTGGGCGACGTCGTACCGCGGCCACGAGACGTTCGACGGCAAGAAGACGGTGCTCGCCTCCAACAACTCCAACTTCGTCAAGCCCGCCCCCGGCGAGCCGGTGCTCGTCTCGTGGAGCGACGCGGAGACCTTCTTCCACGAGTTCGGCCACGCGCTGCACTCGCTGGCCTCGAACGTGGCCTACCCGACGCTCAACGGCGGCGTGCGCGACTACACCGAGTTCCAGTCGCAGCTCCTCGAGCGGTGGCTGCTGACCGACGAGGTGATCCAGGGCTACCTGGTGCACGCCAAGACCGGGAAGCCGATGCCGAAGGAGCTGGTCGAGAAGGTCCGCCGCGCCAAGACCTTCAACCAGGGCTTCGAGACGACCGAGTACCTGGCCTCGGCGATCCTCGACATGCGCTACCACATGGTCGACCCGAAGGGGATCGACCCCGACGCCTTCGAACGCGAGGAGCTGGCGCGGCTCGGGATGCCGAAGCAGATCGTGATGCGCCACCGCAGCCCGCACTTCACCCACGTCTTCTCGGGCGAGGGCTACTCGGCGGGCTACTACGGCTACCTGTGGGCCGACGTGCTGACCTCGGACGCGGCGGAGGCGTTCGCCGAGGCGCCGGGCGGCTTCTACGACGCGGGGGTCGCGAAGCGGCTGGTCGAGCACCTGTTCGCGCCGCGCAACGCCGTCGATCCCGCCGACGCCTACCGCGCCTTCCGCGGCCGCGACGCGAAGATCGACGCCCTGATGCGCGACCGCGGGTTCCCGGTCCCGAGCCGCTAGAACTGGAAGTAGATGAACGGGGAGGAGTCCGTCTCCGCGAAGTAGTAGACGAACAGCAGCCAGAACGAGACGAGCGCGGCGCCGCCCGCGGTGCGCCCGCCGAGCCGGACCGAGACGCCCCGGATCGGGTCGCGCTCGACGCGCGCGTCGAAGGCCGCGAACAGCCGGCGCGCGCGCGGCGCGCCGGCCGCGGCCGCGCGGGCGGCCACGCCCAGCGCGTGGCCGAGCAGGGCCAGCGCCGCGCAGGCCGGCACGCTGACCGGAAGCCACGCGACGCCGTCGCCGAAACCGGCCAGCCGCTCGAAGATCGTCCGCGTGTCGGCGAACGACGTCGCCCTGAACGGCACCCAGCAGGCGGCGACGAACGCGAAGGTGAGCGCCGTGGCGATCGGCCGCGGGAGCGGCCGCCCCAGCCGGCTCCAGGCCCGGTGCACGACCAGGGCCCCGCCGTGCAGCGCGCCCCACAGCACGAAGTTCCACGAGGCGCCGTGCCACAGCCCGCCCAGCAGCATCGTCGCCATCAGGTTGATCTCCGTGCGCGCGGCCCCGCTGCGGTTGCCCCCGAGCGGGATGTAGAGGTAGTCGCGCAGCCAGGTGCTGAGCGTGATGTGCCAGCGGCGCCAGAACTCGGCCACGCTCGCCGCGAGGTACGGCATGTCGAAGTTCTCGGGCAGGTCGAAGCCGATGGCGTGGGCGGTGCCGATCGCCATGTCCGAGTAGCCCGAGAAGTCGCAGTAGATCTGCAGGGTGTAGGCGAGCAGCCCCAGCCACACCGTCACCGGGTCCCAGGCGGCCGGGGAGGCGAACACGGCGTCGGCGACCACCGCGAGGCGGTCGGCGACGACCACCTTCTTGGTCAGGCCGAGCAGGAACAGCGACCCGCCGATCGCCAGCCGCGAGCGGGTGGGCCCGAGCGTGCGCGCCATCTGCGGCAGGAACACCGAGGCGCGCACGATGGGGCCGGCGATCAGCTCGGGGAAGAAGCTGACGAACGTGGCGTAGTCGCGCCAGTTGCGGGCGGGCTCGATGTCGCGGCGGTAGACGTCGATGGTGTAGCTCATCGACTTGAAGGTGTAGAAGCTGATGCCCGCCGGCAGCAGGATCTCGAGCGCCGGCAGCGACACGCCGGCCAGCGCCAGGTTCGACGCGAAGAAGCCGTAGTACTTGAACCAGCCCAGGATCGCGAGGTTGGAGACGACGCTCAGCAGCAGGAAGTGGCGCCGCCGCGCCGGCTCGGCGCTGGCGTGGATGGCCGCCGCGCAGGCGTAGTCGATGCCGCTCACCAGCAGCAGCAGGCCGAGGTAGCGCCAGTCCCAGGCGGCGTAGAACAGGCACGACGCCAGGCCCAGCGCCAGCGTGCGCGCGCCGTGTCGCCGCAGCACGGCCAGCCCGAGGAGCACGAGGGCGACGAAGGCGAAGAAGACGGGGCTAGCGAAGCTCACGCAGCGGCAGCGCCCCGAGCAGGGCCTCGGCGACGGCGCGATGGCCCTCGCGGTTGAGGTGGCCCCGGCCGAATCGCGTGTTCGCGAAGCCGAACGGCGAGCGGCCGTCCGCGAGCAGGGCTTCGAAGGCCGCGCGCGCGCTGGCGCAGCGCGCGCCGCGGACGCGGCACCAGTCCAGGAACCGGCGCTCGACGTCGCCGGCCGCCTGCGCCGGCTCTCCCCGCCCGACCTCGGGCGTGAACACGAAGCTGACCCGGCCGTCGAACCCGGACTGCAGCAGGTCCAGTTCTTCTTCGACCGGGAACGAGGCGGGCGGCGTCGGCGCCGGCGCGGGCCGCGACTCGCCTGCCGAGAAGAGCGGCGGCTGGGCCGCCTGCGCAGCCCGGAACTCGGCGAAACGGTAGGCGCCGTAGACGAGCAGCATGCTGCGATTGACCAGCGGCGCCAGCGTCTCGCGCCAGGGCGCGGGCCGCGCGACCGGTCGCGGCGTCGCCGTCAGGGTGCCGTCGGCCCGGCGCTCGAAGCGTCCGCCGGAGCCACTCCACGCGTCCTCGCCGAGGTCCGCGGGCGCGAGCTGGATCGCGACGTGCCGCGGCGCGAACAGGCGCCGGTACACGGGGGCCCACGCGGCGTAGTCCGCCGCCGAGGCCCCGGACCGGCCCGCGTTGCGCACGCGCGCCCCGAGCCCGCGGCGCCGCAGTTCCGCCTCGACGACCGCCGTGTACACCTCGTCGTCGTCGACCTGGAGCGCCTCCGTCTGGGAACTGCCCAGCACCAGCAGCGGCGCCTCGCCGGGGACGACGGGCTCCGTGCCCCGCACGCCGTGGTCGGTCCAGTGGCTGACCCCGTTGCCCTCGACGCGCCAGACGACACGGGCGCCAGGCCGGATCGTCGGCCCGAAGTCCGGGTGGTGGGCGAGCGGCCGCTGGTAGACCTGCCGCACCAGGCCCTCCATCAGCAGCAACGCCAGAAGCACTCCCGCGAGCGACCGCACGGCGCCGGAGTCTCGGGCGCGCCCCCTTGCTTGTCAAAGCGACGCCCATGGCGGCGGGCGCGTCACCGCGTCCCGCACCTCGGCCAAACCGCGCCTCGGCCGGCACGAAACTGGCAAAGGAAGTCGGCATGACCGCCTCGTGCCCGACCCCCGCCTCCGCCGTCGCGTTCCGTGGCGTCAGCATGGCATTCGCGGCCCTCGGTCGCGTCTTCCTCTGTCTGGACAAGGACTTCCACATCCTCCACGCCTCCGAGCTGCTCGACGACATGACTGCACCCGGCAGCGCGGCGTCGCTGGCGGGTCTCCCTGTGGAGCAGGTGCTGGGAGCCGAGTTGTTCGGCCGGGGTGGATCGCTGCGGGCGACGCTCGAGGGTGGCGAGCGCCGGGAGGGCTGGCGGGCGAGCCTCGCCGTCGAGGGCTACGAGCCGCGGCTCGTCTCGGTGACCGCGGCGCCGTTCCCCGCAGACCCCGCTGGAGTGTGCGATCCGCTCGTGCGCTACGTGGTCGTGCTGCGGCCCGCGGAGGGTGACGGCGGGGACGCCGACGTCACCCTGTTTCACGGCCTCGTCGCCCGCTCCGAGGCGATGCTGCGGCTGTTCAGGCTGGTGCAGACCCTCGAGCAGAGCGAGGTGACGGTGCTGATCACCGGGGAGAGCGGCACCGGCAAGGAGCGCCTGGCTCACGCGCTCCACGCCCGGTCCCCCCGCCAGGGCGGGCCCTTCGTCGCGGTCAACTGCGGCGCGCTGCCGGGCGAGCTGCTGGAGAGCGAGCTGTTCGGCCACGTGCGCGGCGCCTTCACCGGCGCGGTCCGCGACCGCGTAGGGCGCTTCGAGCTGGCGGCGGGCGGCACGCTGTTCCTCGACGAGGTCGGCGACCTGCCGCTGCCGCTGCAGGTGAAGCTGCTGCGCGTGCTGCAGGAGCGCCGCTTCGAACGCGTCGGCGAGAGCGTCAGCCGGGTCGCGGACGTCCGCGTCATCGCGGCCACCAACCTCGACCTGGCGCGCGCCGTCGCCGAAGGGCGCTTCCGCGACGACCTCTACTACCGCCTGCGCGTGGTGCCGATCCACGTGCCGCCGCTGCGCGAGCGCAGGGAGGACGTGGAGCCGCTGGCGAACCACCTGCTGGCTCGCGTGGCCGGCCGCCGCGGGCGCGCGCTGCGCCTCTCGCCCGACGCGCTGCGGTGTCTGATCGACGCGCGGTGGCGCGGCAACGTGCGCGAGATGGAGAACGCTCTCGAGTACGCTGTCGCGGTCTGCCGGGGCCAGACGATCCTGCCCGAGGACCTGCCCGCCGACGTGATGTGTACCGGCGTCGATGTGCCCCGTGCGGCCGTGCCGGTCGCCCCGACTCCGGCTCCCCCCACGCTCCGCGCGGTTGACGAGACCGGTCCTCCCGACGCCGAGCAACTCCGCGCTGTGCTCGAGGCACACCGCTGGCGGCGCGAAGAGGCCGCCCAAGAGCTGGGCATCAGCCGCTCGACGCTGTGGCGCCGCATGCGCGAGGCCGGCCTGCTGCACTAGTTCGGCCGACAGCTCGTCGCAACGATTTCGGGCGCTACGCAGACATTTCGTTGCAACGAATCGTTGCGACATTCGTTCGGCGCAGGGGGCCTGCCCCGCAAGCTGCTGATTCCAAAGGCACAGGATCGTGGCCCCCTTCCTGCAGTAGTCCCCTTCGCGCCGACGCCAGACCCCGGCGCGAAGGAGACAAGACGATGCCCCGCACGACCACGACTCTCGCGATCGCCACCCTCGCGGCGCTCGCCACCGCCCCCGCGGCCTTCGCCGGTGGCCCCAGCGGCCAGGACCTGTACAAGGCGAACTGCAAGACCTGTCACGCCGCCGGCTCGCCCCACGGCGAGTACACCCCGATGACGCTGATCCAGGACCAGTGGGAGCGCTTCTTCAAGGAGAAGTACGCGGCGAAGCACGCGACCGCGACGATGCCCGACGGCACCAAGGTGCTGGACGCGATCACCCCCGAGATGCTCGAGAAGATCAAGAAGTTCTCGATCGATCACGCGGCGGACTCCGAACAGCCGATGACCTGCGGCAAGTGAGAGGGAGAGACACCATGCGCAAGCTCAACGCGTTGCTGCTGGCCGTGGCGCTGCTGCCCGGCGCTTCGGCCTTCGCCCAGTCGGCAGAGCCCAGCCCCACCCCCGACCCGAAGGTCGAGGAACTCGAGAAGCGGATCCAGAAGCTCGAGCGCGACGCGGCGCTCGACCGCGTGCAGTTCTCCGGCGACTTCCGCTTCGAGGCCCACTCGATCGACGCGAGCGTCCCGAACCACTTCGACGGCATGGCGCTACAGAACCAGGTCGTCAACACGCTGTTCTACGCCGGGGCCACGGGCCGCTTCCCGCAGGGGATGGGCCAGGTCAACGACTTCATCCGCCAGAACTACTCGGACTACCTCTACTTCACCCAGAACCTGACCTTCGCCCAGCTCCAGCAGGCGATCGGCCAGTTCCCGCCCCAGGCCCAGCAGCAGCTCTACGGCATGCTGCTGCCCGGCGTCTACAAGCCGGGCTACGAGGCGGACAACCGCATCCTCTACACCAACCGCCTGCGCCTGCGGATGGAGGCCCAGCCCGCGAAGAACCTGAGCTTCTCGGGCCGGCTCTCGATGTACAAGGTGTGGGGCGACTCGACCGGCGTGCAGGTGCTGAACGGCCAGCCGACCTCGGTCAACATCGACGGCACCACGGTGGGCGTGCCCAACTCGGACATCCTCCGCGTCGAGCGCGCGTACTTCTCGTGGAACAAGATCGGCGGCAAGAACCTCTATCTGTCGATCGGCCGCCGGCCGTCGACCGAAGGCGCGCCGCTGACCCTGCGCAACGACGAGGCCCGCGGCGGCACCCCGCTCGGCGCGCTGATCAACTACCAGTTCGACGGCATCACCGTCGGCTACGGGCTGTCCGACAAGTCCACGCTGCGGCTGTGCTACGGCCTCGGCTACGAGTCCGGCTTCGGCAGCGGCGACATCCTCCAGTTGCCGCAGGACCGGCTGAAGGACGCGCACTTCCTGGGCGTCAACTGGGACATCCTGGACACGGAGGACACGTTCGTGCAGGTGACGCTGGCTCGTGCCTTCAACGTCACCGACGGCTTCAACGGTCTCGTGGTGCTGCCCAACAACCCCGTCACCGGCGCGCCGGTCGGCGCCCCGATCGTGATGCGCTTCACGCCCTCGACCAACCTCGGCCACCTCGACCTCGGCAGCGTCGTCGCGCTGCGCAAGCAAGGCCCGATGGACCTGTTCGCGAGCGTCAGCTTCAACCGCTCCGATCCCGAGCTGGTGACCACCCCGTTCGGCGGCTTCTTCTCCGACCCGTTCGAGACCCCCGAGGAGCAGACCGGCACGATGTGGTACGTCGGCGCCCGCTATCGCTTCAACGAGGAGAAGACCAAGATCGGCGTCGAGTTCAACCACGGATCCGAGTACTGGATGAACTTCGCGGTCGCCGAGGACGACATCCTGGCGCCCAAGACCGCCGCCCGCGGCGACGTGTTCGAGGCCTACCTGACCCACCGCATCAACCCGAAGCTGATCTTCAAGGCGGCGTGGATCAAGTACATGTACGACTACTCCGGGTCCGGCTGGCAGGTGGGCGCGCCCAAGAAGCTCGACGAGAGCCCGATCCTGGGCCTGCCGACCTACGACGACGCGTCCAAGTTCTCGGTCGCGCTGACGGCGCGGTTCTGAGGCCAGAGGAGGGAGCGATGCGAAAGCGAATGCTCACGGGTCTGGCGCTCGCGGGGGCGCTCGCGTCGCTCCCCCTCACGGCCGCCGAGAAGTTCGACCACAAGCAGGCCTTCGAGCACTACGAGGGCACGAAGACCTGCCTCGCGTGCCACGAGGACGAAGCCAAGGCGTTCCACGCCTCGCAGCACTACCAGTGGAAGGG
>WYBL01000023.1 GCA_011526565.1 Acidobacteriota bacterium | reverse complement strand
GTCAACGGCTTGGAGACGGTGGCTTCGAGCATGTGCGGATGCTACCCGGACGCCGCGCGTCGTACATGTCAAAGAGTGCCTTCAGCCCCCGCTCGCGGCTGAAGCCCGGCGCCGGGCTCGCGGGCTGCCCGGCCACCGCTGCGATCGCGGCGGCGAGACCGCCGACGTCCCCCCAGGGCACGAGGCCCGGGCCCGGGTGCCACTCGCGCACCCCGCCCGAGTCCCAGGCCGCCACGGGAACCCCCAGGCTCAGCGCCTCGAGGCCCGCGATCCCGAACGGCTCCTGCCACCGCGACGGCATCACCAGTACCCGCGCGCGGCGGTAGACGCCGGCCATCGCCCGGTGCGGGAGCCACCCCGTCACCTCGAAACCGGCGCGCTCCAGTTCCGTCCGCAGGGGCCCGGTTCCCGCGAACACCAGCGGCTGGTCGAGGCTCGCGCTGCGCCAGGCCGCCACCGCGTCGCGAACCCCTTTCGCTTCCACCAGCCGGCCCGCGAACAGGATGCAGGGCGGGCCCGACGGCCTCGCCTCCGGGTCCAGGCCGTGGGGCCAGGGAGGCGTCACGAAGACGTCGTCCGCCGCGAGCCCGGCCGCCACCAGCTCGGCCTTCATGTAGGCAGACAGCACCCCGACCCGCAGCCCGCGCAGGGCGCGCAGGCGGGCCGCCGTGACCTCGTGGACCTCGGCGAAGTAGCGTGCGTCCTCGAAGCACTCGGCGCACGCTTCGAGCGAGAGTGCCACGCCGCAGGGCCTGCCGTCGCGGGTCCACTTCCCGCGTGAGGGACAGAAGAAACGGTGGTCCTGGACCGTCACCACCGGGTCCAGCGGCCGCAGCGCCTCGAGTTGCTCCGGGTTCACGAGGTTGTGGACGTGGAGGACGTCCGGCCGCCCCGCCGCGACTGCTTCGACGAGACCGGGCGCGGCTCCCCGTGGCGCATCCAGCCCCGCGTGGCGCCGGAACGATGCGGCCGGGCCCGGCACTCCCCCGCCGATCGCCCCGGCGAAGACCGTCTGCTCGAGGCCCTCCACGCTGAGCGCCGCCACGGCCGCGGCGAGGTACGCGGAGGCGCCGCCCCGGTCGGTCCAGCGGTCGGTCAGATGGGCGACGCGCATCGGCGGGCACGCTAGCAGAGGAACGACTCGAACGGCGCGGGAGCGGGATAACCTAGGGGGCACCGTGCGCGCCCTCCCTCCCCGGGCCGTCCTCGGCCCGTGCCTCGCCATAGCGGCGAGCGTCGCCACCGCGGCGCCCCCTCCCCTGCCCGGGCCGCGGGAGTGGACCACCACCGCGTGGACGAGCGACAACGGCCTGCCGGAGAACACGGTTCACGCGCTGTGGCAGGACGGCGACGGGTACCTGTGGGTCGGCACGTACGGCGGCCTCGTCCGCTTCGACGGCACCCGCTTCGTGACGATCGACCTGGGCGCCAACGCCTCGCCCACGCTGGGCGTCTACGCGCTCGACGACGACGGAGAAGGCGGCCTGTGGCTCGGCACCGCCGGGGGTGGCCTCGTGCACCGCGCCGCCGACGGCGCGGTCCGCCACCTGACGCGGGCCGGCACCAATGGACGGCTCCCCTCCGACTCGGTACGCGTCGTCGCACGCGCCGGCGATGGTGCCGTGCTGGCCGGCACCGACGCCGGGCTGGTCCGCCTGCGGGACGGTGCGCTCGAGGCCGTGCTCCCCGAAGAGGGAGAGGTTGCGGGCTCGATCCGAGCCCTGCTGCCCGATGCCGAGGGCGCCTGGGTCGGCTCCGCCGGGGCGGGCCTGTGGCGCTACGACGGACGCTCCCTGCGCCGCGACACCCGGATCGCCGGCGACGTCACGGCCCTCTGCTCCGACGGGCGCGGCGGGCTCTTCGCCGGCCTGGCCGGGGGCGGGGGCGGCGTCGTGCACCTGCCTCGCGACGGACCGCCGCGGCGCTACGTCAGGGCCGAAGGCCTGCCTGACACGGTGGTCAAGGCGCTGCTGCGCGACCGCTCGGGTGTGTTGTGGATCGGCACCAACGGCGCCGGTCTCGCGCGCCTGAAAGACGGCCGGATCGACGTGCCGGACCTCGGCCCGGGGCTGCGCCAGGGCATCGTGCAGACGCTTCTGGAGGACCGCGAGGGCCTCCTGTGGGTGGGCACGCTCGTGCGCGGCCTGCACCGCCTGCGCCGTGCGCCGGTGCTGGCCTGGACACCCGAGCACGGGCTGCCCGACCCGTTCGTCAAGGGCCTCGCCACGGGACGCGACGGGCTGTGGGTGGCGACCAACGGCGGCGGGCTGGCCCGGCTCCGCGACGCGGGGCCCGAGGCCGGCCGCATCGACGTGATCGACGGCCGGCACGGACTGGCGAGCGACATCCTGATGACGGTGTTCGAGGACTCGCGCGGACGGGTCTTCGCCGGCAGCTACCTGAAGGGCCTCGACCGCGTCGAGGGCGGTCGCGTCATCGAGCACTGGTCCACCCGCGACGGGCTGCCCAACGACACGGTCACGGCGCTCGCCGAGGCTGCGGGCGGCGAACTGTGGATCGGGACCTACGGCGGCGGCCTGGCCCGCCTCGTCCCCGGCTCGCCGCGGCTCGAGCCGGTGCCGCTGCGGGACGGCGGCAACGAGGTCGTGCGCGCGCTGCTCGCCGCCGGCGACACGCTCTGGATCGGCACCAACGACGGCCTGGTCCGGCTCGCGGGCGGAGAGCAGCAGCGCTGGACGACGGCCGACGGCCTCGGTTCCAACGTGGTCACGGCCCTCCACCGCGACGCCGACGGGACGCTCTGGATCGGCACTCGTGGCGGCGGCCTGGGGCGGCTGAAGGGCGGGCGCTTGCAGGCGGTGCGCCAGCGCGACGGGCTGCACCACGACACGATCTACGCGATCCTCGACGACGGCGCCGGCTCGCTTTGGTGTTCCAGCGAGCGCGGCCTGTTCCGCGCCGATCGCCAGGCCCTGGAGGCCTTCTTCGCCGGGACCTCGGCCACCGTGAGGACGGTCGCGCTCGACAAGGGGGACGGCCTGCCCAGCCCGCAGTGCAGCGGTGGTTTCGGCGGCGCCGGAGTGCGGCACAGATCGGGTCGCCTCTTCTTCCCGACGATCGAGGGCCTGGCCGCGATCGATCCCGTCGCCCTGCCGCGCACGGTGGCGCCGCCCCCGGTGGTGATCGAGGAGCTGGCGACGGAGCTCGAGCCGCACCGGGTGGACGCGGCGGTCACGATCGAACCCGGCCGCGAGCGGCTCGAGATCCGCTACACCGGCCTCGCGCTGGCCGCGCCGGAGCGGCTGCGCTTCCGCTACCGGCTGACGGACTACGACGCGGACTGGGTCGATGCCGGCCCGCGGCGCGTCGCCTACTACACACGGGTTCCGCCGGGCGAGTACGTCTTCGAGGTGGTCGCGGTCAACGAGGACGGCGTGACGAGCCCCGCGCCCGCGGCGCTTGCGATCGAGCTGCGCCCGCGCTTCTTCGAGACCCGCAGCTTCGTGGCGCTGTCGGGACTGGCGCTGGTGCTGCTGCTGGGCGGCAGCCACCTGTTGCGCCTGCACGCCCTGCGCGCTCGCGAGCGCGAGTTGCAGGCTCTGGTCGCGGAGCGCACCGAGAGCCTCGCCGAGGAGCACCGCCACGCGGTGATGGCGCTCTCCGCGCTGGAGACGGCGCACGGCGAGCTGGAGGGCGCGCACGCGGAGCTGTCCCGCACCAACGACGCGCTGCGCGCGGCGGACGCGCTCAAGACCGAGATGCTGGGAATCGCCGCCCACGACCTGAAGAACCCGCTGACCGTGATCCGCGGCTTCGGCGAGTTGCTCGAGATGAAGACGGCGGACCCCGCGGGCCGCGACATGGCGGCCCGCATCGTGCGCAGCGCCGACACGATGCTCGGGATCGTCACCCGCCTGCTCGACAGCGCCGCGCTGGAGAGCGGCCAGCTCGCGATCGAGCGCGAGCGCGTCGAGCTCGGCGTCGTCGCGGCCCAGGTCGTCGACGCCAACCGCCCGCAGGCCGAGCGCAAGCGGCAGCCGCTGGAAGCTGAAGTGGCCCCCGGGGTGGCGGTCACGGGCGACGCCGAGCGCCTCGCCCAGGTGGTCGACAACCTCGTCGGCAACGC
>WYBL01000164.1 GCA_011526565.1 Acidobacteriota bacterium | reverse complement strand
GGTAGATCGACTGCTTCGGGTCGCCGACGACCGTGAGCCGCCCGGGCTCGCCGCCGCTGAGCGCCTCGGCGATCTCGACCTGCAGCGGGTCGGTGTCCTGGAACTCGTCGATGATCACGAAGCGGAAACGGTTGCGGAAGTACGCGCGCACGCCTTCGTGGCGGACCAGAGCGTCGCGGGCGCGGACCAGCAGGTCGAGGAAGTCGAGCGCGCCCGCCGCCTGCTTGCGCTGCTCGTAGCGGCGCACGACGTCGCGCGCCAGCGCGATCAGCCGGCCGTGGCGGGCGGCGCCGTCGCCGGCGATCCACGCCGCGCGCGAGTCGCGCCACCAGCGCGTGAACGCGCGGCCCGCCTCCAGCGCCTCGGGCGAAGGCCAGTTGCGCTTGTCGCCCTGCACCTTCGGCTCGGGCAGGTCGAGCAGCGCCTGCGCCAGCGCCGTTCCGGCAAGCCCCTCGAGTCCGCGGGCCTGCTCCGCGAGGGCGAGCAGTTGCGCCGCCAGCGCGTCGGCCGCCTTCGCGGCACCCGCGTGCGGCAGCGCGTGCAGCAGCCGGGCGACGAGCTCGGCGTGCCACGCGGCGGGGTCGGGAGCCGCCTCGGCGACCAGCGGCCGCAGGTCGCGCTGCTCGACCAGCGCCCGGCACAGGCCGCGCAGCGACGAGCGCTGGGCGTAGATGAAGTCGTTGGCGAGCGGGATGCCGTCGTCGAGCGCCTCGAGCAGCGCGGGATCGCCCGCCACCAGGTGCTCGGCCAGCCACTCGTCCCAGGCCTGCGCGAAGAAGCGGTCCATCTCGGCGTCGTCGGCGACGCGGAAGCCGGGCACGACGCCGCACTCGAGCGGCCGCTCGGCGAGCAGTGCCGCACACAGCGCGTGGATCGTGGTGACCGGAGCGCTCTCCAGTGTCTCCAGCGCGGTGCCCGCTCGCCGTCGCTCGACCTCGGCCCGCGCGGGGTCGGCGCGGCACAGCTCGAGCGCCTCGCGCAGCCGCAGCTTCAGGGTGGCCGCCGCGTTTTCGGTGAAGGTGACGGCGGCGACCTCGTCGAGCCGCGCGTCGCCGGAGGTGACGAGGGCCACCACCCGGTCGACGATCAGAGTCGTCTTGCCGGTGCCCGCACCGGCCTCCAGCACGAAGCTCGTGGCGTGGTCGCGGCGCAGCCGCTCGCGGACGTCTTCGTCGACCGGTTTCACTTGAAGTCCCGCAGGCGCACGTAGCGGCGCAGGTCGGCGTCGCGCTCCTTGATCCGCAGCCGCTGGGTGATCAGCGGCTGCGGCCCGCACACCGCCGTGAAGTCGCACCACCCGCAGTCGCGGCTGTCCTGCGGGAACACGCCGCGCCGCATCAGCCCCACCAGCTCGTCGAGCAGCGTGAGCAGCGCCTCGGAGTGCGCCACCTCCGGCCGGATCGCGACCGGCCGGCCGCCGTTGACGTAGTCGAGGAACGCCTTCTCGACCACCGCGCCGGGCAGGATCTCGGCCAGCGCGCGGATGTAGAGCGGGATCTGGAGCTGGCGGCCGCCGCGGAAGATGGCGTTCTCGTCCTTCGGTGCCTTGCCCGTCTTGTAGTCGCGCACGACGTAGGTGCCGGCTTCGCTGCGGTCGACGCGGTCGATCTGGCCCGAGAGCCGCAGTGTCGCGCCCGAAGGCAACGGGATGGCGAGCGGCTCCGCGCGATGCGGCTCGCCCGGCGCCGCCTGGTGGACGCGGCCGAAGCCGAGCTCGAAGTGCGCCGGCCGCGGTGAGCCCGGCGCCGCCTGGGCCTTCGCCTCGCGGCTCACGAACTCCCGCACCTGGACGAAGAAGCGCGCGCACTCGCGCTCCCACAGCGCACGGAACCGCGGCGGGCTCTGGGCGACGAGGGCGTCGAGCTCCTCGCGCGCGATCGCCTCCGCCCGCGCCTGCGTCTCCGCGTCGTCCGTGAGCGGGAACGCGCCGCGGTCGCGCCACTCGCGCAGCAACCGCTCGGCGACCGTGTGGAACAAGCTGCCGCGCTCGAGCGGGTCGAGCGCCGTGCGCTCTTCCGGCGGCAGCGCGGGCTCCAGCTTCAACACGTGCTTCAGCAGGTACTGGAAGCCGCAGCCGGCGTAGTCGTGCAGGCGCGACGCGGACAGCACGCGGGTGGCGGGGTCGACCCGCTCCTGCAACGCCTCGGTCAGCGGGTCGAGCCGGCCGTCCCAGGCCGTCAGGGCGTCGGAGAAGCGGGCGACGCTGCAGAGCCGCGAGAGCTGGAAGAAGCGCGAGCCGGCGGCGATCGCGTCGGCCGCGCTCTCGCCGCCCTGCCGCATCCGCCACAGGTCGCGTTCGCCGGCGTCGAGCGCCTGCGCGGGCGGCAGCGTAGCGGGATCGTCCTCGACCACGTGCTGCTCGAGGTCGGCGCCGCCCGCGGGCCGCCCCAGCGCCGCCGACAGCGCGGCGACGTAGAACAGCGACGGCAGCCGCTCCTTGCCGGTGCGCGGATCGGCGCGCGGGTAGGAGAGCACCAGCCGCTCGCCGGCCTGGCCCACGGCCGCGTGGAACGCGCGGCGCAGGGCGCGGGTGCGCTCCGCCACGGTCGGCAGCTCCACCGCCTCGGGTTTCGCCGGCGCCTCGAACAGCGAGAGCTGGCCGCGGGCCGCCGCGACCGACGAGGGCAGCGGCGGCGGCGCCGGCACCCGCAGCGCCTCGCGCTCGGCGTCGAGCAGGAAGGGGTCGGGCCGGACCGGGGCGGGGAAGCCGCCTTCGACGAGGCCCGGGATGCAGACCACGCGGAACGGCACGCCGCAGAGCGCGTCGAACACGCCGACGTGGACGGCGCCCTCGCGCGGCGCGACGAGCGGCATGCGCTCGAACTCGAAGCGGCCGGCGAGCGCCGTCTCGACCTCCTCGAGTCCCGCGTCGCCGTCGCCCAGTCCCGCGAGGTCCGCGATCACGTCCAGCACCGCCTCGCGGTCCGGCTCCGCGCCGACCCACACGTCGAGCGCGCGCCGCAGCCGCTGCGACCAGGTCGCCCACGAGGCCTCGGCCTCGAAGTCCTCGAGGGTGCGGGCGAGCGCCTCGACCACCGCCTCCACGTCGAGCGCGTCGTCGACCCGCGCCGCGCGTCCGGAACGCCGCGCGTCGTCGGCCAGGCCGCGCAGCCCGGCGCGGAAGCGGTCGAGCCCCGACACGATGCGGGCGTCGCGCGACAGCGCCTCCCAGCGCGAGGGCTCGGCCAGCGCGGCCCGCTCGGCCGGCAGGTGACGGCTCCAGTCGGCGTGGCAGAAGGAGAAGAACTCCATCACCGCCGCGCGGTCCAGGCCGCGGCAGCGCAGCAGCAGCAGCAGCGCCCGCGCGGTGGGTCCGGTGGCGAGCGGCAGCGAGGGGTGCAGCCGGCACGGGACGCCGGCGCGGCCCAGCGTCTCGGCGTAGAGCACAGCGCTCTCGGCGCGCGGCAGCAGCACCGCCATGTCTTCGAAGCCGATCCCGTCCCCGGCCGCGGCCAGCAGGCGGCGGGCGATCGCCCGCGCTTCGGCCGCTTCGCCCGGGGCGGTGATGAACGCGAGGCCGTCCTGCGCCGGCGCGCCCGCGCCCGGCAAGAAGAGGTGGCTCGCCAGGCGCTCCAGCCCGGCCGGGCGCTCGCCCGGCGCGAGCGCGGCGAACGGGGCGAAGTCGGCGGAGGCGGCCCCGCGGGTGGCGCCGCGCCACTCGGGTCCGCGCAGCGAGACGGGCGGCTCGACGTCCCAGCGTTCGAGCGGGCCGTGCCGGGCCAGCGCCTCGAGCAGTTCCCGCTCGAGCGGGACGAGATCGGCCCCCGGGATCCAGGCGGCGCGGGCGTCGCGCAGCCAGCCGGTGGCCGCGGGATCGGAGCGGCGCAGCGCGTCCGCGGCCGTGCGCAGCACCGTGGCGGGGTCGGCGAAGCGCCCCTCGAGCCGGTCCAGGGCGTGGCGGTAGGCCTCGGCCAGCGCGTGGCGCCGCGCGGCGTCGGCGCCGCTCACGCCCGGATCGGCTGGCAGGGCGGCCAGCGCGCGGTGGCTGGCGCCGGCCATCCGCAGCTCGCGCAGCGTGCGCCCGAGCGCCGTCGCCACCGGCGGCAGCGGCAGCGCCGGGTCGAGGCCCAGGGCCCGGGCGCCGCCCGCGTGCAGCCACTCGCGGGCGATCAGCGCCAGCCGCCCGTGGTCCCACGGCCGCAGCCCGCGGCCGAGCAGGAGCGGTTCGGCGATCAGCCGCGCCAGGTCGCCGACCGTCAGCGGGAAGAGCCCCGCCAGCGCCCGGCGCTCGCGGGCCGCGACCCGGCGCGGCAGCTCGGCGGCGGCCGCGCGCGAGGGCACGAGCAGGAGCCTGGGGGCGAGCGGCATCGGCGCTGCCAATCCTAACCGCATAGAATCGACCCTTCGCCCTTTCGTCAGGGGCGGGAGCGGGCCGCGCCGGGCGGCCCTGGAGGCGCAGCGCGCAAGGGCGATGTTCGAGCGACAGAGGACGGGCAGCCTGCTGTGCCCCTCGTGCCGGCAACTGGTCGGCGTCAACGACCCCGAATGCTTCCACTGCGGTCGCCGCAACCCCGGGATGTGGGGCTACGCGGGGGTGCTGCGCGGCTTCGACCAGGAGCACGTGTTCGTCACCCTCGTGACCTGGGCCTGCGCGGCACTGTTCCTGAGTTCGCTCGCGATGAACGTCTCCGGAATCCGCTTCGGCGGCGACCTGTTCCGGCCCGCGCTCGAGTCGCTGTTCGTGCTCGGGGCTTCGGGCGAGGTCCCGGTCTTCCGCTTCGGCCGCTGGTGGACCGTGCTGTCCGCCTCCTGGCTCCACGGCGGGCTCGTGCACATCGTCTTCAACATGCTGTGGCTGCGGGACCTGGGGCCGGTGATGTCGCGCGTGTTCGGGACCGGCCGCGCGATCGTCGTGTGGGTGCTCGCGGGGGCCAGCGGGTTCCTCGCCAGCACCCTCGCCGCCCGCTTCCTGCCCGACATCCCGTTCCTCGGCGGGGCCGGCTTCACGGTCGGCGCCTCGGCCTCGGTGTTCGGCTTCTTCGGCGCCTTGCAGCACTACGGCGAGCTGACCGGCAACTCGATGCTGAAGCAGACGATCCGCGCCTGGCTGATCGTCGGCGTGATCATCGGGTTCCTCCTCCCCGGCATCGACAACTGGGCCCACGCCGGCGGCTACGTCGGCGGCTACGTGCTCGCCCGCCTGCTCGACCCGCGGCTGCCGTCCCGGCCGTGGCACGCGGCGGCGGCGGGCCTCGCCCTCGCCGCCAGCCTGGCCGCCCTCCTCGCCTCGATCTTCACCGGGCTCCAGTACTTCCCGGACCGGGGTTAAAGTCGAGAGCCGGACGTTCCTCGCGCCTTCAGGAGTCACCACCGATGCCGCTCGCGACCATCCTCGACCGCTTCCGCCGCAAGCCCCCCGCCTGGGAGGCGGAAGACCCCGTCCAGCGCGCGACCGCCGTCCGCAACCTGCCGCCCGACCACGTCGACGTCGCCCGCTCGCTGGTCAAGGCCGACCCCGACGCCCGCGTCCGCCGCGCCGCCCTCGCCCGCCTGATGCCGGACCTCGACCTCGCCCTCGAGGTGCTGCGCGGCGAAACAGAGACCTCGGTGAAGAGCGAGGCCCAGGACGCGCTGCTCGCCATGGCGCTGCAGGGCGCCGACGAGGCCGTCGCCGCGCGGGCGGCCGCCGCCCTCTCCGAGCAGCGACTGCTGATCGCGATCAGCCGCGACGCCCGCCACGAGGCCGTGCGCGACGCCGCGCTCGCCCGCATCGCCGACGAACGCGCGCTCGCCACGCTGTCGAAGACGGCACCCCACCCGCGGACCCGGATGGACGCGCTGCTGCGGGTGCAGGACCCGGCGCTGCGGCTCGACGTCGCGCTCAAGTGCGAGCACAAGGACGTGGCCGCCGCCGCCGCCGAGTCGCTCCAGGCCGAAGACGCGCTGCGCGCCGTCGCCGAGCGCGGCCGCGCCAAGTCGGCGCAGAAGAAGGCGCGCGCCCGGCTGCAGGCGCTCTACCCGCCGCCGGCGCCGGCCCCCGCCGTCGAGCCGGAGCCGGAACCGGCGCCCGCGCCCGAGGCTGCCGTCGCCCCGCCCCCGGTGGAGCCCGTGCCCGCCGCGTCCGACCCCGCCCGCGAGCGCGCCCACGCCCTCGCGGCCCGCGAGGCCTTCGTCGCCCGCGCCCAGGGCCTGCAGGCGACCGCGGCCGACACCGCCGCGATCGACGCCCTGCGCCACGAGTGGCAGGCGCTGCCGGCCCTCGAGGGTCACGAGGCCGACGCGATCGCGGAGCGCTTCACGGCGGCCTGCGCCGCGGCGCACCAGGCTGCCGCCCTGCGCGAGCAGGCCGAGGCCCGCCGCCCCCAGCTCGAGGAGAAGCTCCAGGCGCTCGAGAAGATCGCCGCGGCCGAGGCGCCGACGCCCGAGGAGCGTCGCCAGGCCGGCGACCTGCGCCGCGAGTGGGAGCGCGGCGGCCCGGTGCCGAAGGACCTCGCCGAGCGATTCCAGGCCGCGCGCCAGGCGCTGCTCGGCAAGGCCGCCGCCGAGCGCGAGCAGCGCGAGCAGTCCGCGCGCGAGAACGTCGCGAAGGTCGAGGCGCGGGTCGTCGCCGTGGAGGCCGTGGTCGCCCGCCCGGACGTGCCGCTCAAGGACCTCGAGCACGCGCTGCGCGAGGTCAAGGCGCTGCTCGACAACCCCGGGCCGTTCCCCGGCAAGGCCGAGAAGGACGCCTTCTTCGAGCGCCTGAAGGCCGCCCGCGCGGCGCTGTTCCCGCGCGCCCAGGAAGCGCGCGAGGCCGCGGAGTGGAGCCGCTTCTCCAACCTCGGCGTGCAGGAGCAGCTCGTGCAGCAGGTCGAGGCGCTGCTCGGCGAGCAGGACCTCGACAAGGTCGCCCGCGTCGTGCGCGACCTCGACGAGCGCTGGAAGGCCGCGCGCCAGGTGCCCAAGGAAGAGGGCGAGGCGCTGTGGCAGCGCTTCAAGGCGGCCCGCGACCAGGTCCGCGCCCGCCTCGACGCGCACTTCGCGAAGCGCGCCCAGGAGTTCGCCGCGGCCCGCGCGAAGCGCGAGGAGCTGATCGCGAAGGCGGAGGCCCTGCGCGACTCGACCGAGTGGGTGAAGACGGCCGAGGCGCTGAAGGCGCTGCAGGCCGAGTGGAAGCAGGCCGGGCCGCTGCCGCACAAGGAGTCGGACGCGCTCTGGCAGCGCTTCCGCGGCGCCTGCGACGCGTTCTTCTCGCGGCGCAAGGGCGACCTCGCCGAGAAGAAGGAGGCGTGGAGCAAGAACCTCGAGCACAAGGAGGCGCTGTGCGCCCGCGCCGAGGAGCTCGCGCAGTCCTCCGACTGGGACGCGGCCGCCGCCCTGCTCAAGAAGCTGCAGGCCGAGTGGAAGACCGCAGGCCCGGTGCCGAAGAAGAAGTCCGACGAGGTGTGGGCCCGCTTCAAGGCCGCCGGCGACCTGTTCTTCGAGCGCTACAAGAAGCGCGACGAGCTCGCCCGCAGTGCCGCGCTCGAGGCCCGCACCGCCCTCGTGGTCGACCTCGAGGCGTTCGCGGCAGCCGCCACCGTCGACGACGCCCGCGACGGTCTCGAGGCGCGTCTTTCGGCCTGGCGCCAGGCGCCGGCCACGGACGGCGCCGAGGCCGAGGCGCTGCAGGCCCGCTTCTTCGCGGCCCGCGCCGCGGTGATCGCCCGCGCGCCGGAGGCGTTCCGCGGCACCGATCACGACCCCGAGCTCAAGAAGCAGCGGCTCGAGAAGCTGATCGCGAAGGTCGAGGCGATGGCGGCGAGCGCCGACGAGGCGCCGACCGCCCCGGCCGACCTGGGCGCGAAACTGCGCGAGGCGCTGGCCCAGAACGCGCTCGGCGGTCGCGGCGCCGCCGAGCAGAAGCGGCGCGCGGCCCACGACGAGGTCGACGCGGCGCGCCAGGCCTTCGCCCGCAGCGCCGACCTGAGCGTGCCCGGCTTCGAGGAGCTGAAGCAGCGCTTCGAAGCGGCTTGCCGCAAGGCGGTCTGACTTTCACCACGGGCTGCTAGCTCCGCGGGCGGCTCGCCAGCCGGGCCAGCGCCCGCGGGTCGGCGCGCTGGACCATGTGCAGGTCGGCTTCGCCGATCGCGTCGGACAGCATCGCGCGGTCGAGCGGGCGCCGAGCGCGGGCAGCCGCGCGCGCACACAGCGCCCGCAGCGCGTAGAGGCCCAGCTCCAGCGCGCGCACGGCCGCGGTCGGCCCGTCGCCCTGCCACAGCACCCAGCTCGCCACCAGCCGCGCGGCGAGCCACGCGCGCAGCGGGCGCGAGAAGCCGCCCCACGCGGGTGCCACCCACTCCGCGTCCGCCGCGGCCCACCCGGTGTCGTCCTCGGGCCCGGCCCGCAGCGCGGGCGGCGCACAGCCGTCGATCGCACGCAGCGCCGCCGCCGCACCCGCGAAGTCGAAGTCGCCCGCAGGCCGGCCCTCCGCGTCGCCCAGCGCGCGGGCGATCCACGGCGCCATCGAGCCGTCGCCGGGCGTCCAGCGTGCCGCCTTCCCGACGCCCGCGCGCAGCGCGGCGAGCGCCGCCTCCGGCGAGGGCGCGTCCTCCAGCCGCGCGAGGGTGGCCTGCTCGAACGCGTCGCGCGCTTCGGGATCGAGCCACACGCCGGGCCGCAGCCACGGGGCGACGACGCCGCGCACGTCGAGGCCCTCGTACTCGCGCTCCGGACCGAACGCGTTGTCGACCCGCGCGAGCGGCAGGCCGACGTCGAACAGCAGCGCCGCGGCCGTCGGGCAGTAATGCGTCAACGAGACGTGAGTGCCACGCTCCTCGATCACCGCGACGCGCGGGAACTGCCGGCACGACACAGGCTGCGCCGCCTCTCCGAGCGCGCCCTGCAGGCCGCACGTGCCACGCCGCTCGAGGAACACGCAGCGGCCCTCGTCCGCGGTCGCCAGCCAGCGCCGCCCGCCCCGCCGCGGCAGCCATGCCGCGACGGGCAGCGCCCCGGCGGCGGCCTCCTCGAGCGGCAGGCGGCCACGTGCGGCGGCGGTCTCGATCCGGCGCCGCACCGGCGGCTCGACCGGGATCGCCCAGCCCGACGTGCAGCAGCGCAGCGACGAGCGGCAGCGCCAGGCCGCGTGCACGGACAGCGCGAAGGTGCGCACGCCGCATCCTACGTCCGCGGCGCCGCCCGCGGCGCCGGTGCATAATCCCCGCAATCCGACCAGGCGCGCGACGTCAAACCGTCAGTGAGGACGACCTTGCCCTTCTCTCCCCGGGTCGCGGACGGCTCCCGACGACGGCGCACCCCTCTCGCGGGGGTCGGGCTCGCGGTGTTGCTGCTCACCGCGTGTGCGCGCGAACCGCAGGCGCCACGGCCGTCGACGCCGCCCCCTCAGCCGCCGCGGCCGTCGGTCGCCGTGATCGGCAGCGGCGAGGCGGCGGGCCTCGGCACCCTGCTCGTCGAGAGCCTGCGCGCCGACCTCGCAGGCGACCCCGGCCTCCGCGTCGTGACCGCCACCCGCGCCGCGCTGGCCGCGGGCAGCGGTGCGCTCGACGCGGAGCGGGCCGAAGCCGCGCGGCACCGGCTCGCGGTCGACGCCGTGGCCTGGGCGACGGTGAACGGCGACAGCGGGCGGCTCGCGATCCGGGTCGGGCTGGTCGGTCCCCGCGGCACCGCCGCGCGCGACGTGTGGAGTGGCGAGCGCGGCGAAGACGCGTTGCTCGACGCGGCGGCGGCGGCAGGCGAGGCGCTGCTGGCGGCCCTGGGCCGCCCGCGGCCGCAACGCGACCGGGCCCATCCCGAGCTGCCGCCGGGGCTCGAGGCCGCACGCCTCTACGCCACGGGTCTCGAGCACCTCCGCAGTCATGCGCCGCGCCGGGCGCAGGAGGCGTTGCAGCGCTCGGCGGCGCTGGCGCCCGGGCACCCGCTCGTGCACGCGGCGCTGGCCGAGGCCTGGGAGCGCCTCGGCTACGACCGCCTCGCGGGCGAGGCCTCGGAGCGCGCGCACCGCCTGGCCGGCGGCCTGCAGCGCGAGGACCGGCTCGTGCTCGAGGCGCAGTGGCGCCGGCGGCGTGGCGACCCCGCGCGGGCGGCGCTGCTCTACCAGGGACTGCAGCGGCTGTTTCCCGACCAGCCCGAGTACGCCGTGGAGGCGATCCGCGCCCAGCTCGCCGCGGGCCAGTGGCGGCCGGCGCTGCGGGCGATCGAGGCCGCGCGCGCGAGCGGCCTCGCCGACCCGGACCTCGACCTGGCGGAAGCCGAGGCGGCCCACGGCCTCGGCGAGTACGCCCGCTCCGAGGCCGCCGCGTCGCGGGCCGAAGCCGCCGGACGGGCCCGCGACGCCTCCGGGCTCGTCGCCCGCGCCCTGGTCCAGCGCTCGCTGGCGCTGCGCGACCTCGGCCAGCTCCCGGCCGCGCTGCAGGCCGCGGAAGACGCGCGGGCCCTGTTCGAGGCGGCCGGCGACCCCGGCGGCGTCGCCCAGGCCCTCAACTGGCGCGGCACCATCGAGCGCCGCCACGGCCGCCTGGCCGAAGCCCGCGCCACGTACGAGGCCGCGCTGGCGCTGGCCCAGCGCATCGGCGACGAGCGGCGGGCGACGCTCGCCCGCAACCAGCTCGCCGTGCTGCTGCGCCAGCAGGGCGAGCTGCGGGCCGCCAGCCGCCGCCACGAGGAGGTGCTCACGGCGTACCGGGCGATGGGCGACGTCGAGGGCATGACGATCGCGCTCTCCAGCGCGGGCTGGGTGCGCCGCCAGCTCGCCGAGATCGAGCCCGCGCGGGCGCTGCTGCGCGAGGCGCTGGCGCTCGCGCAGCAGAGCGGCCACCGGATGTCGGAGGCGATCGCCCACAACACGCTGGCCTGGGTCGCCTTCGACGCGGGCGAGTTCGCCGCGGCCCGCGCCGGCTTCGAGCGCGCGCTCGCTCTCAACCTGGAGCTGCGCTCCCTTCGCTCCGTCGGCTTCACCCGGGTGGGCCTCGCCCAGGTCGCGCTGGCCGGCGGCGACCTGCCCGTCGCGCGCCGCGAGGCGGAGGAGTCGCGCCGCGTGCGCGAGCGGCTCGGCGAGCACGGCGGCGTCGCCGAGTCGCTCGCCACGCTCGCCGAGGTCGCGCTGGTGGAGGGGCGTTTCGTCGAGGCCGAGGCGCTCGCTGCCCAGTCCGCACGCACCTGGCGGGCCCAGGGCGAGCGCGACGCCCTGGCGTGGGCCGAGGCCCTGCACGCCGCGGCGCTGCACGCCGCGGGCCGCGAGGCCGAGGCCGACCCGGTGCGGGCGCGGGCCGCCGCGGGAGCCGCCCGCTCCGAACAGCCCCGCGTGCGCCTGCGGGTGGCGCTGGTCGACGCCTGGCTGCAGGCGACCGGCGCCGGGCGCATCGCGGCCGGCCTCGAGCAGGCCGAGGGGGCACGGCTGGAGGCGGAGCGCCGCGGCCTGCGCGGCATCGCGCTCGAGGCGCGGCTGGTGTCGGCCGCCCTCGACCGCCGCTTCGGCGCGCTGGCCCGCGACGCGCAGCAGGCCGGGTTCCTCGTGGTGGCCCGGCGGGCGGAGGCCGAACGTCCGGGGGCCGCGCGGTGACGCGGGCCGGCAGCGTGATCGCGGGCCGCTACGCGATCGAGGCCGAGCTGGGCCACGGCGGGATGGGCACCGTGTACCGCGCCCACGACCGCGTGCTCGACGAGACGGTGGCGCT
>WYBL01000003.1 GCA_011526565.1 Acidobacteriota bacterium | reverse complement strand
TGGGCGAGCGCGCGCGCCGTCTCGGCCGCCTTCAGATAGCCCTGCTCCTTGGCGGCGCCGGCACTCTCGCGCGCGCCGCGGATCAGCGCCTGGACGTAGACCTTGGACTTGTCGGCGCTCTTCGGGTCGAGGCGGACGGCCTTCTCGAGCGCCGCGATCGCCGCGCGCGTGTCGCCGGTGTTGAGCGCGAGCAAGCCGTACTGATACTGCAGATTGGCGTCGTTGGGGTGGCTCGCGGCGGCCTTGGCGAGCTCGCTGGCGGCCTGCTCGGAGCGACCCGACTTCTCGAGCGCCATGGCGTAGAGCTTCTGGTGGGCTCCCTGCTGCTCCTTCGACAGCCCGGCGACGCTCATGCGCGAGAGCAGCTGCGAGGCGTCCGCGGCCATGTTCGACTCGAGGTAGCCCTGCGCCAGCGCGAGCTGGATCGAGGCGTCGCCGGGCGCGAGGTCGTAGGCCTTGCGCAAGGCGGCGATCGCCTGCTGGTTCTTGTTCGTGCGCAGCAGCGACCGGCCGAGCATCATGTGGCCGTTGGCCCAGTCGGGTTTTTCGGCCACCACCGCTTCGAACTCGCGCGCCGCCTGGGCGAAGTTGCCGGCCTTGAAGGCCGCCACCCCCTCCTCCCAGCCCGCGAGCGCGGGAGCCGCGGCGGCGAGCGAGGTGGCCGCGGCCAGGGACAAGGTCAGAAGTCGGTTTCTCATGGGGTTCTCCTATCGTCCAGCGACGCGACTCCCGCCACCTCGACCATCGAAGCACGAACCGTGCCGTGCCGGCGTACGGAGTTAGCTCGCCTGAAGGACCTGGGTGACTCGTTCCAGATATGCCTTCGCCTGGTTCGGCCCGTGGGCCGAAGAGATCAGCTTCTCCTCGGCGCGGACGAGGCCCTGCAGCGCGTCGAGACCGCGGCCCGAGCCGATCTCCGCCCGCGCCAGCCGCAGCGCGCCTTCCAGCTCCTCGCCTCGGTCGCCGCCGGCGAGCAATTGCTGCGCGACCCGGTGCACCTGGTCCGCGACTCGCGCCTGCGCCTCGGCGTCGAGCCGGGCGACGCGCTCGAAGGGCAGGCTGCGCAGGTCGTCACGCAGGGCGAGGACGCCCGAGGTCAGCAGGCCGTAGACCACCTTGCAGACGTCGAACGCCCCCAGACCGAGGGCGACGGCGATCTCCTCGATATTCCTGCGCTCGTCCACTCGCGTGATCACGGCCCACTCGCTGGGCGAGAAAGAGACCCCGGTGCCCGAGGACTGCGTCGCGAACACCGGCACCATGCGAGTGGATTCGATCTTCTTCGAGAGAATCCTCCACTCGTCGATCTGACGAGCGGCCTCCATCAGGAGGTTGGTGTTGGATTTCTCGATCGTTCGCGCTTCGGGTTCCGTGCCGGGCGTGAAGACGAACTCTCCCTGCAGCCAACGCGCCAGCTCGTAGACCGCCTGCTCGCCCGTGAGGCCGGCGGCGTCGGCGTGCACGATCTGCCCCTTCTCGAGGTAGATCTTCCCCGACTGCGCGCCGTTGCGCAGCTGGAAGACTCCGGTCTTGCCCGACACGGCGACGAGCTGGATGATGTCGGGAAGCGGGAGCTCGCGAAGCGATCCTTGGAAGGCCACCGGTGCCGCCTAGTCTATCTCTCCCGGCGCCGCCGGGGACGTGTCGCGGGCGAGCCGGGGGGCCCGGCCGAGGCCGGACCCCACCCGTCCGCTACTGCAGCTTGAAGTTGACCGTCAGGTTGTAATAGACCGTCACCGGCTTGCCGTTCAGAGTGGCGGGCCGGAACTTCCACTGCTTGATGGCGTCGACCGCCGCCTCCTCGAGGCCCATCGGCAGGCCCTTCAGCACCTTGACGTTGGTCACGTTGCCCTGCTTGTCGATGATCGCCTGGACGATCACGACGCCCTGGATGCGGGCCTTGCGGGCGATCTCGGTGTACTGCGGCTGCGGCGCCGAGATCTTCTCGGGCGGCCGCACGTCGCCCCCGACCTGGATCGGCCCCTCGGGCTCGGAGGGCGGCGGGCCCTCCGGAATGCCGATGACAGAGTCGTCGATCGGGATGTCGATCTCCTGCTCGACTTCCTCGACGATCCGGATCGGCTCCGGCTCGTCGGGCGTCGGGTCGGGAATCGGCACCTTCTTGGCGCGCGGCTTGAGCAGCTCCTGCTGTTGCTGCTGCGGCGGCGGCGGCTTGAAGCGGATCTGCTGCACGACGTAGACCTTCGGCTTCTCCGCGGCCTTGAGGTCACCGCGCACGATATCGGGCAGGTGGATCAGGAAGAGGATGACGTGCAGGACGACGGCGATGCCGATCGCCCAGCGCAGCTTCTTGCGATCCTCGTCGTACTCGAGCGCGAAGGTCTGCCAGTCGCCCGCGGTGAGGTCGGCGCCGGTCGGCTGCTTCGGAGGGGGTGTGGCGGCCATCGGGCTCCTCGCTTCAGTACCAGAACTGGTCGATCTCGCGCTGGGTCGGGATCGAGATGTTCTTCACCTCGACCCCCTGGTCCTTGCCGCCGCGCAGGATGTCGTAGACCCGGACCATGTCGCCGTAGGCGGCGTCCTGATCGGGGCGGATGATCACGGGCTTCAGCGGGTTGCGCTCGAGCTTGGGCTTCAGGTAGTCGAGGATCTCGCCCGCCAGCATCGGCCGGCCGTCGACGACGATCTGCCCGCCCGGGCGGATCTCGACCAGCGTCGACTCCTCC
>WYBL01000163.1 GCA_011526565.1 Acidobacteriota bacterium | reverse complement strand
GCCCGCGCCACGTCGTTGGGCTGCCTGGACTGGTGGGTCTGCTCGCACTGGGCGAGCGGGTGGGGCACGGCGCGGGTGATGGCGGCGAGGCTCTTGGCCTCGCTGTGTACGGGGGGCGGCGCCCCGGACGTGGGCCCGGGGCGCCGCGGGAGGGGCTAGAAGCGGAAGCCGACCGCGAAGTAGAAGCTGCGCGGGGCCTGGTAGTCGGCGGCCGACAGGGCCTGGCCGAAGTCGGGGCCGTACTCGTAGTGGGTGCCGTACACCGGGGTCGTGGTGAACGGGTTGAAGGCCTGCAGCGTCCGTGCCGCGTTCTGGTTGGCGGCGGTGAACACGGTCTCGTTGCCCGTGCTGTCGCGCTTGGCCTGGTCGAACAGGTTGTCGACGACGAAGCGCACGAAGAACTGGCTCTTCTTCATCCAGCCGACCGGCAGGTAGTAGTTGATCGACAGGTCGGTCGAGGTGATGGTGTCGGTCACCAGGTCGCCGCGGCCGCCGAAGTAGTAGGTGACGCTCGAGGGCGGCGTCAGGTAGCCGGGGTTGGTGACGTAGGGCCGGGTGTCGACCGAGCCGTCGGTCGAAGACGGGGTGCCCGAACTCAGGTTCTGCAGCACGCCGACCACGACGCGTCCCGCGCTGCCGAGACCGCGCTCCCAGTTGGCCCACAGCCGCAGCTTGTGACGCTGGTCGATCGACAGGTTGCCGGTCGGGGTGTTCCACGACAGGTCCTTGTACTCGACGTAGGCCAGCACGTCGTCCTGGACCGGACCGCTCGCCGCGGTCTCGCCGTTGACGTTGCCGCGCGACTGCGACAGCGTGTAGTTGCCGCCGAGCGTCAGGTCGTCGGTGAATCGGTACTGGATCTGCCCCATCAGCGCCTTGTACGTGCGGTCGAGCTCGTTGCTGTTGACCACGAGGTTGAGGTCGAACGCGCGGCCCGCCGGGTCGGACGCCGTGCGGCCGGGCACGACCTGGTCGGTGTAGAAGTCGTTGGCGTCGCGGTAGACCGCGTCAAGGCGGTACGAGCCACGGGTGCCGAGGCTGCCGCCGAGGCCGAGGCTGTACTCCCACGTCGTCGGCGTGGTCAGCGTCTCGTCGATGCGGCGGTTGATGCCGGGGTAGCTCGGGTTGCCGCGCAGCGGACGGTCGGTGCCGCCGTTGGCGTAGAACCAGTCGAACACGGTGCGCAGCGCCTGCGCGGGGGTCACCGGGTTCGCCGCGTTGGCGTCGAGGTTGATGGCGGGCCCGCGGTAGACGTACGTGAAGGTCGCAGAGCGCCCCGCGCCGGAGCCGAGGTCCGCGATGCCGCTGGTGATCGGCATCACGTACCGGGCGAGGCCCGCGCGGAAGTTCAGCTTGCCGTCGCCCCGGGGGTCGAAGGTCGCCGACAGCCGGGGGCTGAAGGCCTGGTCGTCCGAGACCTTGTTGCCGGCCTGGTCCTGCTCGTCGGTCTTGTCCCAGCGCACGCCGACGTTGAAGCTCCACTTCGAGTTCAGCCGCCAGGCGTCGTTGAAGAACGCCGAGTAGGTGCGGAGCCGGCTGCCCTGGGTGTTTTCGAAGATCGGATTCCACTGGATGTACGACGCCGCGGTGTCGCGATCGGAGGTGCCGGGGCGCACCACGGGGAAGAGGCTCTCGCCGCGGATGATCGTGCCGGACGCGAACAGCCGGAACTCGGACCCCGACTGCCAGTTGTTGTTCTCGCGGCTGTCCTCGAAGGCGTCGAAGCCGAACACCAGGTTGTGGGTGCCGAGGTTGGACGTGGACAGGAAGTAGGTCCCCTTGACCAGCACGTTCTGGTTGTTGCGCTTCTCCTCGTTGAGCTTGCCGTTCGCGATGTCCTCGTCCGACAGCCCGCACACCGCGCAGAAGGTCGGCGAGTTCCAGCGCACGTTGCCGCGCGAGCGGTCGAGGATGATCGTGCCGCGCTCGATGTCGGTGAAGCGGGACCCGGACCCGATGAACGAGAGCCGCCGGCTCGCGTACTGGGCCTCCACGAAGAAGTTCGAGGAGACCACGCCCGTGTAGTTGAACGACAGCAGCTTCTCCGGCTGCGAGCTGTCGTAGAAGCTGGCGCGATCCATGACGCTGCTGAAGGTGTTGTTCAGTTCCTCGCGGTCGCGCTGGGTGTATCCGGCCTTGAACGTGTGGTTGGGCGTGAGCGCCCACGTCAGCTTGCCCTCGTAGCGCTTGTCGTCGACGACGTTCTCGTACGCGATGTTGGTGTAGAACGTCGTGTCGGACGCGGTGTCCTCGCGCAGCCGGGTGGCGCCGAAGAACCACAGCTTGTCCTTGAAGACGGGGCCGCCGAGCGTGGCCTCCCAGGTCGGGACGACCTTGGAGACGCGCGGGTCGGCGTCGAGGTCCTGCTCGAACGGGGTCAGCGAGCGCCACTTGTCGTTGTCGAACGTCACCCGCAGCGAGCCGCTGAACTCGTTGCCACCCGACTTGGTGATCACGCTGGCGACGCCGCCGGCGAAGCGGCCGAACTCGGCCGAGATGTTGGCGGTGGACGTGCGGGTCTCCTCGATCGCGTCCTCGATGAAGACCAGCGAGGCCTGGTTGCGCAGCGTCTCGTTGAGCACGACGCCGTTGAGCAGGAACAGGCCCTCGAACGACATCGCGCCCGAGAAGGTGACGTTGCCCGAGGGCCCCGTGGACGTGGTGCCCGGGGAGAGCAGCACCGCCCCGGTGATGGCGCGGCTGACGGGCAGGGTGTCGATCACCTCGGCCTTGTAGCTGGCCGCCGCGGTCGCCGTCTGGGTGAAGTCGGACGGGGCTTCGGCGGTGACCGTCAGCTCCTCGGACACGCCGCCGACGGCGAGGGTGGCGTCGATCACCGAGGTCTCCGCGATCTGGACGCGGACCTTGCGTTCGGCCGCCTGGAAGCCCTGCAACTCGAAGCGCACGACGTAGTCGCCCGGCGGCAGGAAAGGAAGGATGTAGTCGCCGTTGGCCGACGTGGTGGCCGTTCGCGCGCCCTGCAGCGCGGGTGACGTGGCCGTCACCGTGACGCCGGGGAGCACCAGGCCGCCGCTGTCCGCGACCGTTCCCGAGAGGGTACCCGTGGGGTTGCCCTGTGCCCCGAGTTGGGCAGCGAAGAGCAGGCCCGCGGCGAGTACGCGCCACGCGTTCTTCATGAGGTGACCTCCTGCCCGGCGAAACGGGGTTGATCCAGAGTGTTGGATTCGGCGACGCCAGGCCTTTGGCGCGGACGATACGCCTGTTCCCGCCAGCTTGTCAGCGGGTCCCGGGGGCGACTGGTTCGCCGAGGCCGACGAGGTGGCCGAGCGTGCGCACGACGAGCAGTCCGTCCGAAGCCGCCGGCGTCGCCATCACCACCTCGTCCATCGCGTTCTTGTGCAGCAGCTCGGGTTTCGCGCCGGCCTTCAGCACGAACACCTCGCCCGTCTCGCTCCACAGGTAGAGCGCGCCGTCGGCCGCGATCGGCGAAGCCGAGAACGAGGTGCCCGCCTCGCCGATCCGCGTCTGGTAGAGCTGCGTGCCGTCGCCCTCGCGGTAGCAGGCGAACACGCCGTTGTTGTTCAGCGTGTAGAGGTGGCCGTCGTAGAGCAGCGGGCTCGGCAGGTAGGTGCCGCCGCGGGCGTGGCTCCACGCGATCGCCGCGCTGGCGCGCTCGCCCTCGGGCAGGCTCAGGTCGCCGCGGTGGCCGCCGCGGATCGCGTACACGGGCCGCACGGGCGGGTAGCCCGCGGTGACGTAGGCGACGCCGTCGCCGATCACCGGGGTCGCGACGACCACCTCCGAGTTGGGGCCGAGTGTCCACAGGACCGCCCCCGTCTTCGGGTCGTAGCCGCGGATCACGTGGCCGTTGGTGACCAGCTCGGGGCCCTTCGGGCCGGGCAGCACGTTGGGCGTCGCCCAGGTCGAGGCCTCGTCGCGGGCCACGCGCCAGGCCGGCCGTCCGTCGGCCAGGCGGAACGCTGCCAGGAACGAGTCGCGGCGGCGGTCGCCCTGCACGAAGACGAGACCGTCGTGGATCACGGGCGAGCTGGCGTGGCCCCACTCGGCATTGCCGGACTGCGGGTCGTTGGCGTCGAGCACGCCCACGTCCTGCTTCCACATGGGGGCGCCGTCGACGCCGAACGCCGCCAGCGCGCCCACCGAGCCGAACAGCACGACGACGCGTTCGCCATCCGTGGCCGGAGTCGCGTTGGCGAGGCTCGACTTGAGATGGCGGCGCACGGTGGGCGCGCCGCGGAAGACCTCGCGCTCCCACAGCAGCTTGCCGTTCGCTGCGTCGAAGGCGTGCAGGGAGAAGACGTGCTCCGAGAGGTCGTCGACCGAGGTGCCGTCTCCGTAGAGCCCGGTGCGGAACGTGCGGTCGCCCTTCGCGCTGGTCGCGCTGGTGACGAACACCCGCCCGCCGTGGATCACCGGGCTCGACAGCGCGAGCCCGGGCAGCGGCGTCTTCCAGCGCACGTTGGCGCCGGAGGCGATGCTCCACGTGCGCGGCACGCCCTGGCCGTCGGCGTTGCCGGAGGCGGCCGGCCCGCGGAACTGCGGCCACGGGCGGGCCGCGGCTCGCGGGCGCTCCGCCTCGGCGGGCACCGCGGCCACCGCGACCTCCGCCATCGGGCCCGACGCCGGCGCCATGCGGGTGACGGTGCCGGCCTCGTTCAGCGTCACGAACTCGATCGCTCCGGCCCTGCCGCCGAACGACAGTTCCGCGGCGCCGTCGGCCGTCTCGAACGCGCGCGCGGCGATCGGGCGAAGCGCGATCTCCGGAGCGCCGGGGCGCGCCAGGCGCAGCCCGTCTTCCGTGGCCGTCACCGTGGCCTGGCCGCCGCCGCGCATGTCGTAGCGGCCGGCGAGGCGCGCCATCTCCTCCGCCGGCAGCGGCTTCGTGGCGCGCGCCCGCCGCGGCGGCGTGGCTGCCGCGATGCGGCCGGCGAACGCCGGCAGCTCGCGGCGCCGGGCCTCCGCCGCCCACGCGAGCCCGTCGAGGTGGCCGAGGTGGCCACCCTTCAGCGCGGCGGCGAGCAACTCCTCGTCCTTCTTCTCCAGCGCTTCCCCGATCGCCGAGCCCACGTCGCGGGCGCCGCGCTCCAGCAGCAGCAGCGCCAGCTCGCGGTGGCCGCCGCCCAGGGCCGCGCTCAGCGGGGTGACGCCGAAGAAGCGCTCCTCGTTGTCGACGTTCGCGCCACGCTGCAGCAGCAGCCGCACGACGTCGACTCGGCCGGCCTCCGCCGCGAACTGCAGCGCGGTCTGGCCGTGCCGCGCGGGGGCGTCGACCGGGGTGCCCGCGTCGAGCAGCGCCGTCACGGTCGCGAGGTCGCCGCCGCGCGCGGCGTCGCGCAGCGCGGTGCCGGGATCGGGGGACTGGGCGGCCAGCGGAAGCGCCGCGAGACACACGAGGAGCAGGGACGCGAGGCGGTGGAGCATGCGCGATCCTACGCCGGTTCGGCGCGGTGCGTCAGGGACCGGGGCGCGACAGGCGGCGCGACAGGCTGAACAGCGGCAGCCCTGCGGCCATCACGGCGGTCCCTGCCAGCGCGACCGCGGGACGCGTCCACGCCACGCGCAGGGCCACCGCGACGAGCACGCCCGTGAAGACGGCCGGCAGCCACGGGTAGCCGGGCACCCGGAACCCGGCCCCGTCGCCACGGCCGCGGCGGCGCAGCACGAACAGGGTCGAGGCCACGGTGGCGATCGCCAGCGCGTCGGAGAACATCACGTAGTCGAGAAGCTGGCCGAAGGAGCCGAGCGCCAGCGCCGGGACCAGCATGGTCGCCGCGAAGAAGGCGAGCCCCGCGCGCTGGACTCCTGTGTCCGGGTCGACCCGCAGGAACGCCGCGGGCAGCGCGCCGTCCTGCGCCATCGCGTAGTAGCTGCGCGGCATCTGCAGGATGGTGGCGTTCACGAAGCCCGCGGCCGAGAGGAAGATCGCGACCGCGACCGCCGTCTCGCCCCACGTGCCGAGCGCCGCGCGAGCCAGGGCGGCGGCGACCAGCGGCGAGCTCGCCACGCCGTCGAGGCCGAGCGTGCGCTCGTAGGCGAGGTTGATCACGAGGTAGAGCGCGACGACGGCGAGCATGCCCGCGGTCACGCCGCGCGGCAGGTTGCGCGCGGGGTCGCGCACGTCGCCGCCCAGGTTCATCGCACCCTGGTAGCCGCCGCACGTGTAGAACACGGCGACCGCGGCCGAAGCCAGGCCGCCGGCGGTCACGCCCGGGCCGGGGGCGGTCGTCGCGACCGCCGGGGCCAGCGCGAATGCCGCGGCGGCCAGCCCCGCGATCATCAACAGCTTGCCGAGCGAGAGCGCGTTCTGGGTGCGGGCGCCCGTGCGGATGCCCATCGCGTTGGCCGCCAGCAGCGCCACCATCAGCGCCAGCGCCGAGCCGAGGTTCGCCGCCGGGGTGCGCGCGGGCTCCGGCAGCAGGACGAGGTTCAGGTATTCCGCGCCGATGAAGGCGACGCCCGCCGCGCCGGCGCCCTGCAGCAGCGCCTGCGACCAGTTCAGCACGAAGGCCAGCCGCGGGTGGTAGCACTCCGCGACGACGCGGTAGTAACCGCCGGCGCGCGGCAGCCGTGAGCCGATCTCGGCGAAGGTCAAGGCGCCGGCCAGGCTGACCAGCCCGCCGGCCAGCCACACGCCGTGGAACGCGAGCGCGGAACCGGCCTCCGTCGCCACCAGCGACGGCGTGCGGAAGATGCCGATGCCGATCACGAGGCTGACGACGACCATCGCGGTGTCGAAACCCCCGAGCCGCGGCTGGATCGTCGCGGACCCGTCCCCCTCAGCCAACGAAGGCTTCGCGCAGCAGGGCCGCCAGCGCCCGGAACTGGGCGCGGTCGTTGTAGAGCTGGGCCGAGACGCGGACCAGCAGGCCGCTCTCCGCCGCCGGCCAGTCGTAGAACCAGCTCTGGATGCCGCGGTCGCGGACCCAGTGCATCAGGCCCTCCGCGTTCAGGCCCTCCGCCGGCGCCCCCGGCTTCGGCCGCGGCAGCGGCAGCGAGGCCATCGAGCCGCACAGGTCGTCGGGGCACGGCAGCGGCACGCCGAGGGCCTCGGCCACGATCTCCCGGGCCTCGACGGCCAGGGCGTGGTTGCGGGCGCGGATCGCGTCCCAGCCGCCCGGCAGCAGCCCGTTCATGAAGCGGATCGCGGCGGGCAGGGCGAGGAACGGGGTGGGGTCGTCGGTGCCGGTCCAGTCGAACTCGTCGCGGAAGCGGGCGCTCGCGCTCGCGGGGTCGAAGCCGTGGCTGATCGCCAGCGGGTGCACGCCGGACTGCAGGTCGTGGCGCACGTGGAGGAAGGCGGCGCCTTTCGGCGCGCACATCCACTTGTGGGCGTTGCCCGTGTAGTAGCCGGCGCCGAGCACGTCGAGCTCGACCGTGACCTGGCCCGGCGCGTGGGCGCCGTCGACCAGCGTCTCGACGCCGCGCGCGCGCAGCGCCTGGACCAGGTCGACGATCGGGAAGACGAGCGCGGTCGGGCTGGTCACGTGGTCGAGCAGGGCGAGGCGGGTGCGCGGCGTGACCGCCGCCATCACCGCCTGGAACACGTCGTCCGCCGAGCGCAGCGGGAACGGCACGTGCGCGGTGACGACCTTCGCGCCCGCGCGGCGGGCGACGTACTCGAAGGCCTTGCGGCAGGCGCCGTAGGCGTGGTCGGTGACGAGCACCTCGTCGCCGGCGGCGAGTTCCACCGAGCGGGCCACCGCGTTGACGCCGGCCGTCGCGTTGGGCACGAAGACGAGATCCTCCTCGCGCCCGGCGACGAAGTGGGCGAGCGCCCGCCGTGCCTCGTCCAGCCGCTGCGGGAAGCTGCGCCACAAGAAGTCCGTCGGCGCCTTCTCCATCTCCTCGCGCAGCTTGTGCTGAACGGCCAGCACCTCGCGCGGACAGGCGCCGAACGAGCCGTGGTTGAGGTGCAGCACGTCGAGGCGCAGGCCCCAGTGCCCGCCCAGCCGGTGCCCGGTCGTGCTGGTGGCGTCGATCACCGCGCCTCCTCGTCGCCTTCGGCTGCCCCCAGCGCGAGCCCGCAGGCAGGGCACTCGGGTCGTCCCGCGGTCGGCTCGCCGCAGGCGGGGCACTCGGCGTAGGCGCCGGCCTCGTGGTCGAAGCCGTCCGCCTGATCCGAGGGGGCGTGCTCGAGCGCGGGCACCGCGGGGAGCAGCTCGGCGAGGAGCTCCAGCGCCCGTGCCTTGTCGCCTTCGCCGACCTGGAGGCGGAAGCGGCCGGGCGAGGTCTCGACGCGCGACAGCATGCCGTGGCTCGCGAGCCGCGCCACGAGCGGGTCGAGGTGGTACGCGCGGTCGACGCCGACGAGCGTCACCGCTTCGCCCTCCAGCTCGGGCAACGGCTCGGGGTCGTCGCCCCCCGGCGGCGGCGCGCCGGACTCGTCGTCGTGCGGGACCAGGACGCCGCCGCAGTCCGAGCAGCGCAGCACGTCGGGGCGGAACTCTTCCTGGCAGTCGGGGCAGTAGTGGACGAGGGCCATGGCGTGGATGCTACCGCTGGAGTGCCTGCGCGCCGAGTAGCGGCTACGATCGGCGCTGATGCCGCTCGACGAGGTCCGGCTGTCGTTCGACGCGAACGCCCAGCTCGGGCTGCAGGCGCTGCTGTTCGTCATCATGTTCGGGGTGGCGCTGGCGCTGAAGGTCGACGACTTCCGCAACGTCGCCCGCCACCCGTGGCGGGCGCTGCTCGGCGCCGCGGTGCAGATCTTCGGCCTGTCGGCGCTGACGTTCCTCGTCGCGAGCGCGCTGGCGCCGACGCCCAGCATGGCCTTCGGGATGCTCGTGGTCGCCGCCTGCCCGGGCGGCAACTTCTCGAACTTCCTCACCCAGTGGGCGCGCGGCGACGTCGCGCTGTCCGTCTCGCTGACCGCGATCTCGTCCGCGCTGGCGGTGGTGACCACGCCCTTCAACGTGCTGTTCTGGGGCAGCCGCCACCCCGAGATCGCGCCGCTGCTGCACGCGCTGGGCATCGACGCCCGCAGTTTCCTGCTGCAGACGGCGCTGATGCTGGGCCTGCCGCTGGCGCTCGGGATGACGGTCGCGGCGCGCTGGCCCGGGCTCGCCGCGCGACTGCACCGGCCCTGTCACCGGCTGGCCCTGGCCGGGCTCGTGGTCTTCCTCGCGGCGGCGCTCGGTGGCAACTGGCGCGAGTTGCGGACCTGGGGCCCGCTGCTGATGCCGCCCGTGATCGCCCACAACGCGCTCGCCTTCGCGGCTGGCTGGGTGGCGGCGACGCTCGCGCGCTTTCCCGACGCCCCGCGGCGGGCGCTGACGATCGAACTCGGCGTCCAGAACGGCGGGCTCGGGCTCGTGATCGTGCTGACGCAGTTCCCGACGCTGGGCGGCGCGGCGCTGGTCGCCGCGGCGTGGGGCTTCTGGAACGTGATGGCCGGCTCGCTGCTGGCCGCGTTCTGGGCGCGCCGCGAGCCGGCGCGGGTGCAGTTGCCTCCGGGGGGCGGGCAGTAGTCCAATGGAGGGCCCGCCGTCAGGGCCCATCCACGGAACCGGACGCCCGCCCGCGACCCGGGCTCCGGCGCCACCCGCAGCGGTCGCCAGGAACCTCCATGACCACCACTCCCGTCGCTCCCCGCGCCCAGGCGCTGATCGACCTCGAGAACCGCTTCGGCGCCCACAACTACCACCCGCTCGACGTCGTGGCCGAGCGCGGCGAAGGCGTCTACCTGTGGGACGTGGACGGCAAGCGCTACATGGACTTCCTGGCGGCCTACTCCGCCGTCAACCAGGGCCACAACCACCCGCGGATCGGCGCCGCGCTCAAGGAGCAGGTCGACCGCCTGGCGCTCACCTCGCGCGCGTTCCGCAACGACCGCTTCCCGCCGCTGCTCGAGAAGCTGTGCACGCTGACCGGCTTCGACAAGGCGCTGATGATGAACAGCGGCGCCGAGGCGGTGGAGACGGCACTGAAGGCAATGCGGAAGTGGGGCTACGACGTCAAGGGCATCCCCTATCCCGAGGCCGAGATCGTCGTCTTCGACGGCAACTTCCACGGCCGCACGACGACCATCGTCGGCTTCTCGACCGATCCCGACAGCACCAGCCGCTTCGGTCCCTTCACGCCCGGATTCAAGATCGTGACGTACGGCGACCTCGAGGCCGTGCGCGCCGCGATCGGGCCGAAGACCTGCGCGGTGTTCGTCGAGCCGATCCAGGGCGAAGGCGGCGTCGTGATCCCGCCGGCCGGCTTCATTCCCGGCCTGCGCAAGCTGTGCGACGAGCACAAGATCCTGCTGGTGCTCGACGAGATCCAGTCCGGCCTCGGGCGCACGGGCAAGCTGTTCGCGTTCGAGCACGCCGGCATCCGCCCCGACGGGATCACGATCGGCAAGGCGCTGTCGGGCGGCTTCTACCCGGTCTCCGCCTTCCTCGCGAGCGACGAGGTGATGAACGTCTTCACGCCCGGCATCCACGGCTCGACCTACGGCGGCAACCCGCTGGCCTGCGCGATCGCGTCGGCCGCGCTCGACGTGCTGGTCGAGGAGAAGCTGGTGGAGCGCGCCGCGGAACTGGGCCAGCACCTCTCGCAGCGGCTGAACGCGCTCGGCTCGCCGCTCGTCAAGGAAGTGCGCTGCCTCGGCCTGTGGGCCGGCGTCGAGCTGAAGCCCGAGGCGGGTGGCGCGCGCCAGTACTGCTACAAGCTCAAGGACCGCGGGCTGCTCTGCAAGGACACCCACGTGAACACGATCCGGCTGGCGCCGCCGCTCGTGATCACGAAGGAGCAGCTCGACTGGGCGGTCGACCAGTTGAAGGACGTGCTGGCCGGCTGAGCGCGCGCGGCCGGGGGCGGCGCGACCGTCCCCGGCCGGTTCCCCCTAGAGTTCCGCGACGCCGGCGACCAGCCGGTCGACCTCGGCCTCGGTCGTGTACAGCGCGCAGCCCGCGCGCACGACGCCGCCCTCGCCGAAGCCCATCCGGGCCACCGCCGTCGTCGCGTAGAAGTCGCCGTGCGAGACGAACACCGCCTGGTCCGCGAGGTGGCGGGCGACGGCCTCGGCCTCGCGCCCTTCGACGGCGAACGCGATCGTCGGCGTGCGCGCCGCGTCGACCGGCGGTCCCAGCACCTTCACCTTCGGCAGCGCCGAGAGCCCCCCGTGCAGGCGGGCGAGCAGCGTGCGCGCGCGCCCGTGCATCCAGGCGAAGGCGCGGTCGAGCGCCTCGCGCCGCGGCCCGGGGCCGCCGATCGCGGCCAGGAAGTCGATCGCGGCGCCGATGCCGGCGATGCCCTCGTGGTTCTGGGTCCCGGTCTCCAGCCGCTCCGGCGCGTCCGCCGGCGCCGGCCGCAGCTTCGGGGCGTCGAGCCGCTCGATCAGCTCGCGGCGCGCCCACAGCACGCCTGCGTGCGGGCCGTGGAACTTGTACGACGAGCAGGCCAGCAGGTCGGCGCCGAGCCGGGCCACGTCGACCCGCTCGTGGGCGGCGTAGTGGACGGCGTCGACGTAGAGCAGCGCGCCGCGGGCGTGGACCAGCGGCGCCGCGCGGGCGACGTCGTTGACCGTGCCGAAGGCGTTCGAGGCCGCGCCCATCGCCACCAGCCGCGTGCGGGGCGAGAGCGCCGCCTCGAACGCGCCCCAGTCGAGCTGCGCGGTGGCCGGGTCGAAGGCCACGTGGCGCACGACCAGCCCGCGCTCGCGGGCGAGGTCGAGCCAGGGGTCGACGTTGGCGTGGTGGTCGAGGTCGGTGACGACCAGCTCGTCGCCCGCCGCGAAGCCGCGGCCGAGGGCGCGGGCGACGTGGAAGGTGAGCGTCGTCATGTTGTTGCCGAAGACGATCTCGTCGGCGGCGCCGCCCACGAAGTCCGCCGCGGCCTGGCGCGAAGCGGAGAGCATGGCGTCGGTCTCGACGCTGCTCGGGTACGCCCAGTGGGTGTTGGCGTTGTGCTCGGCGAGGTAGCGTGCGATCGCGTCGATCACGGCGTCGGGCACCTGGGTGCCGCCGGGGCCGTCGAAGTAGGCGACCGGGCGGCCGGCGTGGACGCGGCGCAGGGCGGGGAAGCGGGCGCGGAGGGCGTCGAGGTCGGGTGGCTTCATGGCGCCCAAGCCTACGCCCGGAAAAGAAGAAGGGCGACCGCTGGCGCGGCCGCCCCGTGACCCAACTCGCGCGGGCGTCAGGCGCCGCGCGCGAACACGATCGCGGCTAGCCCTCGACGCAGGCCGCGAGCATCTTGTTCGTGATCGTCCAGGTCGCGTTGTCCTTGCAGAGGTCGACCGCCTCGACGATGCACTCGTCCTCTTCTTCGTCGACCAGCTTGAGGTCCCAGGTGTTGCACGGGATGCCGGTCAGCGTGAAGTTCTCGCCCGGCTCGATGATGTTGTCCTTGAGCTGGTCCGGGCCCCAGTCGTCGCTGTCCGACGGCGCCATGTAGAACTCGACGAGGGTCCAGTCCGACTTGTTGACGACGGTGACCTTCGACGCCTTCTGGGCGTACGCGGCGCCCGACAGGCCGAGAACGGCCACGACCAGACCGGCGAACACCAACCGAAGCGAACGCATGCGCTTTGTCCCCCTGTGGAAGCTCCGCGCCGGAAGCAGCGCGAAAGTGGCGCGGAGCCTAGCACCGCCGTTCCGCGCGTCGATTTCTGCTTGGAGCAGCAAGCAAGACGCGGCGCGCGCCGGCGGGCGGAGCGGCGGCGCCCGGCCGCGGGAGCCGGGCGCCGGCGGGGACTACTTCTTCGGCAGCACCACGGTGTCGATCACGTGGATCACGCCGTTGCTGGCGGCGACGTCGGTCTTCACGACCGTGGCGCCGTCGACCTTGACGCCCGAGGTCGTGTCGATCTTCAGCGAGCCGCCCTGGACCGTCTTCGCCTCCTTCAGCTTGACGACGTCGGCGGCCATCACCTTGCCCGGCACCACGTGGTAGGTGAGCACGGCGGTCAGCTTCGCTTTGTCCTTGAGCAGCGCGTCGAGGTCGGCCTTCGGGATCTTGGCGAACGCCTCGTCGGTCGGGGCGAAGACGGTGAACGGTCCCGGCCCCTTGAGCGTGTCGACCAGGCCAGCCGCCTGCAGCGCGGTGGCCAGCGTCTTGAAGCTGCCGGCGGCGACGGCGGTGTCGACGATGTCCTTCGGGCCCTGGGCGAGCGCGGGCACGGCCAGCGCGGCGGCCACGGCGGCGGCGGCGAACGACTTGCGGATGTTCATGTTCTCTCCTTGAGTGCGTTGGCGATGCGGGCGCTCGCGGCGCCCGACTCCCGACACGCTACGCCCGGGCCCCGCCGACGTCAAGGATATGAATAGGTTTTGACAAGAAAGACGATCCCGTGACGAGCCGGCGCCCCGGCCGCCGGCGCTGTAGGATTCGGGCTCCATGAGCGCCGACCTGCTGAAGGACCTCGAGGCCCGCGGCCTCGTCCACCGCATCGCCGAGCCGTCGCACGCCGGCTGGCCCGGGCTCGCCGAACGCCTCGCGCAGGGCCCGATCACCGCCTACATCGGCTTCGACCCGACCGCCGCCAGCCTGCACGTCGGCAGCCTGCTGCAGATCCTCAACCTGGTGCGGCTGCAGCGCGCCGGCCACCGGCCGATCGCGCTGGTCGGCGGCGGCACCGGCCTGATCGGCGATCCCAGCTTCAAGGCCAGCGAGCGCTCGATGCTGTCGAAGGACCAGCTCGCGGCCAACCTGGCGGGCATCCGCGCCCAGCTCGAGCGCTTCCTCGACTTCTCGGGCAGCAACGCCGCGCTGATGCTCGACAACGCGAGCTGGCTCGGCGAGTTCCGGCTGCTCGACTTCCTGCGCGACGTCGGCAAGCACTTCTCGGTCAACCAGATGGTGTCGCGCGACGCGGTCAAGCTGCGGCTCGAGGGCCGCGACCACGGCATCAGCTACACCGAGTTCAGCTACGCGCTGCTGCAGGCGTGGGACTTCGTCCACCTCCACGACGCCCACGGCTGCGAGCTGCAGATGGGCGGCTCGGACCAGTGGGGCAACATCGTCGACGGCGTGGACCTGATCCGCCGCTTGCGCCAGAAGCCGGCGTGGGGCCTGACGGCGCCGCTCGTCACCAAGAGCGACGGCAGCAAGTTCGGCAAGTCGGAGACCGGCAACGTGTGGCTCGACGCCGCGCTGACCCGGCCGTTCGCCTTCTACCAGTTCTGGCTCAACACCGACGACGCGGACGTCGTGCGCTACCTCCACTCCTTCACGTTCCTCGAGCTGGCGCGGATCGCGGAGCTGGCGGCGGCCGTGGAGCGGGAGCCGGCCAGGCGCGAGGCGCAGCGGGTGCTGGCCGCCGAGGTGACGACGCTGGTCCACGGCGAGAGCGCGACGGCCTCGGCTCGCCGTGCGAGCGCGGTGCTGTTCGAGGGCGCCGACCTGCGCACGCTGAGCGCCGGCGAGCTGCAGGACGCGTTCGCCGACGCCCCGCGCTCCAGCCTGGCGCGGGAGGCGCTCGGCACGCCGCAGGCGCAACTGGTCGCGGTCGTGGCCGCCGCGGGGCTGGAGCCATCGAAAGGACGCGCCCGGCAGGCGGTGGAGCAGGGCTCGATCGCCGTCAACGGCCACGCGGAGAAGGCCGTCGATCGCGTGCTGGGCTCCGCGGACGTGCTGCCGGGCGGCTTCGTCGTGCTGCGGCGGGGCAAGAAGACCTACCATGTGGTGGCGGTGGCCTGACCCCCACCGTTTCGCAAAAGCTGGTCAAAAGCTACTCATTCGGTCGATTTCGGGCTAGACTCTCCCCGCCATGAAGAAATCGCCGACTCGCTCCGCCCTGCTCGCCGCCCTGCTGGCGCTGCTGCCGCTGGCCGCCTTCGCCCAGGGCCCGTACGCCGACGTGACGGGCGCCGTGCGCGACGCCGTCACCGGCGAGGCGATCGCCGGGGCCACCGTCTCGGCGGGGCCGCGGCTGACGACGACCGACGGCGCGGGCCGCTTCCGGCTGTCGGTGCCGCAGGGCAACGTGATGCTGATCGTCGAGGCCGAGGGCTACCTCGTCGCCACCGCGGACGTGAGCGCCGGTCCCGGCGGCGCCCGCGTCGACGTGCTGCTCGAGGGGCGGCTGAGCGAGGAGATCGAGGTCGTGGCCGAGTCGGCGCCGAAGGCCGAGCGCCCCGCCACCCTGCCCGTGCGCCCGGCTGCCGTGCTGCAGGTCGCCGGCGGCGTCGACAACGTGTTCCGCGTCCTGCAGACGCTGCCCGGCATCGCCGGCGCCGAGGAGTTCGGCTCGCGCCTCGCCGTGCGCGGCGGCGGCCCTGACCAGAACCTGACCGTGATGGACGGCGTCGAGATCCACAATCCCTACCGCCTGTTCGGCCTGGTCGCCGCCTTCAACCCCGAGATCGTCGAGCGCTTCGAGCTGACGGCGGGTGCCTTCTCCGCGCGCTACGGCGACCGGCTGTCGTCGCTGCTCGTCGTCGAGAACCGCGGTGGCCGCCGCGACGCGGGCCTGCGCGGATCGTCGGCGCTGTCGCTGACGGACGCGAACCTGATCCTGGAGGGCCCGGTCGGCACGGGCGCCGGCTCGTGGCTCGTCACCGGTCGCCGCACGTACTACGACGTGGTCGCCGAGCGCTTCACCGACTCCGATCTGCCCGGCTTCTCCGACCTGCAGGCGCGCGCCACGTTCGGCTCGGTGGCCGGGCCGCGGCTGACCCTCTCCGGCCTGGTCAGCCGCGAGGACGCCGACGCCGACTTCGAGGGCGACGTCGAAGGCGAGCAGGGCGACTTCCTGGGCGAGACCCGCAACGAGCTGCTGTCCGCGACGCTCGACTGGACGCTCTCGCCGCGCGCCACCTCGCGAACGGTGCTGTCGTACTACCGCAATGCCGAGGTGCTCGACGTCGACGCCCGCTTCCAGAGCGAGGTGCGCCGCTCCAACGCCCCGGACGACTCGGGCTTCGGCTTCGCCGACGTCGTGTTCGACCGCGAGCTGTCGGTGCGCGACCTGTCGCTCCGCCAGGAGTTCGTCTGGCAGGCAGGCGACCGCCATCTGCTGGAGGCGGGGCTCGAGGTGCACAGCCTCGACACCGTGCTGGCGTTCGCCAGCTCCGGCGACCGCAACCCGACCGAGGCCGTGGGCAGCAGCGTGCGCGGCGGCTCGGGGCTGCCCGACGAGCTCGACTCCGGCGCCTCGGCGACCCGCGGCGGCGCCTGGTTCCAGGACCGCTTCGACCTCTCGCCGAAGCTCAGCGTCACCGGCGGCCTGCGCGCCTCGTGGAGCAGCCTGGCGGGCGCCTCGCTCGAGCCGCGGCTGTCCGCGGTCGCCCGGCTCACCCCGCGGCTGCGCCTGCTCGGCGCGGCGGGCATCCACACCCAGAGCCCCGGCTACGAGAAGCTGATCCAGTCCGACGACCTCTTCGACCTGTCGGGGGGGCGTCGGGCGGATGGCAGCGAGCTGGGCTTCGAGCGCTCGCTGCAGGGCGTGTTCGGCTTCGAGTGGGACGTGGCCCGCGGCTGGCTGTTCCGCGCCGAGGGCTGGGCCAAGCGCTTCGACGAGCTGCTCGTCGGCCAGCTCGAGAGCCCGGCCGAGGTCACGGCGCGGCTCGCCCGCTACGACTTCCCGATCGAGCTGGCTTCCTCGCTGCCTTCCGCGCCTCGCGTCACCAGCCGCCCGACCCAGGACGGCAGCGGCCGCTCCTGGGGCGCCGACGTCTACCTCGCGCGCCGGGGCGCGGCGGACGCGAAGCTCTCGGGCTGGATCGCGTACTCGTTCGGCAAGGCGGAGCGCGACGCGTGGGGCCGCACGCTGCCGTTCGACTACGACCGACGCCACTCGCTGAGCCTGGTCGCCAACTGGAAGCCGGCCCGCAACCTGGACGTGGGCGCGACCTTCCGCGTCGCCTCGGGCTTCCCGTACACGCCGGTCGTGGGCCTGCGCGTCGAAGACGCGGCCGACGTCGCCGATCAGGACCGCGACGGCGACACGGACGAGCGGGTGCCGATGCGCGACCTGGCGGGCCGGCTGGTGTGGACGACGGACCTCGGCACCGTCGCCAACCTCAACTCCGCGCGGCTGCCGGCCTTCTCGCGGCTCGACCTGCGCGTCTCGTGGAAGCCGCGCGGCGAAGCGGGCCGCTGGCAGTTCTACCTCGACGTCATCAACGCCCTGAACCGCGAGAACGCGGGCGAGCTGGAGCCGCGCCTCGAGTACCAGCCCGGCGCCGACAGGCCCGCGCTCGTCCTGGAGCGCTCGCAGTCGATCCCGTTGCTGCCCAGCTTCGGCGTCCGCTTCCGCTTCTGAGCGGGCCTACTTCTCGGTCATCACCCACACGCCGTTCCAGTCCGGCGCCGGCGGGTGCTCCCGGAAGTGCGCGCAGCGGCGCAGGTACAGGCGTGACGCCTCGTCCTTCGGATCGACGGCCAGCGCTGCCTCGAAGTCGCGCTCGGCCTGCGCCCAGTCGCGCTCCCGGTACGCGCGCAGGCCGCGCGCGAACGCGTCCAGCTTGCGCGGGTCGCGGGCCGGGGCCTCGGGGGCGAGGTGGTCCAGCACCTCGAACACCGCCACCGGCTGGCTGCGGCCCTTGACCCGGATGCGGTCGAGCTCGCGCAGCGCGTACGGCCGCTTCAGCTCCGCCGCGGTCATCTCGCTGATCAGGATCTCGCTGCCGTAGCTCTTGTTCGCGCCCTCCAGCCGCGAGGCCAGGTTGACGCCGTCGCCGATCACCGTGTAGTCCATCCGCCGCGGCGAGCCGATGTTGCCGGACACCACCTCGTCGCTGTTGATGCCGACCCCCATCAGCACCGGCGGCAGCCCCAGCGCCTCGCGCGCGCCGTTGAACTCGCCCACGGCGGACAGCATCCCGATCGCCGCCTGCACGGCGTGGTCGGCGTCGTCGGGCGAGCCGAACGGCACGCCGAACACGGCCAGGATCGCGTCGCCGATGTACTTGTCGACCAGCCCGCCGCGCTCCAGGATCACGTCGGCCATCAGCGAGAAGTAGTCGTTGAGCAGCGACACCGTCTCGTGCGCGCCCAGCGCCTCGGCGATCGAGGTGAAGCCGCGGATGTCGGTGAACAGCACGGTCGCGTGCAGCTCGCGGCCGCCGAGGGCGGCCTCGCCCTCCTCCAGCAGGCGGTCGACGACCTCCTTGGTCATGTAGCGGGCCATCGTCGTCTTGAGCCGCTTCTCCTGGGTCAGGTCCTCGATCATCAGCATGCAGCCGGGGCCCGACTGGCGCGCGTCCGGCAGCGGCACCACCGACAGGTTCACCGACAGCACTTCCTGGCCCGCCGCCGGGTCGACGGAGGCGAGGCGCCGCGGCACCGACATCTCCACCGCCATCGCCACGTCGGGCCGACCGCTGCCGCGAACCGCGTCGATCGACTCCGCGATCCACGCGTTGGCGCCTGCGAAGAAGTCGGCGGCGTGGCGGCCGACGGCCTGGCCGGCCTCGTCGAGGCGCAGCAGGCGCACCGCGGCGGCGTTGACCTTGACGATCGTGCCCGCCGCGCCGAGCGTGATCACGCCGTTCGACATGCTCTCCAGGATGCTCTCGTTGTACTGGCTGACCCGCGTCACCTCGTCGAACAGCCGCGCGTTCTCCATCGCCACCGCCGCCTGGCTGGAGAACGCCCGCAGCCGCCGCTCGTCGATGAAGGTGAAGGGGCCGCCCCGCTTGTTGAGCACCTGGGTCACGGCGATCGCCCGCCCCTGGCGGTCGAACACCGGCATGCAGAGGATGGTCTGCGTGCGGTAGCCCGTCTGGCGGTCGACCTCGGGGTTGAAGCGCGGGTCCGCGTAGGCGTCGGGGATGTTGATAGTGTCGCCGGTCCGGAACACGTGCCCCGCGATGCCACGCGAGGCGGGGAAGCGGATCTCGGAGACACGGCCGCCCTGGGTGGCCAGCGCCCACAGCTCGTCGCTGGCGGCATCGTGGACGAACAGCGTCGCGCGGTCCGCCTCCAGGATCAGCGACACGGTCTCCATGATCTTGAGCAGCAGCGGCTGCAATTGCAGCTCGCTGCCCAGCGCCGCCGTCACCTCCAGCATCTGCCGCTCCTCGGAGCGGGTGCGGGCGATCTCCTCGTGCAGCATCGCGTTGACCAGCGCGGTGGCCGCCTGGGAGTTGAGCGTCTCCAGCAGGGTCATGTCGCCCGGGGCGAACGCCCCGCGCCGCTTGTTGAGCAACTGCGCGGCCCCGACCACCGCCGACTTCCCGTCGCGCAGGTGCCGGATCGGCACGCACAGCAGGTTGCGGGTGCGGAAGCCCGTGCGACGGTCGACCTCGGGGCTGAAGCGCGGGTCCGCATAGGCGTCGTCGATCTGCACCGACCTGCCGCTGCGGAACACGCTGCCGGCGATGCCCTGGCCGGCGGGAAAGCGCACCTCGCCGAGGCCGACGGCGGCCCGCGCGTAGAGCTCGTCGGACCGCGCGTCGTAGAGGAAGATCGAGCAGCGTTCGGCGTCGACGAAGGCCGCCATCAGCTCGACCATCTGCCCCAGCAACTCGTCGACCGACTGGCTGTCGGCCAGCCGGCTGGTGACGACCAGCAGCGCGGAGGTCCGTCGCAGCAGCTCGCCCAGCTTCGCGGTGAAGGCGTCGCCCTGGGCCGCGTCGAGCTTGGCCAGGATGCGCTCGATGTCGGAGGTGTCGAGCGAGCGGCTGATCAGCTCGGTGACGATGTCGAGCACCGCCACGGTCTCGACCAGCGCGTGCTGGTAGCTCTCCGGAAGGCCCGGCTGCGGTCCGGGCGCCACCGCCGCGTCGTCGCTGGGATTCGGCGGCGTGGTCATCGCGGCGCCATCGGCTCAGGCGCCGCTGCGGCCCGCCGGGTAGAGCCGCTCGAACTCGGGGTCGCCGTGCAGCAGCGCGAGGTCGGGGTCGCGGCGCACCCAGTCGGCCTCCTCGAAGCCGGCTTCCCAGGCGTTGCGGAGCAGGTCCAGCGCTTCCTTGCGGTGCCCCAGCTTGCCGCGGGCGCAGGCCGCGTTGTACAGCACCGACGGGTCGTTGGGCCGCAGGGCGAGGGCGAACTGCATCTCGCGCACCGCGTCGTCGGCGCGGCCGACCTCGGCGTAGCTGCTCGACAGCAGGACCCGGGCCCGGGCGTCCTCGGGCACGCGGACGACGTGGGTTTCGAGCGCCAGGGTCCGGCGCTGCCGGAAGCTGGCGCGGGCCTCGGTCTTGCCGAGCGCGCCCAGCGCGTTGAGGATCGGCACGTAGACGCTGTAGTCGTCGCCCGCCGCCTCGACGGCGGCCTCGGCGATGTCGGCCACCTCCTGGAAGTGGCCGGCGGCGAACAGCGCCCGTCCCAGCAGGTAGTACGCCCCCTCGCAGGTGGGCTTGCGGCTGATCGCCTGACGCACGCGCTGGATGGCGTCCGGCAGATCGCCGTCGATGTAGCGCAGCCAGGCCTGGGCGACCTGCACGTCGGGCAGCTCGGGGCGCAGCGCGATCGCCTGCTCCGCGGCGCGCCGGGCGCGCCCGCTCCAGGTCGCGTCGCGCTGGAAGTTGGCGTAGTACTGGGCGCAGAAGATGGCGTTGGCGGCGTGGGCGAGGGCGAACTGCGGGTCGAGCAGCACCGCGTTGTCGAACATCTGCAGCGCGAACTCCATGTCCTGGCGGGTCAGCCGCCGGGCGTAGCTCTTGCCGCGCAGGAACAGGTCGTAGGCCTGCATGTTCTCGGTCGGCCGGTCGCCCAGCGCCTGCTGCTCCTGCGGGGAGAGCGTCAGGCGCAGCGCCTCGGCGATCTTGCGGGCGATCTCGTCCTGCAGCTCGAAGACGTCGGCCATCTCGCGGTCGTAGCGCTCGGACCACAGCGGGAAGTCCGTCTTGGCGTCCATCAACTGGGCGTTGATCCGCAGCCGGGCCCCCGCCCGGCGCAGGCTGCCGCCGAGCACGAAGGCCGCGCTCAGCTCGCGCCCCACCTGCTGCGGCGTCACCGACTTGTCGCGGTAGGGCAGCACCGTCGGCCGGGGAAAGACCTTGAGCGTCTTGATCTTGGACAGCTCGGTGATGATGTCCTCGGTGATCCCGTCGCGGAAGTACTCGTCTTCCTTGGCGCCCGACAGGTTCTCGAAGTAGAGCACCGCGACCGAGGTCTCGAGGGCGGCGCGCACGGCGCCGGAGCGCGAGTCGGCGAGCTCGGCCGCGCGGCGGCCGCCGGAGTCGAGGTCCCGCTTGAGGCGCAGCAGGTCGGTCTTCAGCTCGGTCGCCGTCTGCGCGCGCAGGTTGCGGTCCTTCTCCAGCGCCTTGCCGAGGATGCGGCCGAGCTCGGCCGGGAGCGCAGGATTGTGCTCCGCGAGCGGCGCCGGCTCGCGGTTGAGGATCGCGTCGAACACGACCGCCGACGTGTCGCCCGGGAACGGGACCCGGCCGCTGGCTGCCTGGTAGAGCAGGGTCCCGAACGAGAACAGGTCGGTGCGCGAGTCGGTGAGCTGGCCGCGGGCCTGCTCGGGCGACATGTAGGCGACGGTGCCGAGCGCCGTGCCGGCCGACGTCAGGTCCTGCGGCACCGCGGTGGGCGCCTCGGAATGGGCGTCGGTCGGGGAGTGGCGCTCGATCTTGGCCAGGCCGAAGTCGAGCACCTTGGCCTGGCCGCGGGGCGTCAGGTAGATGTTGGCGGGCTTCAGGTCGCGGTGGACGATGCCCTTGGCGTGGGCCGACTCCAGCGCGTCCGCGACCTGGATGCCGAGATCGACCAGCGCCGCGGCGTCGAGCGGCCCGCGGCGGAGCCGTTCGGCGAGCGTCTCGCCCTCCAGCAGCTCCATGGCGATGAAGTGGCGCCCCTGGTGTTCGTCGATTTCGTACACCGTGCAGATGCCGGGGTGGTTGAGCGACGAGGCGGCGCGCGCCTCGCGCTGGAAGCGCTCGAGCGCGGCGCGATCCTTGGCCAGTTCCTCCGGCAGGAACTTGAGCGCGACCTGGCGGCCCAGCTTCTGGTCCTCCGCCTGGTAGACGACGCCCATGCCCCCGCTGCCGAGCTTCGCGGCGATCCGGTAGTGGGAGACGGTGCTGTCGATCATGGCGGGCCCGGGTTCAGGCGCCGGCCAGCGGGTAGAGCCGCTGGAACTCGGGGTCCTCGTGGATCAGCGCGAGGTCGGGGTCGCGGCGGGCCCAGTCGGGATCACGGAAGCCGGCGTCCCACGCCTTCTGGATCGCGGCCAGCGCCTCGCCCTTCTTGCCGAGCTGGCAGAACACGCAGGCGGCGTTGTAGAGCACGATCGCCTCGTTGGGCCGCAGCGAGATGGCGAGGCTGGCCTCGCGCATCGCGGCGTCGACCAGCCCCAGGCTCGCGTAGTCGCCGGCCAGCAGGGTGCGGGCGCGGGCGTCCTCGGGCACCAGCTTGAGGTGCGCCTCGAGGGCCTGGATCTCGCGCTGGCGCAGGCGGTCGAGGGCGTCCTTCTTGCCCAGCGCGCCGAGCGCGTTGGTGACCGGGATGTAGACGTTGTAGTCGCCGCCGCTGGCGTCCAGCGCGGCGTCGGCCAGCCGGCCCACCTCGTGGTACTGGCCCGAGGCGAACAGGCCGCGCAGCAGCAGGTAGTAGGCACCCTCGGTGTCGGCCTTGCGCTCGATCACCTGGCGGACGAGGGAAACGGCCTGCTCGTACTCGCCGCCGGCGTACAGGATCCAGCCCTCCGCCACCAGCACCTCGGGCAGGTCGCGGCGGATCGAGCTGGCCTTCCTGGTCGCCTCGACCGCGCGGGTGATCCACTTCTCGTCGCGCTCGTAGTGGTAGTGGAACTGGGCACAGGCGTTGGCGATCGCGGCGTGGGCCAGGGCGAAGGCGGGGTCCAGCGAGACCGCGTTCTCGAACATCCGCAGCGCGAACTCGAGGTCCTGGCGGGTCAGCCGGCGGGCGAAGCTCTTGCCGCGCAGGTACAGGTCGTAGGCCTGCAGGCTCTCGGTCGCCTTGGAGCCGAGCGCCTCCTGCTCCTGCGGCGAGAGCTGCACGCGCAGCGCCTCGGCGATCTTGCGGGAGATCTCGTCCTGGACCTCGAAGACGTCGGCCATCTCGCGGTCGTAGCGCTCGGACCACAACGGGAAATCGGTCTGGGTGTCGACGAGCTGGGCCGTGATGCGCAGCCGCTGCCCCGCGCGGCGCAGCGTCCCGGTCAGCACGCAGGACGCCTTCAACTGCTGGCCGATCTGGACCGGCGTCACCGGCTTGTCGCGATACGCGAGCACCGTCGGCCGCGAGAAGATGCGCAGCCCCTTGATCTTGGACAGCTCGGTGATGATCTCCTCGGTCACCCCGTCGCGCAGGTACTCGTCCTCCTTCACCCCCGAGAGGTTCTCGAAGTAGAGGACGGCGACCGAGCGGGGAGCGGCCTTGACCGCGCCGCTGCGCGAGTCGCCGGGCTCCGCCGGGCGGCGGCCGCCGGAGTCTGTGTCGCGCTTGAGGCGCAGCAGGTCGGTCTTCAGCTCGGTCGCGCTCTGGTAGCGGAGGTTGCGGTCCTTCTCCAGCGCCTTGCCGAGGATGCGGTCGAGCTCGGCGGGAAGCGCCGGGTTGGCCTGCACGACCGGGGCGGGCTCGCGGTTGAGGATGGCGTCGAACACGACGGCCGAGGTCTCGCCCGGGAACGGCAGCACGCCGGTCGCCATCTGGTACAGCACGGTACCGAGCGAGAACAGGTCGGTGCGCGAGTCGGTGAGCTGGCCGCGGGCCTGCTCGGGCGACATGTAGTTGACCGTGCCCATCGTCGTGCCGACGTGGGTCAGGTCGTGAGGGATCGCGGTCGGCGCCTCGGACTGCATCCCGCCTGCGGGTTGGGCACGCTCGATCTTGGCCAGGCCGAAGTCGAGCACCTTGACCTGGCCGCGCGGGGTGACGAACAGGTTGGCCGGCTTCAGGTCGCGGTGGACGATTCCCTTGGCGTGCGCCGACTCCAGCGCGTCCGCGATCTGGGTGCCGAGCTCGAGCAGGCGCGCCAGCTCGAACGGGCCGCGCCGGATCTGTTCGCCGAGCGTCTCGCCTTCCAGCAGCTCCATGGCGATGAAGTGCTGGCCCCCGTGTTCGTCGATCTCGTAGACGGTGCAGATGCCGGGGTGGTTGAGCGAGGAGGCGGCGCGCGCCTCGCGCTGGAAGCGCTCCAGCGAGGACTTGTCCTGCGCCATCTCGGCGGGCAGGAACTTGAGCGCCACCTGGCGACCCAGCTTCTGGTCCTCGGCCTGGTACACGACGCCCATGCCGCCGCTGCCCAGCTTCGAGGTGATCCGGTAGTGCGAGACGGTGCTGTCGATCATCGGCCCCCGGATGAAGTGCACGGCATCCTAGCAGAGTCGTCCGAGCGGGCCGTTCAGAAGCCGAACACCAGCGGGCCGAGCAGCAGCACCAGGCCGACCAGGACCGGCACCATCAGCAGGTTGAGCAGCATCCCCGCGCGCGCCATCTGCGGCAGGGTGACGAGGCCGCTGGCGAACACGATGGCGTTGGGCGGGGTGCCGACCGGCAGCATGTAGGAGCAGTTGGCGGCGAGCGCGGCGGGAATCAGGAACAGCAGCGCGGGCTGGCCGAGGCCGGCCGCGAGCGCCGCCACGATCGGCAGGAAGGTGGCGGCGGTCGCCGTGTTGCTGGTCAGCTCCGTGAGCATCAGGATGCCGAAGCACACGGCCGCGAGGATCAGCACGGTGGGCAGCCCCTCGAGCCCGCCCGCCAGGCCGCCGAGGTAGCGCGAGAGGCCGTGGCGCTCGATCGCGCCGGCCAGGCTGAGGCCGCCGCCGAACAGCAGCAGCACCTCCCACGGCAGGCTCCGGGTCGCCTCCCACGACATCACGAACTCGCCACGGCGCAGGTCGACCGGGATCAGGAACAGCGCCAGGCCACCCGCGATCGCGATCGAGGTGTCCGAGATCTGGGGCAGCGCACGCGCCAGCAGCGGCTGGGCGACCCAGCCCGCGGCGGTCAGCGCGAACACGACCAGGACGGCGCGTTCGGCGCGGGAGAGCGGGCCCAGCTTCGCGCGCTCGTCGCCGATCAGCTCGCGCACGCCGGGCACCTCGCGCTCCTCGAGGCGGAAGCTGACGCGGGTCAGCACCAGGTACACGATCGGCAGCGCGACCGCCACCACCGGGACCCCGAGCAGCATGAAGCGGCCGAAGCCGAGCTCGATGCCGAGGTTGCTCGCGGCGTAGGCGGCGAGCAGCGCGTTGGGCGGGGTGCCGATCAGCGTGCCCATGCCGCCGGTGGTGGCCCCGTAGGCCACCGCCAGCAACAGCGCGCTGGCCAGCGAGCCGCGCTCCCGCGCCGCCGCTGCGCCGCCGGGCAGGAGCTGGGCGACCGACAGCGCGATCGGCAGCATCATCAGCGCCGTCGCGGTGTTGCTGACCCACATGCTGACCAGCGCGGAGGCCAGCAGGAAGCCGCCGACCAGCCGCCGCGGCCGGGTGCCGAGCGCCCCGATCAGCGAGATCGCGATGCGGCGGTGCAGGCCCCAGCGCTGCATCGCCAGCGCGATCAGGAAGCCGCCGAGGAACAGGTAGATGATCGGGTTGGCGTAGGGCGCGGCGGCCTGCCCGATGTCGCCCAGCCCCAACGCGGGGAACAGCACGAGCGGCAGCAGGGCCGTGGCCGGGATCGGGATCGACTCGCAGATCCAGAGCGTGGCCATCAGCGCGGCCACGCCCGCCGTGTGCCAGCCCTCGGGCCCGAGCCCCGCTGGAGGTGGGCTCAGCAACGTGAACGCCAGCGCCAGCGGGCCCAGCACCCAACCGATGCGTTGCCGCGCTCCGTAGCCCGGCTCCACCTCGGCTTCGGTCTGCAGTCCGGCGTCCGGCTCCGTCGTCATGCGGGTGCCACGTTCCGGCTCATCGCTCCGGAGTCGCGGGCGGGGCCAGCGGGCTCCAGCTCATGCCGTCGGGCTCGCGTCCGGGCGTCAGCGCGCTCACGATCGAGCCCGTCTCGAGATCCAGCACGGAGACGACGTCGGCGCCGCTGTGGGCGACGTACGCCTGCTTGCCGTCGGGCTGCACGACCACGCCGATCGGCACCGACGACTGGCCGAACTGGTCGCCGAACAGGCGGCCCTCCGTGTCCTTCGCCGACAGCTTCATGGAGATCCGCTGCACCTCGCGCCGGGCCGCCACGTCGAACACGGCGAGGTCGTTGGAGCGCGCGCAGGAGACGAGCGCCCGCGTGCCGTCCGGCGTGATCCGCACCCGGATCGGGAACGACGGCGCGGACAGCGTGGCCTTCACCTCGAGGCTCGCGGCGTCCACCACCGACACCGTCTCCGCCTCGCGGTTGGTGACCCACACCTCGCGCCCGTCCGGCGTGACGTCGACGCCTTCGGCGCCCTTGCCGGTCGCCACGTGGCCGAGCACGCGCTGCGCGGCGAGGTCGATCGCCGTCACGTTGCCGGACCCGATGTTGGCGACGAAGGCGCGGCTGCCGTCGGACGTCACCGCGACCATGTGGGCGATCTCCTGGCCGGTGGCGATCCGCGACAGCACCTGCCCGGCGTCCACGTCGACGACGAGCAGCGCCTTCTCGCCTTCGGCGGTCACCACCGCGCGGCGCCCGTCGGCGAGCCACTGCACGCCGTGCGGCCGCGTGTTCGCGCCCAGCTCGATCGTCGCGGCGACCTTGCCCGCGGCCAGGTCGAGCACGGTCAGGCTGCCGCCGGGCGCGCCGCGCTTTCCGTAGTTGGTCACCAGCACGCGGCGGCCGTCGGGCGACGTCGCCGCCTCGTGCGGGCCTTCGCCGGTCGGCAGCGTCAGCGCGACGCGGCCGCTCGCGGCTTCGATCACCGAGGCCGTGGCCTCGCCCTTGTTGAGCACGACCAGCGTGCCGGCACCGGCGGGCAGGCCGGCCATCGATCCCACGATCGTCGCGAGCAGCAGGCGCATGGTCTCTCCTCGGCCGGCGGTCACCCGACCCGGCCGGCGCCCGCCGATCCTAGCGCCACACGCCTGCGGAGGCGCGCTCAGCCCGCCCGGTTCGGGGCGGGATAGCCCGTGGTCCGCAGGTCGAAGTGATACACGCGCAGGCCGAGCTCGCGGCGGTCGCCGTTCTTCTGGCGGTCGTCGGGGCGGAAGCTGCGGTCGGTCTCGAGGGAGATCTCGCGGAACGGCTCGACCCGCGCGGGCAGTTGGGCCACGAGCTCGAACCATGGGCCGTCCACGGGCGCGGACGCGACCTCCGCGCCGTCGACCCGCAGCCGCACGTGGCCGCCGGTGCCGACGTAGGCGACGGGCACCGTGCCGTCGATCCGCAGGCGAGCGCCGGTGGCCGGGACGTGGAGCAGCGAACGGGCGGCGCTCGCCGTCCAGCGGAACGGGCGCCCGCGCTCGTCGCGTTCCGGAGCGTGCCAGCCGGTGCCGTGTACGAACCCCGTCCGGCTGCGCGGCGAGTAGTCCAGGCCACGCAGGAGCACCCCGGGCACACGGCCGCCGTCGCGGGCCGGCGGGCGGGCGTGCAACTCGGCGAAGCCCGTTGCGCCGGCAGGTGCCAGCGTGTGGCCGGCGAAGAACGGGACGTCGCACGGCACGGGCTCGAGGTCCGAGCCCGCGAACTCGAGTGCCAGCGAGCAGGCGGTCCCGGGGCCGGCCGGCTGGCCGGCGACGAGCAGGAACGTGGGCTCGTCGAAGCCGCGCAGCCAGGCCACGCGTTCGTCGGCCAGCGCCGCCCGCTCCGGCGTGCCGGCCTCGAGCGAGATGAGCCAGCCGGGGCCGGCGACCCAGGCCGGGCGCACGAGGCGCAGCAGTTCGCTGCCCAGCGGACGGGCCCCCGGCATGAACCGGTCGGCATCGAGCGGCCAGCGCCAGCGGCCCAGCAGCCGCCGCGACCGCGGGTCCATCGACTCGAGGTCCGTTCGCTGGGTGTCGGCCAGGAACAGGAGCTCGCGCTCCCCGCCGCCGCGCCAGTACTCGAGCAGGCGCGGCGTCGTGTCCTGGGTGCCCGCCGGCAGCCGCTCGAAGTCGGCCGCGACGCGGTCGAGGTAGCGCTCCAGCGTGTAGTGCGCCGCCAGCACGACCCCGGGCCGGCCGCGGTCTGCGGCGCGTTCGCGCGCGATGGCGATCGCGGCGTCCACCGCCGCTTCCGGCGGACTGGGCACCGTGGCCAGAACGGCCAGCCCCGGCAACGTCACGACGGCCGCGCCCGCGGCCAGCGGCGCGGCCAGGGCCAGTTCGGCCACCCTGCGCCCGCGCACGCGGACCGCGGCGGCGAGCGGAGCGAGGCCCGCGGCCGCCAGCAGGCAGAGCAGCGGCACGTAGGGCAGCGTGTAGCGGATCGCCTCGACCTGCTGGAACGCGGCGTGGGCCGCGAAGTAGGGACCGAAGGCCAGCACCGCGAGCGCCAGGCCGCGCCGCTGATGGCGGGCGAGCCAGACGGCACCGACGGCGGCCAGAGCCAGCGCCGCGACCCCGAGCGGGATCGACACCCAGGGGCCGAGCAGCACGTGCCGCGCCGCCCGCACCGCCATGTTGAGGCTGAAGCGGGTGTGCAGCGGCTCGATGCCGACCGCCATGCCCATCGTCTCGCGGAAGGCGGCCACGAACGCGTCGAAGCCGCCGGCGAGGACCAGCATCGGGCAGAGCCACGCGAGCACGCCAGCCGCCAGCGCCGCGGGCGCCCGGAGCGATCGCGATCGCGCCGTCGCGAGCAGCCACAGGGGCAGGGTCAGGGCCAGGCTCTGCAGCCGCGTGCCGACGGCCAGCCCGGCCGCCAGCGAACCCGCAGCCGGGCTGCCGTGCCCGTCGACGGCGCGGAGCAGCAGGGCCTGGCTCGCGAGGATGAACAGGAGGCCGACGCTGTCGCTGAGCGGCCGCGCCCCGTTGAACCAGACGACCGGGCAGGTGAACAGCAGCAGCGTCGCCGCCCAGGCCCGCGCCGGATCGAGTCGCCGGAACAGCGCAAAGGCGGGGAGCACCGCCAGGGCCTGGGCCAGGGCCCCGAGCAGGCCGAGGGCTGCTGCGGGTTCGGGCACGACGGCGTGGACCAGGCGGCCGAGCGCCACGAAGACCGGGTAGCCGGGCGGATGCGGCTGGTGGGCGACCGGGTCGTACTGGTGCAGCGCGAGCGCGAAGTTGACGGAGTCGTAGTCCTCGAGCGCTGGCGGCACGAAAGGAGCGCGGCTCGCCAGCACCAGGAGCGCCGCCAGCGCCAGCCGCCTCCAGGGCAGGGGCTGCGAGCTCACGAGGCTCGCGGGACCTTGACGATCAGGCGCCGCGCCCCGCCGTCGTGGAACCAGGCGGCGCCCGCGGCGCCGTTCACGGCGCTCTCCGCGTCGACGCGCGGGGTGGTCCCGCCCTGGTTGATCAGCACGCGGCCCGACGCATCGACTGCGACGGAGCCCGGCGCGTTCGCCCAGCGGCCCACCCGGTAGAGGACCGGGGTGGCGGGCGCCGGTTCCGCCGTCAGCGTGAGCGTGCCCGACGAGAGCCGCGAGGTGAAGGTGATCCAGGTGCCGGTGGCGGCCTCCCGGTAGCGGAAGGTCGAGGTGCCGCTCGGGTAGACGAGCACGGTCAGCGCTCCGGCCGACTCGCGCGTGCCGTGACCGGCCTGCCCGTTCTGCACGTCGAGCGGGAGGATCGATCCCTGGCGCAGGAACACGGGCTCGCGGCCGAGCGGGACCGGGTGCGCGGCCACCGTGCCGCTGAAGACGCGCGACTCGTCCCAATAGTCGATCCACGACCCAGGGGGCAGCACCACGTCCATCGCGCGGGTCGGCTCGGTGACCAGCGGGGCGTAGAGCTCGTTGCCCACCCGCAGCGAGTAGCGCATCGGCCCGCGCCGGAGAACGGGCAGCGCCGGCTGCTCGTGCATGCGGATCGCGTAGCTGTAGAAGTACGGCACCAGCTCGCGGTGCAACCACGCCCAGTACCGGTAGGTGGCGACCAGGTCGGGCGAGTACTCGGGGCGCCACGGGTCGGCGTTCCCGTAAGGCGTGTGGGCCATCACCGGCTGCAGCGCGCCGAAGTGCAGGCGCCGGTAGTAGACCTCCTCGTCCGGGCGGCCGGGATCCAGGTAGGCATAGCCCGTGAACTCGTTGAACGGGGCCGGCAGGTAGCGCGACTTGGCGATCACCCGGTCGAGCCCCGTGCGCAGGCCGGCGAAGTCGTACGAGAGGTCGCCCACGTAGGCGGCGTTGGCCCACTCGCTGAGCCCGGGGTTGGTCGTCGCGGGCTCCCGGTTCTGGAACGCCTTGGCGATCACCTCCCAGTCGCCGGGCTGCACCGAGCGCATGAACTCGGCGGCGCGCTGCAGCTCTTCGTCCGACGACCCGTCGTCGAGGTAGAAGCCGAACAGCGTGCGCCCCAGCCGCGTCGAGGCGCGACGGTACTGTTCTTCGTCGTGGCAGCCGCCCCAGAAATGGAGCAGCGCGCGCACCCGGCCCCGCGACAACTGCTGCAGCACCGGGTCGCCGAGCTTCCACGTGCAGCAGTCGGGCCCGCTGCAGCGGTTGTCCACCGACGAGTTGCGCGGCGACCAGGCGTTGCCGTCGAACAGGTACACCGTGACGGGGATGTCGAGCGCCTGCAGGCGCTCGAGCTGGCAGCTCGCCTCCGCGCCGAGGTCCCGCGCCGTGCCGCAGCCGCAGGCCCCGTTGTCGGGGCAGCCGCTGCCGTACCACGGGCCGAACACGGCGCGCACCGTCGCGTGACTGCGCTCTCCGGCGGCGTCGGGCGGGATCGGCTCGAGCGCCTCCTCTTCGTCGCCCGCCGCCGGAGGCAGGTCGCTCGACGGCGTGCTCCCCCCACAGGCCCCGATGGCGAGGCAGGCGGCCAGCAGTGCCGCGCGGATCCCGATCAATCCCTGGTCGCCCAAGCCGTTGGACGTTAGCCGCCGCCGGCGAGGCGGTCAACGCGCGCCGATCAGGCGCCGGGGACGGGGACCGGGGCCACCTGCCAGATCTCCTCCGCGTACTGGCGGACCGTGCGGTCCGAGGAGAAGTGGCCCATGCCGGCGACGTTGAGGATCGACTTCTTCCACCACTCCCCGGGCCGGCGGTAGGCCGCCTCGACGGCGCGCTGGCACTCGGCGTAGGCAGGGAAGTCGGCGGCGAGGAAGTAGCGGTCGTCGCCCCAGATCGCGTCGAGCAGCGGGCGGAACAGCTCGCGGTCGCCGCCGGCCAGTTCGCCCGACGCCAGCGCCGCGAGGGCCTCGCGCAGTTCCGGGGCCTGCTCGATGAAGGGCCGCGGGAAGTAGCCGCCCGCGCGCAGCGCGGCGATCTCCTCCGCGGTTCGGCCGAACAGGAAGAAGTTGTCGGCGCCGACCTCGTCGCGGATCTCGACGTTGGCGCCGTCGAGGGTGCCGATCGTCAACGCACCGTTGAGGGCCGCCTTCATGTTGCCGGTGCCCGACGCCTCCATGCCCGCGGTCGAGATCTGCTCCGAGAGCTCGCAGGCGGGGAACAGCAGCTCGGCGAGCGACACCGAGTAGTTGGGCAGGAACACCACCTTCAGCCTGCCGCGAGCCGCCGGCTCGGCGTCGACGGTGGCGGCGATCGCGTGGATCAGCCGGATGATGCGCTTGGCCGTCGCGTAGCCCGGCGCGGCCTTGCCCGCGAACATCACCGTGCGCGGCAGGCCGTCGCCCTGGCCCGCGCGCAGGCGGCGCAGCAGCGCCAGCGCGTGCAGCGCGTTGAGGAGCTGGCGCTTGTACTCGTGGATGCGCTTGACCTGGCAGTCGAACAGCGAGTCGGGGTCGAGGACGAAGCCGCAGTGCCGCTGCGCGTGCGTGGCGAGGCGCGCCTTGTTCGCGCGCTTGATCGCCGCCCAGCGCTCGCGGAACGCCGCGTCGTCCGCGAACGGCGCGAGCTCGCGCAGCCGCCCGAGGTCGGTCGCCCAGCCGTCGCCGATCGCCTCGGTCACGAGCTCCGCCAGCGCGGGGTTGCACTGGAGCAGCCAGCGGCGCGGCGTGATGCCGTTGGTCTTGTTGTTGATCCGGCCCGGCCGCGCGCGGTCCAGCTCGGCGAACGTGGACTCGCGCAGGATGCGGGTGTGCAGCGCCGCGACGCCGTTCACGGAGTGGCTGCCGACGAAGGCGAGGTGGGCCATGCGCACGCCGCGCTGCGGGTCGACGATCGCGGTGCGGCGCACGACGCCTTCGTCGCCCGTCGCCTCGCGCACCGACTGGCCCAGCCGCCGGTCCAGCTCCTCGACGATCTCGAAGTGGCGCGGCAGCAGCCGCCGCATCAGGTCGGCCGGCCAGCACTCGAGCGCCTCGGGCAGCACCGTGTGGTTGGTGTAGCCGAAGGTCCGCCAGGTCAGGTCCCAGGCGCGGTCCCACTCGACCTGGTGCTCGTCGACCAGCACCCGCATCAGCTCCGGGATCGCCAGCACCGGGTGGGTGTCGTTGAGCTGGACCTGGACCTTGTCGGGCAGCGCGTCGAGGTCGTGCGGCCGGTGCTTGCGGAAGCGCCGCAGCACGTCCTGCAGCGTGGCCGACACGAAGAAGTACTGTTGCTTGAGCCGCAGTTCCTTGCCCGCGTACTGGTCGTCCGGCGGGTAGAGCACCTTCGAGATGTTCTCGGAGCGGTTCTTGTCCTCGACCGCCCGCACGTAGTCTCCTGCGTTGAAGCTCTGCAGGTCGAAGTCGCGGCTCGACTTGGCCGACCACAGCCGCAGCGTGTTGACGTGCTCGGTGCCGTAGCCGGCGACCGGCGTGTCGTACGCCATCGCCCACACCTCTTCGGCGTCGGCCCAGCGCACGCGGAAGCCGCCCGCCTCGTCGCGGTAGTGCTCGGCGCGGCCGTAGAAGCGGACCGGGAAGATCGCGTCGCGGCGCGGGATCTCCCACGGGTTGCCGTAGCGCAGCCAGTTGTCCGGGGCCTCGAGCTGCCAGCCGTCGTGGATGCGCTGGCGGAAGATGCCGAACTCGTAGCGGATGCCGTAGCCGTAGAACGGCAGGCCCAGCGTCGCGGCCGAGTCGAGGATGCAGGCGGCCAGGCGGCCGAGGCCGCCGTTGCCGAGGCCCGCGTCCCACTCCTGCTGCTGCAGTTCCTCGAGGTCGCAGCCGAGCCGGTGCAGCGCGTCGGCGTGCTCCGCGGCGAGCCCGAGGTTCAGCACGTTGTGGACCAGCGCGCGGCCCATCAGGTACTCGAGCGAGAGGTAGTACACGCGCCTGGTGTCGGCGCGGTAGTACGCGTCCTGGGTGCGGAACCAGCGCTCCATCAGCCGGTCGCGGACGGCGAAGGCGACGGCCTGGTGGAGGTCGAAGTCGCTGGCCGTGTAGTGGTCCTTGCCGACCGAGTACATCAGCCGTCGCGCGATCTGGTCGACGACGCCGTCGACGTCGCGCGGCATCGGGGCGGGCTGGGGAATCCGACGCGGGGGCCGGCTCACGGCCGGATGTTAGACCCGCTCGCAAGTCCCTGCTACGCTCCCGCCGCACCGAGCCCGCGAGCATGGCCTCCACTCCCCTCGTCTCGGTCGTGATGCCGGCTCGTGACGCGGAGCGCTTCCTGCCCGAGGCCCTCGCCAGCGTCCGCGACCAGACCCTCGGCGACTTCGAGTTGATCGCGGTCGACGACGGGTCTCGCGACGGCACCCGGGAGATCCTCGAACGGGCCGCGCGCGAGGACCCGCGGGTGCGGGTCGTCGACGGCGGCGGCGGGCCCGTCGCCGCCCTGAACGCGGGTTGCTGGCTCGCCCGCGGCCACTACCTCGCGCGGATGGATGCGGACGACGTGTGCCACCCGCAGCGGCTGGCGCGCCAGGTCCGCTTCCTCGAGGCGCATCCGGAGGTCGTGGCGGCCGGGGGCGCGATCGAACTGGTCGACTCGGCGGGGCGCCCGCTGCAGGTCTTCGCCTTGCCCGCCCGCGACGCCGCGATCCGGCGCCGGCTGCTCTCGCGCAACGCCCTGGCCCATCCCGCCGTGACGATGCGGACCGCAGCCTGGCGTCGGACCGGCGGCTATCGCGAGCGGTTCTATCCGGCGGACGACTACGACCTGTGGCTGCGGATGGCCGAACTGGGAGCGCTCGCGAACCTGCGCGCCGTCGTCCTGCGCTATCGCCTGCACCCGGGCCAGACGAGCCTCGCGCTGCTCGAGCAGCAGGCGCTGGGCGCGCTGGCCGCCCGTCTCTCCGCGGCGCATCGCCGGGACGGCCGCGCCGAACCCGCCGCCGCCGCGCTCCCGGGCCGCTTCTCCGCGGCCGAGTTGACGGAGCTCGGCCTGGCCCCGCAGCGGATCGAGGCGGCGCTCGTCGAGCAGCACCTGCTGTGGGCGGAGACCCTGGCCCTGTCGCCCGAGACGACGGCAGCAGCCGAAGCGCTGTACGCCGCGGTTTCGGCGCGGGCCGGCGAGAGGCGAGCCGTGGCCAGCCGCGGCGTCTGGCTGCGGGCCAAGCTGGCGCGCCGGCGCGGCGACCTGGCGAGCGCCGCCCGCGAACTGTTGCGCTGCCTGGCCCTCGATCCCGGGCTGGTGGCGGCGCGGCTGCTCGGGCGCGCCGGCACCTGGACCCAGGCGCTGGCCCCGCGCTGGTAGCGGACGCGTGAGGACTGGCGAGCCGGAGCCCTGCGCGAGGCTCGTGACCGGCCTGCCCGGTTCGGGCTGGGCGCGCCTCGCACGCTGGCTGGACGCGCGAGCCGTGCCGCCGGGCGAGTGGGAGCGCCTCTCGGTTCCGGCCGAATCCGAGCCGGGCCCGGTGCTGGGAATCGCCTACCGCCACCCGCTCGACACCGTCGTCGGCCTGTCGCGCCGGCGCGGCCCGGCGCCGGGCGAACTGCTCGGCGCGTGGGTGGAGGCGGCTCGTGGCGCCCTCGCCCTGGCCGAGCGCTGGCCGGGACGCTGCGTCCTGCTCCAGTCCGACGCCGCGCTCGCGTGGCCCTCGGATGCCCGTGCCGCCTTCGGGCTGGACGGCGTCCCGACGCGGCATGCGCCGCTGCCGCCGCTGCTCGCGAGCCCGGTCCTGTGCCGTGTCCGCGAGGCGCTCCGGCCCTGGCTGCCCGAGCCGCTGGAGCTCTACGAGCGTCTCGAGGCACGAGCTGCGCTGCCTGCGCCGGGGATCCAGGCGGCCTGGCAGCGCGTCGTGCCCGAGGTGCGCGCCCTGCTCCGCGCCCTGCCGCCGGCCGGCCTCGAGCCGCTGCTGGCCTGGTTGCTGCCGCGGCTCTACGCTCCGCTGGGCGGCGGGCCGCGGACCGGGCCCCGCGGAGTCGAAGGAGCGCAGGTGTTCACGCTGGCCCTGCGTTGTGCCGCCCGCGTGGCCGAGTGCGCCGCATTGCAGCGGGGCCTGCGGGCGAGCGAAGGCCAGGAGGAACGGCTCTCGGCCGCGCTGGAGCAGGCGGCTCGCGAGAGGGATCTGGCACTCGAGCGCGAGCACGAGACGCGGCAGCAGTGGGAGCGGTGGTCGGAGCAGGCCACCCGCGAACTCGCGAGCGCCGACGCGGAGATCGTGCGCCTGCGCAGCGGATGGGCCGAGGCCACGACACGGGTCGACGCCGCAGCGCGTGGGCGGAGCTGGCTCGAGGCCGCAGCGCGAGCCGCCAAGGCGCCGCTCAAGCGCGTGCTTCCCGAGTCGACGCGCGTCGCGCTGCGCCAGGTCGCGCGCAGCGGGGGGCGCGGCCTGCCGCTGCCGCTCGACCGCCTGCGTGCCGCCGGCGCGATCGACTGGACGTGGCGTGCGTCCTTCGACCCGCCTCAGGTCCTCACGCCGTCGGTCGCGCGGGTCACCGGCTGGGCGCTGCACCGGGACGCCCCGGTGGCGCGGGTCGAGCTGTTCGTCGACGGGACGCCGGCCGGCCGCGCCCGCCTCGGCCAGCCGCGCCCCGACATCGCCCTCGCGTTCGGCCTGCCGGCGGCCCACGTCTGCGGGTTCCAGGCGGAACTCGACCTCGCCGGACATGGGGGGCAGGCGGTCGAGGTCACGGCGCGGGTCACGACGCTCGGCGGCACGACGCTCGACCTCGACGGCTGTCGCGTTGGCCTGCCTGCGGCGGCGGCGGACCCGCTGGCCAGCCAGACGCTGGCCGCGGCGCGCCGGCCGCGGAGCCCGCGGTCCGCGGATCGGCCGCTGCGGATCGCGGCGTTCACCCACGGCCTCGGCCTCGGCGGCGGGCAGCTCTACCTTGCGGCGCTGCTCGACCGGCTCGTGAGCGACGGTGCGGAGGTCTCGCTGCTGTCGCCGGGTGACGGGCCGGTGCGGTCGCGGCTGCGCCCGGAGATCGCGGTCGAAGTGGTCGACGGCGTCCCGGTCCACGACCTCGAGGCGCACGAGGCGCGGGTCGCGCAACTGGCCGCCTGGACGGCCGGGTGCCAGCCCGACGTCGTCGTCGTGAACTCGCTGGGCGCCTTCGCCGGGGCGGAGGCGGCGGGCCGTCTGGGCCTGCCCGTCGTGTGGGCGATCCACGAGAGCTTCCCGATCGAGGTCTTCTGGGCCGTGGCCTATCCGTTCCAGATGGACGCGGCGGTCCGTGCCCGCGGCACCCGCGCGGTACGGGAAGCCGAGCGGGCGGTGTTCGCCGCCCAGGCCACGGCCGACCTGTTCCGGGACCTGATCCCGGTCGAGCGCCATCGCGTGCTCCCCTACGGCCTCGATCTCGCCGCCCTCGGCACCGCGTCGCGCGACGCCGCGCGGACCGCGCTCGGCCTGCCCGCGGACGCCACGGTGCTGCTCTGCCCGGGCACCGTGGAGCCGCGCAAGTGCCAGACCCTCGTCGTCCAGGCCTTCGGCCAGCTCGCCGCGCGCCACCCCGAAGCCCTGCTGGTGGTGCTCGGCGACCAGTCGAACTGGTACTCGGAAGGGCTCCACCGCTACCTGCGGGCGGCGGGCCTGGAGAGCCGCGTGCGGTGCGTGCCGCTGGCCTCCGAGGTCGCGCCGTGGTTCGCGGCGGCCGACGGCGTCGTGCTGGCCTCGGACATCGAGTCGCTGCCGTTCGTGGTGCTGGAGGCGATGGCCGCCGCGCGCTGCGTCGCGGCCACGGCGGTCTTCGGCGTGCGCGAGCGGGTGCGCGACGGCGAGAACGGCCTGCTGTTCGAGGCCGGCGATCTCGGCGCGCTGGTGGCGGCGCTGGAGCGGCTGCTCTCGATGTCTCCGGCGGAGCGGCGGAGCATCGGCGAGACGGCCGCCCGCGACGCCGCCCGCGACCACGACCTGGGCGAGTACGCCAGGCGCTTCCGGGAGGTGCTCGACGAGGTCGTCCCGTCCGCGCCGACGGGGCCGAGCCTGCCGGCCCGCGAACCGGCGGTCTCCGGCCTGCCTCCGGCGAGGCCCGTGCGTCCGGTCGCCGCCGAGCCGCAGCGCATCGGCTTCGTCCACGTGCCGCGCTGCGGGGGCACGTTCGTCGACGCCTATCTCGCCGACCGCGTGCTGTGGCCGCGAGGCTACGCGGTGTACAACTCGTGGGGCTTCGGCCTCGGGCGCGACTGGCTGCCGGACGAGCTGCTCGCGCTGACCCGCGACGCCACGCGCGCCTACGTCCACAACCACGCCCACGCCTGGCCGCCGCGCGTCGTGCGCCGCCTGTGTCGGGAGGGCTGGTGGCTGTTCGCCTTCGTGCGCCGGCCGGCCGACCAGTGGTGCTCGTTCTTCCACTGGGTGCGCGGCCGGGCGCAGCCGGGCGCGTGGCCCGAGATCGGTGACTGGCTCCGCACCACGACGCTCGACGGGTTCCTGCGCGAGTTGCTGGCGGGGCGCCGCCTCGCGCACGTGCGCGAGCAGTTGCGGCTGCCCGATCACCACGAGGAGCTCTCGCGGGTCGAGGTCTTCGACGAGGCGGCCTTCGACCGGCTGCTGGCCGAGACCTTCGGCCACGCGCGGGAGAAGGTGGAGACGCCGCGCAACGCCAGCTCCAGCTTGGGCTTCGAGGCCCACGTCGCTGCGGGCGACGTCTCCGAGGAAACCCGGGCGATGGTGGCCGAGGCGGCCGAGACCCGGCTGTTCGAGCGGATCGCGCGCCGCCCGTGACCCTGGCGGGGCCGCGGGCCCGCCAGGGCGCCTGGAGCCCGCTCAGCGATCGGCGAAACGCCAGGCCGGCTTCGCGCCGGGCGCCGGCGGCGCGTCGGTGACCAGCGCCCGCACGAGCTCCACCGGGATCGGGCCCTCCTTCAGGATGCGGTCGTGGAACTCGCAGTCCGTCATGCGCCCCGCGCCGACGACCTCTTCGCGCAGCGCCCGGAACTGCAGGCCGCCCAGCATGTACGCGGCCTGGTACAGCGGGCCGTAGTCGCCGGCGAACGAGCGCCGCACCTCGCCGGTGGCCGTCCAGCGCTCGTGGCCCACGCGGTCGACCAGGAAGTCGATGCTCTGCTGCGGCGTCCAGTGGCCGAGGTGGAAGTTGAGCGAGAACAGGATCCGCGCGCAGCGGTGCATGCGCCAGAACAGCATGCCGACCCGGTCCTCGGGGGTGCGCGGGAAGCCCTGGTCCCACAGCACGAACTCCCAGTACAGCGCCCAGCCTTCGCCCCAGAACGGGGTGCGGAAGGCGCGGCGGTGGGAGGCGTAGCGCTCGTTCATGAACTGCTGCAGGTGGTGGCCGGGGACCAGCTCGTGGTGGACCACGGCGCGCGCGAACGGCTCGTTGTTGGCGCGCAGGGAGTTGAGCTTGTCCTCCTGCGACATGCCTTCCGTCGGGTAGGCGACCAGGATCGTCTCGCCGCCGAGGAAGAACGGCGCCACCTTCTGCCGCTCCGCCGACAGCATCTCCATCCGCCACACGTCCGCCGCCAGCGTCGGCACGGTGACGAGCCCCTTGCGCTGCACGAAGTCGATCGCCTCCAGCGCGAGCCGCCGCACCCGCTCCGGCTGGCCGCCGGGCTCCACGTACATCCCGCGCACCTTCTCGAGCGCGCGCTTCCAGTCGTCGCCGAAGCCCATCTCGCGCGAGGCCTTCTTCATCTCCTCGGCGCACCACGCGAACTCGCGTTCGGCGATCGCGAGCAGCTCCTCCGGCGTGTAGGGGATGCGCTCGTGGGCGAGGTCCGCGAGCAGCGCCGCGCGGCCGATCGGGTCGCCGACGATCGGCTCCTCCTCGCCCGCCTTCCAGCCCATGCCGTCCTCGCGCAGCCGCTTCGCGAGGTCGGCCATCGACTTCTTCGCCCGCTTCATCGGCTCGCGGGTCCACCACGAGAAGCGCGGGTCGTAGCCGTCGAAGTGGCGGAACCAGTCGTCGAGGCCCTTCTCCAGTTCGCCGATGCGCAGCGCGGCGCGGCGCGCGAGCGCCCGGTTGGGCTTCGCTTCGCCCTTCAGCCGCTGCGCGGCGGCGTCGGCACTGGCCGCGAGGTCCTCGAGCGCGCGCGCCGAGGCGGCCCCGTCGACCGGTTCCAGCATGCGGCGGGACTCGTGCAGTCGCGCGACGATGCCGGCGAACGGAACGAGCGGCTGCAGATCGGCCTGCTGCGACTCCTCGCGGTCGAGCAGCGCGAGCTCGTAGCCGAGTCGCTCCGTGAGCAGCAGGTGGTCGACGCGGCCGGCCGTCGACAGCGATGCGGCGTCGATCCGCGCGACCTGCGCCTGCCAGCCGCGGTAGAAGCCGCGAAGCTTCTCGCGTCGGGCCGCCGAGCCGGGAATCGTCCACAGTCGCAGGTAGGCCGCGCGGTCGGAGGCGTAGCGCTCGACCAGTGCCTCCAGCTCGGACGTCGCCGGCGCCTTCGCTTCGGCGAACGGCACGGCGTAGAGCGTCGCGTCCCGTTCGCGCGCCGGCGAGCCGGGCACCTGGCCCGCGGCAGGCGCGGCGAGCAGCGTCGAGCAGAACACGGCGACGAGCGGGCGAGCGTCCACGTTCACCTCCGGAGGTCGCGATTGTAGCGGCCGCCGTCCGGGGCCGCGGACGCCCCAGCCGCTGCTTCAGGGCACGAGCGGCGGCGGCACCCGGCGCTTCGTGGCCTGCTCGAAAGCGTAGGCGAGCGCGATCAGCCGCGGCTCGCTGCAGGCGAGGCCGGTGAAGCTGACGCCGAGCGGCGCGGGCTTCGGGTCGAAGCCCGCCGGGAAGGCTGCCGAGGCCGGCGCGCCGGGCGGCGGCGCATTGGGCACCGTGCCGAACGGCACGATCACGGTCGGGTAGCCCGGCTTGGCCGCGATGCCGGCGCCGAAGTTGGCGGCGAACAGCATCGCGTCGAGCTGGTGGGCCGCGAAGGCCGCGTCGAGCCCCTCGGCCGCGCTCAGCCGCAGGTCCTTCGCGCGGTCGGCCTCGTAGCGGGCGCGGTCCAGCCGCACGTCCATCTCGTCCGAGATGTCGAGCAGCGCCTGCCCGTACTTGATGGCGCCCGCCTTCTGGTGGGCGACGTTCCACTGCCGCAGCTCGGTCAGCGTCCTGACCGGCGCCTTGTCGCCGAGCGAGCGCAGCCACGCGTCGAAGTCGCGCTTCATGCCGTACTTGAAGACGATCGAGCAGTCCGCGTCCTGGCCCTTCGCGTCGTCGAGCCCCGAGCACACGCCGAACAGCAGCGAGTTGTCCTCGGCCTTCGGCGCGACCACGCTCGGGATCTCCACCGGGTCGACGACCACGGCGCCCAGCTTCTTGAGGGTCGCGATCGCCTCGTTCATCACCTGGAGCCGGGCCTCGTCCAGGCCGCCGCGGGGCTGGGTCGCGCCGGGCGGCGTGACCTTGTCGTAGAAGAACGCGCGCGGGATGCCGATCCGCGCGCCCTTCAGCGCGCCCGCGTCCAGGAACTTCGTGTAGTCGCGGCCGGGCGGAACCGCGCAGCGCGAGGTGGCGGCGTCGTCGGGGTCGGGTGTCGCGCCCTCGAGCGCGCCCATCAGGATCGCGGCGTCCGTGACCGTGCGCGCCATCGGCCCGGGCGTGTCCTGGTCGGCGGTGATCGGGATCACCCCGTGGCGGCTGATGCGGCCGACGGTCGGCTTGATGCCGACCAGCATGTTCTGGTTGGCGGGGCTGAGGATCGAGCCCGAGGTCTCGGTGCCGACGCTGGCCGCCCAGAAGCTGGCGGCGGTGCCGGCGCCCGAGCTCGAGCCGCCGGTCGCCAGCACCGGACGGCCGTCGAAGGTCGCCTCGCGCGGGTCGCGGCGCGGGTCGTAGGGATTGAAGCCGTAGCCCGCGAGCCCGCTGTAGTTGGTCGGCATCCCGCTCGCCACCCAGTTGGCGAGCTCGGTCATCACGGTCTTCGCGAGGACGATCGCGCCGGCCTCGCGCAGGTGGCGGACGAGCGTCGCCTCGTAGGGCGGCACCAGGCCGTCGAAGGCCAGCGCGCCGCCGGTCGTCGGCATGTCGGTGGTGTGGATGTTGTCCTTGAGCGCGACCGGGATGCCGTGCAGCGGCCCCCGCACCTTGCCCTGCGCGCGCTCGCGGTCGAGGCGGTCGGCCTCCTCGAGGGCCCGCGGGTTGATCGCGATCGCCGCGTTCACCCGGTCCTCGTGGAACGCGATCCGCAACAGGTACTGCTCGACGAGCTGGCGCGAGGTGACCCGCTTCTGCTCGAGTGCCGCCCGCAGCTCGGGGATCGAGGCCTCGACGACGCTGAACGGCGCCGCGGGCGTGCGCCCGGGCCGTAGCTCGGCTGCGGCGGCAGTCGAGGCGGCAACCGTCAGCAGGGTGGCGGCGGCCAGCGAGCGGACGTGGTCGCGGAGTCGGATGATCACGGGTCCCTCCCCGCCCCGCGCGGGGGCGACGAGCGCGATTCTACGCGTGGGCCCCGGAGCGCCTTCCTGGCGCACCTCCGATATCATCCCGGCCGTGAAGACGCGCTTCGCCGTCGTCGCATGTCTCCTGGCCGTCGCGGTCGCGACCCCCGGCTGCGACTGGGTGCAGGACCGGTTCCGGACCTGCGGCCACGTCACCGTCGAGATGAGAGTCGACCGCCAGAACCGCTTCGAGGCCCACGTCGCGGCCCACGAGGAGGAGTTCTCGGCGGCCACCCTGCTGCAGCCCGGGCAGTCGCGGCGGATCGCGCTGTGCCTCGAGCGGGGGGACCGCGTGCGCTTCCGCTCCGAGCAGTTCGGCGCGGTCAACCGCGTGTCCACCTGCGTCTACTCGAAGAACCGCATCGAGGCCGAGTTCACGACGGTGCGGGTGGTGCTCTACCCCGACCAGCTCGCCTGCGAGAACTGGTAACCTGACCCTCGTCATGTGTTCCCAGGTTTCCTGTCCCCGCTGCGGCCGCCCGACGTGGGCCGGCTGCGGCCAGCACATCGAACAGGCGTTGCGCGGCGTGCCGCAGGACAAGCGCTGCCAGTGCCCGCGGCCCGAGCCGCCGCCCCACCGCGGCTTCTTCGGCTTCGGCCGCTGAGCGCGGCCCTTCTCAGGGGAGGCGGTACACCGCGGCGTTGACGTTCATGCCGGCCCCGACCGAGGCCAGCACCAGGACGTCGCCGGCGCCCGCGGAGTGGCCCTCGAGCCGTCCCTTGAGCAGCAGGTCGAGCAGGGTCGGCACCGTCGCCACGCTGCTGTTGCCCAGCCAGCCGATCGTCATCGGCATCACGTCGGCCGGGGGCGTGCGGCCCTCGCGCTCGTAGAGCGCCTGCAGGATCGCCTCGTCCATCTTGCCGTTGGCCTGGTGGATCAGCACCTTCTTGACGTCCGCGAGGGCGACCCCGGAGCGCTCCAGCGCGTCGGCGATCGCGCCGGCCACGGTCTGCAGCGCGTAGCGGTAGAGCTTGCGGCCCTCCATCTTGAGGAAGATGGCCTCGAGGAAGACCTCGTCCTTGTACGAGGGGCCCATCGTCAGCATCGTCGAGTGGTCGATCGCGTCCGAGCGCACCGCGTGGCCCAGGATGCCGGCCTCGCCCTCGCGGGCCTCCAGGATCACGGCGCCGGCGCCGTCGGCGTAGATCAGGCTGTCGCGGTCGTGGGGGTCGGACACCCGCGACAGCGTCTCGGCGCCGATCACCAGTGCCCGCTTCGCGTCCCCCGCGCGGATCATCGCGTCGCACTGCAGCACTCCCTGCAGCCAGCCGGGGCAGCCGAAGATCAGGTCGAAGGCGGCCGTGCGCGGCGCGGTGATCTTCAGTTGCGCCTTGACCCGCGAGGCCAGCGCCGGCACCAGGTCCGAGTTGCGGGTGCCGTGGCGCACGTCGCCGAAGTTGTGGGCGACGATCAGCGCGTCGAGCGACTCGGGGTCCACGCCCGACGAGTCGAGCGCGTCGCGGGCGGCCAGCACGGCGAGGTCCGAGGCGACCTGGTCGTCGCCGGCCCAGCGCCGCTCGCGGATCCCCGTGATCGACTGGAACTGGGCGACCACCTGGTCGCCGGGCTTGTCGATGCGCCGCCCGTCGGGGCCGAAGAACTCGCGCCCCGCGAGCTCTTCGTTGGCGACCCGCCGCGGGGGGATGCAACTGCCGGTGCCGACCACGACCGTGCGCAGGCCCATGGCCCGCAAAGATAGTCCAGAAACGGGCTCAGAACCGCACCGAGGCCCCCAGTTCGAGGCGCCGGCCCGGCATCGCCGCCAGCGGCGAGCCGAAGCTCGCCGAGCCCCACACCCCGGACCACGCGACCGCGTTGGTGCGGTTGAAGGCGTTGAGAGCCTGCGCGTGCAGCGTGACCTGCACGCGGGCGTCGCTGCGGCCGGGCCCGCCGATGTCCGGCGGGCCGCCTTCGTCGCCCGCGCGCACCGTGATGACGCGCGGCGTGCCGGGTCCGGCCGGCGTCGTCCGCGTGCCGAGGCCGAAGCTCCACGACAGGCGCACGCTGGCGTCGAGCGTGGCGGTACCTCGGCCCGCGTTGCGGCCGAAGCCGTCGGGGCGCTCCAGGCGCAGGCCGTCGCCGTCGAGGTCGCGGCCCAGCGTGACGGGATAGGGCGAGCCGCTCTGCGCGCGGAAGCTGGTCGCGAGGCGCAGGTCGGGGCGCAGGCGCCAGGTCACGAAGCCGAACAGGCGGTGGCGGACGTCGTCGCGGGCCGGGCCCCACTCGGCGCCGGGATCGGCCTCGTCGGCCGGCAGCGCGAAGGGGCCGTCGGCGTCGTCGCGCGAGAACGTCAGCGCGTAGCCGACGATGCCGGACAGCCGGCCCATCGGACCGCCGAGGCGGGCGTCGGCGCGCAGCGTGTGCTCGCGCGAGCGCCCCTCGCTCTCGACCGAGAGCAGGTTGCCGAACTCCGCGAGCGGCCGTTCGCCGGAGGCCGCGACCGGGTTGAGGTTGCGGCCGCGGTAGAGATCTTCGCCGCGCTCGTGGACGTACGACGCGTTGAGACGCACCTGGGCGCCGAGCTGGCGCTCGACGCCGAGCGAGAACCGGGTGACCCGCGCGAGGGAGAGAGCGCCGAGCTGGCGTCGCGTGGGAAGCGCCGCGCCGGTCGCGGCGCCGCCGGCGAGAGGATCCGGCCAGCCAGGGTCGGTCACGAACTCCTCGCGGCCGGCGCTGGAGCTGCGCAGCGCCTCCTCGTACGTCTCCGCGCCCAGCCACGCGTGGAACACGCCGGCGCCCGCCCGCAGCGACGTGCGGTCGTTCGGCGCCCAGGTCAGCGACGCCCGCGGCGCCAGCGACAGCGCGTCGGACACGCGGCTCTGCGCCTCGTAGCGCAGGCCGAGCCCGAGCAGCACCTGGCGCGAGAGCTTCCAGTCGTCCTGCACGAACAGCGCCGCCTGGTGGTGGGCGTATGCGACCGGCTCGCCCGCCGTGCGCCGGCTCCACGTCGAAGGCCGGCCCGCCCGCCAGGCCTCGAGGTCGTCGAAGCCGAAGGTGCCGCGCGCGTCGCGCACGACGGTCGAGTCGATCCACCGCGACTGGAGCTGGCCGCCGAAGCGCAGCGCGTGTTTGCCGCGGGAGACGTCGAAGGCCTGGAACAGGTCGAGGCCGAGCGCGCGCTCGCGGCCCTCCACGGTCGCGCCGCCGGCCGAGAACGCGCCGGCCACGTCGACCGCCGGCGCCAGCGTCGCAGGCTCGAAGAGCGTGGTCGTGCGTGCCAGCTCGAGCCGTGTCTCGGTTGCCACCTTGCCCCACGCGAGACCGACGTCGGACACGCGCAGCCGAGTCTCGTCGAGGTCCTGGGCGTAGCTGCGCTCGGGCAGCACCAGGCCGCCGACGCCCAGGCCCTCCTGCCGCTGGCCGTAGGAGGTCAGCTCCGCGCGCAGGGTGTGGGTCTTGCCGAGCGCGTGCTCGACGCGGGCCTGCACGTCGAGGCGCTTCGTCTCCGGCCGGAAGGGGGCGGAGGTCGCGCCCGCTGGAGTCAGCGCGCGCACGGCGCGCGACTCGGCGGTGTCACGCGCCGTCAGCGACAGCGCCAGCGACGTCCGGTCCTTCACCAGCGGGCCGTCGAAGGACAGCGTGCCGCGGCCGTAGAAGTCGGCGTCGGCCCGGTCGTCGCTGAGCGGCGGACGTGCCGCCCACGAGCCGTCGCGCAGGCCCAGCGACGCCGACGTCTGCCACGACCCGAGGCCGGGCTTCGTGATCACGTCCACGAACGTGTGGGCCATCTCGTGGTTTTCGGCCGCGTACGCGTTGGTCTGGAAGCGGACCTGGCGGATCTGGGCCTTGGCCGGCATGCGGCCGCCCGCGAAGCCGTTGACGCGCATCATCGCGTCGGGGCCCGCCATCGCCAAGAGCGCCTCCTGCAGTTCGTCGGGGTCGTCGGGCAGGTCGGCGAGGTCTTCCGCCGTCAGCACCCGCGTGAAGTCGCGCTCGCGGCCCGGCGCGACGTCGCCGGAGACCACCACGGCTTCTTCGACCGCGGCCAGGTCGAGCGCCAGCTCCAGCTCCTGGCTGCGTCCCGCGAGCCGCACGTCGGGCAACGCACGAGCGGCGAAGCCCTTCGCCTCGGCGATCACGGTGTAGAGACCGGGGGCGAGGCGCGCGAAACGCGCGACACCCCGCCCGTCGGCCTTCGCCTGCTGCGTGCGGGCCTCCGAAACCAGCGACACGACGGCCTTCGGCACCGCGGCGCCCGACGGGTCCAAGACGCGCACGGCGAGGTCGACGGGCGGGGCCGCGGGGGCCGGGTCGGCGTGGCCGGGCAGGGCCGCGCCCAGGGCGGCGAAGAGCGCCGCGCGCAGCAGGCGGGACATGGCGTCAGCTCCGCTTCTTGAAGTGGTCGGCCTTGAGCGAGGGGTTCAGCTTGTACTTCGCGACCTCCCACTCCTCGACGACCTCGCCGCCAACCTGCTTGGAGAAGCGATGGGGGAGCTGCACGCCGTCGACGGCCTTCCAGTCGCCGAGGGCGAGCTGCACCTCCACGGGCGCCGGCGGTGCCTCGGCAGCCGCGGCCGCGGTCGCGGCTTCGACCGCGGCCTGGCTCGGCGGCGGAGTGCCCGGGCCGGCCTGGCGGAACTGCACCCGCGGCTGCACCTCCTGGTAGCTGAGCATCAGCGGCCGCGAGGTCGCCTGGTCGACGAACAGGCGCGCCGCGAAGCCGTCCGCGCCGGCGACGTCGATCACGTGGGCCTTGCCCTCCGGCGCCTCGGCCTGGCCGGCGTAGGTGAACCGCAGCTCGCTACCCGCGGGAGCGGTCGCCAGCGTCGCGAGCAGGAATCGCGCGTGGTCCGCCGCGACGCGGCGCCGCGTGCGCTCGGCGTCGCCGGGGCGGTCGCCGCCGGCGCGCACGACGAACATGTGGCCGCCGCCCGCCTGGGCGCTGCCGACGCGGCCCGACCACGCGGCCTCGCCGTCGAAGCCGAAGCCGACCGTGAAGCCCGGCATGCCCGGCATCGGCGTCAGCGTCTCGAGCCGCAGGTAGCGGTCGCTGCGGGCGGCCAGCTCGAGGTCGCCGGACAGCTCCGGCGCGTCGGGCCCCGAGCCCATCAGCCGCCGCATCGAGCCCTCGAGCGAGAGCGCCTGCACCGCGTCCAGCTTCGGCCCGCCCAGCGCCTGCCGCGCCTGCGCGAGCACCTCCTGCGCCTTCGCGTCCGGGGCTTCCTGCCCCGCAGTCGACAGGGCCGCGCCCAGCGCCAGGCCCCACAGCATCTTCGTCTTCATCTCGTTCGACTCCCCGAGGCGTCTCGCGCCCCTGATGCGACCCAAGATGGGCCGCGCCGCTCCGGCGTGTGTCAAGCGCCGGCAAAGAGGTTGTAAAGGGCTCGTAAAAGTCTGCGGATCGCGCCTACCACGGGCTCGGGGCGCGGCCTAGACTGCTGGACGAGGAACGATCGATTGAGTCCCCGCCCCATCCGCGAGCGCCTCTCGGCCGCCGTCCTGCCCGCGGCCGCGGTCGCCTTGATCGCGCTGCTCGCGGGGCTCGGCGCCATGCAGCACCGCTGGCTCGACGAGGTCAAGCAGGCCGAGCTGCAGCGCCGCCGCGCGGGCGCGCAGGCGCGCGCCGACGCCTTCGCCCGCGACCTCGACCGCGAGCTGGGCCGGCTGACGGTGCTGCTCCACGTGGACGCGGCGGCGTTGCAGCAAGCGCGCCTGCCCGAGCTCGGCGAGCGGCTGCGCGCGTGGCGGGCCGAGTCGCCGCGGGCGGCGATGCTGAAGGACCTGTGGCTCGTGCGCGCCGGGGAGCCGGAGGCGCCGCCGCGGATCGCCCGCTTCGACGAGCCGGGCGACCGCTTCGACGAGGCAAGCTGGCCCGCCGACCTCTTCGCCGTGCGTGACCGGATCGCGCGCAAGGCCACGCCCGGCGTGCAGCCTGACGCCGCGGCGCTGCTGGTGCCCGTGCTGCCGGTCGCGCTGCCCCTGAGCGCCGGCCGCGAGACGGCGGCCGGTGGTGCCGTCGCCTTCCACTTCGCCACGACCGGGCCGCGCGAGTGGCTGCTGATGCGGTTCGATCTCGACGCGCTCCGCACCCGCGTGCTGCCGGAGCTGGAGCGCGTCCACTTCGGGGCGGACGGCGAGTACCACCTGCGCGTGGTGCGCGACACGGACCGCGACGGCGCCCCCGTCTACGCGAGCCCCGGTGCGCCTGCGGCGGCGGGCGCCGACGTCGAGGCTGCGCTGTTCTCCCCCCGGCTCGACGACGTCGACGGCGCGGTGCTCGCGCACCTCGCGGCGCGGCGAGCCGTGACCCGGATCGAGCTGACGGCCGAGCGGCGCGAAACGGGCGAAGCCCCCGCCCTGGCGCCGACGGCCCGCAACATGCTCGTGCTGCGCATGGGCACGTCGGGCGGAGGGGCCTGGCGGCTGCGGGTCGCCCATCGCGAAGGCTCGCTGGAGGCGGCGGTCGCGGCCACCCAGCGCCGGCAGGCGCTGGTCGCCGCGGGCATCCTCGTCGTGCTCGCGGGGAGCGTCGCGCTGCTCGCCCTCTCGCAGGTGCGCGCCCGAACCCTGCTGCAGGCCCAGGGCGAGTTCGTCGCCGGGGTCTCCCACGAGCTGCGCACGCCGCTCTCCGTGATCCGCTCCGCCGCCGAAAACCTGCGCGACGGCGTGGTGGCCACGCCGGAGCAGGCGCAGCGCTACGGCGCGACGCTCGTGGAAGAGGGGCAGCGGCTCTCGGAGATGGTCGAGCAGCTCCTCGAGTTCGCCGGCGCCGACGCGCCGGAGCGGGCGCGCCGCCGCGGGCCCGTGCCGGTCCCCGCGCTGCTCGAGCGGGCGGCGCGCCAGGCGGGGTTCGCCGACGAGGGGATCGCGGTCGAGTGGTCGCTGGCCGCGGAACTGCCCGCGCTGTGGGGCGAGCCCGGCGCGCTGCAGCGCGTGTTCGCCAACCTGCTCGCCAACGCCCGCCGCCACGGCGAAGGCCGCGGTGTCGCCGTGGCGGCCCGCGCCGAGGGCCGGCGCGTCGTGATCACCGTCAGCGATCGCGGCCCCGGGCTCGGCGACGCGGACCGGGGGCGGCTCTTCGAGCCCTTCTATCGCGGTCGCCGGGCCGTCGACGGGCAGTTGGCCGGCAGCGGCCTCGGCCTGTCGGTCGTGCGGCGCAGCGTCCAGGCGCACGGCGGTCGCATCCGCGCCGAGGACGGCCCCGGCGGCGGTGCCGCCTTCGTCGTCGAGCTGCCCGCGGCGCCGGCCGAGGCGGTGACCGGGGGTGCCGCCGAGCCCGTGCGGAGCCGCACCTGAAGCCGCGGCTGCTGCTGGTCGAAGACGAGCCCGGCCTCGTGCTCACCCTGAGCGACCGGCTCGCGGCCGAGGGCTACGCCGTCGAGGTGGCGCGCGACGGCGAGACCGGCCTGGCCCGCGCCCGGGCCGGGAGCTGGGACCTGCTGGTCCTCGACGTGATGCTGCCGCGCCGCAGCGGCTTCGACGTCTGCCGCGAGCTGCGGGCCCGGGGCGACGAGACCCCGGTGCTGATGCTGACGGCGCGCGGCCAGGTCGCCGATCGCGTGGTCGGGCTCAAGCTCGGCGCCGACGACTACCTGGCCAAGCCGTTCGAGATGGCCGAGCTGCTGGCCCGCATCGAGGCCCGCCTGCGCCGTCGCGGCACGGCGCCCCCGGCAGCAACCGGTCCGCTGCGCCACGGCGAGCTGGAACTCGATCCCCGCCGCGCCGAGGTGCGCTGCCGCGGCCAGCTCGTCGATCTCTCGGCCCGCGAGCTCTCGCTGCTCGAGTACTTCCTGCGCCACCCGGGCGCGACGCTGTCGCGCGAGGAGCTGCTGCGCGAGGTGTGGGGCTACGACGCGCTGGTGTCGACCCGCACCGTCGACGTGCACGTGGCCTGGCTGCGCCGCAAGCTGGAGCAGGATCCGAAGCAGCCGCGGCTGATCGTCACCCTGCACGGCCTCGGCTACAAGCTGGCCGACTGAGCGGCCGGCGCCGGGCCCCTGGCCCGGCGCCGAACCGCATGGCCGTCAGCGCACGGAGTCGAGCGCGGCCTTGACGTCGATGCGGCGGAACTCCAGGCTGGCCTTGGGGTCGGTGACGGCATGCCCGGTGCCCTTCAGCGCGTTGACGATCGCGTCCACCGAGAGCCCGCCGTTGGCAGACAGCAGCGCCGCCGCGGCAGCGGCGACGTGCGGGGCGGCCTGCGACGTCCCGATGAACGTCGCCGCCCCGCCGCCCATCCCGGTCGAGGTGATCGCCGCGCCCGGGGCCAGCACGTCGACCGCGGGCGACGTGTTGGAGAAGCAGGCGACCTGGTCGGTGTCGGTCGTCGCGTCGGTGCAGCCGAACGTCACCGTGCCGACGTTGCCGTCGTACACCGCGCCGACGGCCACCGCGTTGGTGATGCAGGCCGGCAGCGCGATCTGGCTGTTGAGTCCGTTGTTGCCGGACGAGGCGACCACGACCGTGCCGCGGTTCTTCAGGGTGTTGATCACCGCCGCGAAGCTGGAGTTCAGGGCGCTCGCGGCGTCGCACGAGGGGCCAGGGAACTGCCCGATCGCGATGCTGACGTTGACGACCTTGACCTCGGGCTTGCTCTTGGCGATCTGGTCGAGCGCCGCCAGGATCCCGGAGGAGCTGCCGGAGCCGTCGCGGCCGAGCACCTTGTAGGCGATCAGCTTGGCGTCGGGCGCGATGCCGCGCGGGGCGGCGGCGCCAGCGCCGCTGATCACGCCCGAGACGTGGGTGCCGTGGCCCTGGTCGTCTTCGGCGGCGCCGGCCCCCGACTGGGTCTTGGAGCCGTTCGGGCAGCAGCCCGCGCCGCCGTTGGCCTCGCAGAAGCACTCCTGGCCGACGATGTCGTCGGAGAGGTCCGGGTGGTCGCTGTCGATCCCGGTGTCGAGCACCGCGACGACGATGCCGGCGCCGGTCGCGCCCGCGGCACGGGCGTCGTTGGCGCGGATCACCCCCGCGCTTTCGCCGGTCGCCATGAACGCCATCGCGTCGAGGTCGACGCGGTCCACGTCCGGGTCCGAGAGCAGCTTGCGCAGGCCGGCGGGCGTCACCAGGCCCGCCACGCCCGGGATCGTGTCGAAGGACCACACGGTTTCCCACTCGCCCGGGCCGAGGTCGAACAGCACGCGCTGGCGGACGGCGCCGATGCGCTCGGCCGCGGCCGCCAGACCGGCGGCCTCGGGCGCGCGGAAGGAGACGATCACCCGCGCGCGGCCGTCGGCCCGCAGCGCGTCGTAGACGTCGGCGCCCGCCTCCTGGGCGGAAGCCGGCAGGGAGCAGGCGAGCGCGGCCGCGCTCGCAATCAGGGCTCGCCGAAGGGGCATCGGAGATCCCCCCTCAGAACGAGACGTAGGTCTGCAGCCGCAGCTCGCTGCTGCGGGTGTCGCGCAGCTCGTCTTCGAGCACGCGGTAGTCGCCCTGCAGCTTCATGCGGTGCTTGAGCACGTAGTAGTTGACGGCGCCGCCGATCTCCGTGCGGTCGTTGCCGTCGACCGCGTCGGTCGGGTCCCAGCCCGCGTAGCGGAAGGCGACCTCGAACTTGTCGCGGACCAGGAAGTAGCCGGCCTGGAAGTGGTAGCCGTCCGAGTGGAACGAGGTGCCGACCTCGGGCTCGCGGTTGCGGGAGAAGTACTCGCCGAACAGCGACAGGCCCTTGTACTTGAACGACACGTCGGCCGACAGGATCGTCGTGTTCAGGTCGGTGATGCCTCCCTGCAGGCCCTGGGTCGCTCCCGACAGGTCGTTGTTCTCGAAGCCGACGGCGACGGCCAGCAGCGGCTTGTCCTTCGACTCGAAGTCGGACTCCGAGTAGCCCACCTCGCCCCACGGCTCGAACATCAGCCGCGCGTTGTACTGCAGCTTGGCGTTGTCGTTCGTGGTGCGGGCCGCCGAGTTGCCGTTGAACAGGCCGGCGCGGTACTCGAGCTTCTTGTCGGCCAGCCGGCCCCAGACCATCACGCCCTGGTCGCGGCCGCGGGTGAACTCGAACGTCAGCAGCGAGCGGTCGATGAACTGCAGCCCGATCGAGGTCGTCAGCTCCTGGCGGCCGTTGGGCACCTTGAACTGGCCGACCGTGATCATGAACGAGCCCTTGCGGGACGCGTCCCAGGTCAGCAGCAGGTCCTCGAGCGCCGAGTCCGTGGAGGCGCCGGCCTCCGGACCGGCCCACGAGAGCTGCAGCTCGTAGGTGAACTCCGGCTTCCAGAACCAGCCGGCGAACTCGGTCTTGGCGCGGCGCACCCGGAAGCTGGGCTTGGAATCGCCGGGCTGCTCGGTGCCGGGCAGCCGCACGGTGTCGTCGGGGCTCTCGTTCGTGAAGCGGAAGGCGATGCGGTTGCGGAGGTTCAACTCCGCGTTCTTCATCTGGAAGATCGTGCGGCCGTTCTTCCAGAAGACCTTGAAGGCGTCGTCTTCGTCTTCCTCGTCGTCCGCCGAGTCGGCGGCGGCCAGCGCCGAGGCATCCGCGGCCGCGGCCTTTTCGAGGGCGGCGGTGGCCAGGTCTTCCGCCCGGGCGTCGGCGCAGCAGAAGGCGAGGGCGATCGTCCCCGCCAGCAGGGTCGGCTTCATCGATGGCTCCTTGAGGATTTCGAGGGCTCGGCTTGGGCGAAGTCTGACCCTGCTTCAGCCCTGTTGTCCAGCGGCCGGCTTGTCCTGGTAGCCGCCGGCCTTGCGCGCCGTCTGGCGCAGCCGCTCGCACAGCACGTGCAGCACGCCGCGCACGATCTCGGGGCTGCCGGCCATCAGCTCGAGGAAGGCCTCGCGGTCGAGGCGGAACAGGCGGGTCGGCACCATCGCCGCGATCGAGGCCGAGCGCGGCTCGGGGTCGAGCAGGGCCAGCTCGCCGAAGATGTCGCGTTCGCCGAGCTCGACGATCGTGCGCTCGCCGTCGTACACGCGCACGCGGCCGTCGATGATCACGTACATGCTGTCGCCCTGCTCGCCCTGCTCGAAGATCACCTGCCCGGCGTCGTAGGAGACCTCCTCGAGCAGCGCGCCGACGTCCGCCAGCACGTCTTCGGAGACCTGCCCGAAGATGTTCACGGACTTCAGGATGATCACCTTCTCGATGGCCAGCATCAGACCCCTCCCGATCTCGCCGCCCGCCGCCGCCGCAACCGTGTCGAGCATCGCCGCCGAGGCGCGCTTGAGCGCGACGGTCGTGGAGTCGCCGACGAAGGTGTCGTCGGGCGCCCGGTCGCGCAGGCGGCTCAGCGTGACGTCGATGCCGGGCAGCCCGAGCCGCACGGCCGCCGCCGCGGCGCAGGCCCGGGTCCACGGCGCCATCCACAGCGCGTCGCCTTCGACCAGCTCGCCCAGCCGCTCCACGCGGGTCGCGCGGGCGGGGGCGTGGCGGGCCACCAGCTCCCGCTTCGGGTCGGGCGGATCGGCCAGCAGCGGCTGGACGCGGGCGAACAGCTCCGGCCCCAGCGTCACCTCCAGCAGCTCGAGCGCGTAGGCCCGCTTCTCGCGGGCGGCGCTGCCGAGGTGGTCGCGGGCGCGCAGCACGGCGACCGGGTCGTGGGTCAGCGCGAGCATCAGCAGCAGCCGCGCCCCCGCGGCGCGCAGCTCGCTCTCGAGCGCGTGGCGGACCAGCGCGACGGTCTCGTCGTCGCCGATGTCGTCGAGGGTGGCGAGCTTGCGGGCCGCGTCCTCGAGGCTGCGCTCGAGCAGCGCCTCGACCCGGGCCCGGTCGGCGCCGGTCGCGGTCGCGCCCGCGCGGGCGAGGGCGCCCAGCGCTTCGCCGCGGACCAGCGCGTGCGGGCTCTGCAGCAGGTCGAACAGCAGGGCCTGGGCGGCGGGCGTGCGGATGCGGCCGACGACGCGGGCGGCCCGCCGCGCCACCCGCGCGTCCTGCTCGACGCGCACGGCGTCGCGCAGCGCGGGCAGCACGTCGTCGCCGACCGCGACCAGCGCGTTCTCGGCGGCGCCGGCGACCACCCGGTCGCCGAGGGCCAGGATCGCCGCCGGCCAGTGGCGGTGGTCGCGCACGCGGGCCGCGGCGGCCAGCGCCGCCCGTCGCACGTCCGGAGACTCGTCCTCGAGCAGCCGCGCCAGCGCGTCCCGGAAGCGCCGCGGCTCGCCCACGTCGGCGATCACGCGGGCGGCCCACAGCCGGCGCTCGGGCCGGCGCGAGCGGGCCCGCTCGGCGAGGTGGTGGTTCGCGAAGTCGGCGCCTTGACGCAGCATGGCGATCAGCGCGGCGCGCGCGACCGCCGGGTCGGGATCGGCGAGGAAGGCCGCGATCCGCTGCTGGGTCGCCGTCCCTGCCACCGCCGCCAGTGCGGTCAGCGCGGCGGCCCGCACCAGCGCGTCGGAGTCGCGCTCGATCGCCCGCTCGACGATCGGCCGCAGCGATTCGAGCCGCTGCCGCTCCGCGTAGTGGAGGACGGCGGCCCGCACCTCGGGGGCGGGGTGCCCGGCGAGGTCGGACAGGGCCGGGGCCAGCTTCGGCCCCAGGCTCTTCTCGAGCAGCTCGAGTGCGAACAGGATCTCGGACGGCTTGCCCTGGAACAAGGTGCCCTTCAGCGCCTTGAGGCCGGCCTCGTCCTCGAACGTGAACTCGACGTCCTCGACCCGGCCCTTGAGCGCGGCGGCCAGCGCCCCCGCGTACTCGCGCCCGGCCTGCTGCGCGAACCACGCCCAGGCGGCGAAGGAGAGGAGCAGCACCACCGCGAAGGCCGTCGGGTCGTAGGGCACGACCGTCGCGAACAGCAGCATCACCAGGCCCGCCAGCCCGAACGTGACCGGCGTGACCAGCGTCTCGACCGCGACCTGCATCGCCAGCCGCTGCGACTTCTGCAGCGGCTGGTACAGCACCTTGATCGACGGCGAGTCGACCGGATGCTTGAGCACCTTGTAGACGCCCTGGTTGGCGATCACCAGCCAGAACACCGCGGCGCCGAGGTCGAGCAGCCCGGCCCCGACCAGCAGCAGGGTGCAGGCGACGTGGGCCATCGGCATGATGACGAGTCCGACCGAGACGCCGTAGCGCTTCAGCACGCGGCCCGAGAGGAAGGCCCGCGCCAGCAGCGAGCCGACCTGGGTGAAGCCCGAGAACAGGCCGAAGAAGGTGGCCAGCTCGCTGGCGCCCGCGTAGCGGCTCTTCATCTGCTCGAGGAACGCGAAGTCGACGAAGTACTTGCCGAGCACGCCGCAGAAGACCACCGCGACCAGCAGCTTCAGGTAGCGGTCGGCCAGCACGGTCCGCAGCAGCGACAGCGCACCCGGCCGCTGTGCGGCGGCCGAGGCCGGCGTGGCGGTCGTGGGCGGCTCTTCGGTCGCGACGCCGCGCAGCACGGCCGCCACCAGCAGCAGGCAGCCGAGCAGCGCGAGCGCGGAGAGCAGCAGCAGGTTGGCCACGCCGAGGGCGGGCACCAGCAGCGGCACCGAGAACGAGCCGCCGATGCGGGCGATCACCTCGCCGGAGCCGACGAACCCGTACAGCCGCTTGGCCTGCCGCACGTCGTAGATGCGGGCGGCGACCGCCCAGTACTCGAGGTCGGTGAGGATCGAGACCACGCGGTAGAAGACGAGCAGCCCGAACACCAGCGCGGCGCCGTCCGTCCAGGCGAGCCCGGCGCGGAACACCAGCGTCGCCACCAGCAGGAAGGCGAGCGTGCCCTGCATCAGCCGCGCGAAGCCGAGCCGGGCCTGCAGCGCCGTGTAGGCGAGGCCCGTCGCGGTGTTGACCACCGCCGCCGCGATGTAGACCCACGGCAGCAGGCTCGACGGGTAGCGGGCGAGGAACAGCGCGGAGGCCGCGGTCTCGAAGAAGACCGTGGCCAGGCCCATCGAGAAGGCGTGAGCCAGCATCAGCGAGGCCGTGCGGCCCTCGCCGGGCTGGACGTCGAAGACGGCGGCGGCCCGCTGCCCGAGGTTCAAGCGGGGTGGATTCTATCGTCCCGCGGGGCGGCCGCCGCCGTCACGGCAACGTCACTTGACGCCCAGCAGCTCCACTTCGAAGACGAGCGTGGCGCCGGGCGGGATGTCGGCGCCGGCGCCGCGCTCGCCGTAGGCGCGATCGGGCGGGCACACGAGCCGCGCCTTCTCCCCGACCTGCATCACGCCGACGCCTTCCGTCCAGCACGGGATCACCCCGTCCAGTCGGAACTCGGTGGGCTCGCCGCGGGCGATCGAGGAGTCGAACTCCTTGCCGTCGATCAGGGTTCCGCGGTAGTGAACCTTCACCGTGGCGCCGGGACCGGAGGGCTTGGCGCCGGTGCCGGCGACGAGCGTGCGGATGATCGTGCCGGCCGGCAACACCCGGGCCCCGGGTTCCGCCGCAGCGGACTGCTGGAACGCAGCCCCCTTCTTCTTCTGCTCGTCGAGCGCGGCCTGCTTCTGCGGGTCGGCCTGGGCGCTCGCCGCCCGCTGCTGGAGGAACTGCTGGATTCGCGGCCCGTACTGCTCGATCGGTACCGCGGCGGGCCTGCCGGCGAGGGCGTCGTCGATGCCGGCCTTGACGATCGCCATCTCTTCGGGGGTGAGCTTGAAAGGGGCGAGGTTGCGGCCGACCATCTGGCCGACGGTGTAGAGCGTCTTCTGGTCGTCGGTCTGGAGCTGCGGCGCGGCCGGCTCCGCGGGCTTCTGCTGGCAGCCCGCGACGGCGAGGACGAGGGCGAACGGAAGGGTGCGGCGGATCGTGAGCATAGGGGCGGGGAGGATAGCAGCGGCTCCTGTGGCCCCATAATCGCCGCTCCTCGCCCCCGGGAGGCCCCATGCCCGCCGCGCTCGTCGCCGTCGCCGCCCTGCTCGCCACCGCTCCGCCTGCCGCCGCGCCGTACGACGTCGTGATCCGCGGCGGCACCGTCTACGACGGCAGCGGCGCGCCGGGCCGCATCGCCGACGTCGGCCTGCGCGGCGACCGCGTGGCCGCAGTGGGCGAGCTGGGCGAGGCGCCCGCGCGCCTGGTCGTCGACGCCCGGGGCTTGGCCGTGGCGCCCGGCTTCGTCAACGTGCTGTCGTGGGCCACCGAGCCCCTGCTCGTCGACGGCCGCGCGCTGTCGGACGTGAAGCAGGGAGTGACCACCGAGGTCTTCGGCGAAGGCTCGTCGATGGGCCCGCTGAACGAGGCGATGAAGCGCGCGATGCGCGAGGGCCAGGGCGACCTGCGCTACGAGGTCGCGTGGACGACGCTGCGCGAGTACCTCGAACACCTCGAGCGTCGCGGGGTCGCGGTCAACGTGGCCTCGTTCGTCGGCGCCGGCACCGTGCGCGAGCACGTGATCGGGCTCGCCGAGCGCGCGGCCACGCCCGAGGAGCTGGCGCGGATGCAGGAACTGGTGCGCCGCGAGATGGAGCTGGGCGCGCTCGGCATCGGCTCGTCGCTGATCTACGCGCCCGACTCGTACGCCTCCTCGGAAGAGCTGATCGCGCTGGCCCGCGCGGTGGCGCCGTTCGGCGGCCGCTACCTCTCGCACCTGCGCAGCGAAGGCGACCGTTTCCTGGAGGCGGTCGACGAGCTGATCCGGATCGGCCGCGAGGCCGGCGTCGGCGCCGAGATCTGGCACCTGAAGGCGGCCGGGCGCGACAACTGGGGCAAGCTCGAGGCGGCGATCGCGAAGGTCGAGGCCGCTCGCGCCGCCGGCCAGGACGTGAGCGCCAACATGTACAACTACACGGCCGGCGCCACCGGCTTCGACGCCTGCGTGCCGCGCTGGGCGCTCGACGGCGGCTGGGAGGGCTTCCACGCGCGGGCGGCCGAGCCCGCGCTGCGCGAGCGCATCCTGCGCGAGATGCGCACCCCGGGCCTCGGCTTCGAGAACCTGTGCCTGGCCGCCGGCAGCGCCGAGCGCATCCTGCTGGTCGGCTTCCGCAGCGAGGCGCTGAAGCCGCTGACCGGCCGCACCCTGGCCGCGGTCGCCGCGGAGCGCGGCCTGACGCCGGAGGAGACGATCCTGGCGCTGACGAAGGAGGACGGCTCGCGGATCGGCGTGGTGTTCTTCCTGATGAGCGAAGAGAACGTCGCCCGTCAGCTCGCGCTGCCGTGGGTCTCGTTCGGCTCGGACGCCGGGGCGATGGCGGCCGAGGGGGCGTTCCTGAAGTCGAGCCAGCACCCGCGCGCCTACGGCAACTTCGCGCGGCTGCTCGGCCGCTACGTGCGCGACGAGAAGCGGCTGACGCTCGCCGACGCGATCCGTCGCCTGACCGGGCTCCCGGCGCGCAACTTCGGCCTGCGCGATCGCGGGGAGCTCCGGGAGGGGGCCCTCGCCGATCTCGTGGTGTTCGATCCGGCGACGATCGCCGACCGCGCCACGTTCGAGCAGCCGCACCAGTACGCCGTGGGCGTGCGCGACGTTTTCGTCAACGGGGTCGCAGTGTTGCGCGACGGCGAGCCGACGGGCGCGACGCCAGGCCGGGCCCTCCGCCGCGGCGTCTCCCGCTAGCCGGGCGCAGGATCTGCGGCGGCAGGTCGGGCACGACTGCTGCAAACCCTCCCCCGACGGAGGTAGCGGATGCACATCAGCATTCCCAGGGAAGTCGGTCGCCAGGAGCGGCGGGTCGGGCTCACCCCGCGCGCCGCCGGGGCGCTGGTCGGCCGTGGCCACACGGTGATCTTCGAGCGCGGCGCCGGCGAGGCCGCCCACTTCCCGGACCAGGAGTACGAGGCTTCGGGCGCCCGCATCGCCTACAGCCGCCACGAGGCGCTGGGCCGGGCCGACGTCGTTTGCTCCGTGGGCCTGGTGCCGCCGGGCGACCTCGAGCAACTGCGCCCCGGTGCCGTGCTGCTCGGCTTCCACCACCTCGCGGTGGCGCCTGCGAAGTCGATCGAGCAACTCCGCGAGCGGCAGATCACGGCGATCGCCTACGAGCTGATCCAGGACGAGACCGGCCACCGGCCGATCCTCTCGGCCTTCAGCCAGGTCGCCGGCGAGCTGGCGGTGCTGGTCGCCGGCCAGTACCTGCAGACCCAGAACAGCGGCCGCGGCATCCTGCTCGGCGGGGTTCCCGGCATCGCGCCCGCCAAGGTGCTGATCCTCGGCGCCGGCACGGTCGGCCGCACGGCGGCCGCGCGGGCGCTCTCGCTGGGCGCCCAGGTGTTCGTGCTCGACGACGACGAGACCAAGTTGCGCGAGCTGACCCGGCGGCTCGGGCCCCAGGTCACGGCCGAGCCCGCCACCCGCGCCCGGCTGCAGCGCTACACGGCCGTGTGCGACGTGGTGATCGGCGCGGTGCTGATCCCCGGCGCCCGCGCGCCGTTCCTGGTCACGACCGACATGGTCCGGGGCATGCGCCCCGGCAGCGTGATCCTCGACCTGTCGATCGACCAGGGCGGCTGCGTCGAGACCAGCCGCCCGACCGACCTCCACGACCCGGTGTTCGTGGTCCACGACGTCGTCCACTACTGCGTGCCCAACATGACCTCGGCGATCGCGCGCACCGCCTCGATCGCGCTGGCCGACGCGGTCGCCGGCTTCGTCGCCTCGATCGCGGACCACGGCCCCGCCGTCGCGCTGCGCGACCCGGGCCTCGCCAGCGGCGCCTGCTTCTACGGCGGGCGGCTGGTCAACGCCGCGCTGGCCGAGTCGCTGGGGTCGCCCGCGGCCTCGCTGCCGGCGCTGCTCGAGGAGGCCGCGCGATGAGCTGGCTCGACGACTACCGCCGCAAGCGCAAGAGCGCGGCCGAAGCCGTCTCGTGCGTGAAGAGCGGTGACCGGGTGTTCTACGGCGGCAACGCCGCGGTGCCGCAGGCGCTGGTGGACGCGCTGGCCGCCCGCCGCGACGAGCTCCAGAACGTCCAGCTCAACCACCTGCTGCTGCTCGGCAACGACCCGCTCTCGGCGCCCGGCATGGAAGGCCACTTCCGCCACAACTCGCAGTTCGTGGGGCCCGCCGACCGCGCGGCGGTCAACGAAGGCCGCGCCGACTACGTGCCGGTGTTCCTGCACCAGATCCCGCGCCTGTACAAGGAGGGGATCATCCCGCTCGACGTCGCGCTGCTGCAGGTCTCGCCGCCGGACGAGCACGGCTTCATGAGCCTCGGCGTCGAGGTGCTGGCCTCGATGGCGGCCTGCCAGAAGGCGAAGCACGTCGTCGTCCAGGTCAACGAGAAGATGCCCCGCATCCTCGGCGACTGCTTCATCCACGTCTCGCGGGTGGAGGCGATCGTCGAGGACACCCGCGCGTTGCCGACCCTCAGCCCGCGCCCGGCCAGTGACGTCGAGCGCGGCATCGCCAGCCACATCGTGCCGCTGATCCCGCGCGGGGCCACGCTGCAGATGGGCATCGGCGGCATCCCCGACTCGGTCTACGAGTCGCTCGACGGCGACCTCGAGCTCGGCATCCACACCGAGATGTTCTCGGACGGGGCGATGCGCGCGGTCGAGCGGGGGCTGGTCACGGGCACCCGCAAGACGCTGCATCCCGGCAAGGTGATCGTCACCTTCGCGCTCGGCTCCGAGGGGCTCTACGACTTCGTCGACAACAACCCGCTGATCGAGGCCCACCCGGTCGACTACTGCAACGACCCCGAGGTCGTCGGCCGCAACGCCAACCTGGTCGCGATCAACTCGGCGCTCGAGGTGGACCTGACCGGCCAGGTCTGCTCCGACTCGATCGGGCCCTACATCTACTCGGGCTTCGGCGGCCAGGTCGACTTCATCCGCGGCGCCGCCCGCTCGCAGGGCGGGCGGCCGGTGATCGCACTGCCGGCGACCGCGAAAGGCGGCGCGATGTCGCGCATCGTGCCCACCCTGAAGGAGGGGGCCGGCGTCGTCACCAGCCGCGGCGACGTGCACTGGGTGGTGACCGAGCACGGCGCCGTCAACCTGTTCGGCCGCAACCTGCGCGAGCGCGCGGAGCTGCTGATCCGCATCGCCGACCCCCGCTTCCGCGACGAGCTGGAGCGGGCGGCGAAGGAGCGCAGGCTGCTGCCGTAGCGGCGCGCGCCGCGGCGCCGTAAGCTGCTGCGCGATGAAGATCGCGGTCAGCGGGGCGAGCGGATTCGTCGGGCGCGCGGTGCTGCGCGCCGCCGCAGACGCGGGCGTCGCAGCCACGGGGCTCGCCCGCACTGCCGAAGCGGCGGCTCGCGTGCTGGCGGCCGGCGGGACGCCGTTCCGTCTCGACGTCCTGGAGGCCCGCGCGCTGGCGTCCGCCTTCGGCGGGGCCGATGCCGTCGTGCACCTCGCCCAGATCGGCGCCCCTCGCCACGGCCAGACCTACGACGCGGTCAACGTCGGCGGCACCCGCGCGGTGATCGCCGCCGCCCGCGAGGCCGGCGTGCGCCGCGTCGTCTTCTTCTCGGGGCTGGGCGTCGCCCGCTACGGGATGCACCCGCGCTGCACCAACCCCTATTTCCTCTCCAAGCTGCGCTGCGAGCTCGAGCTGTTCGAGTCGGGGCTGGAGGCCGTCGTGTTCCGTCCCTCCTACATCTTCGGTCCCGGCGGCGAGCTGGTGCCGGCGCTGCTGCGCGAGCTGGCGGCCGGCGCCGTGACGCGGGTCGGGGACGGGGCCTATCGCATGCAGCCGATCGCCGTCGCGGACGCGGCGCGCCTCGTGTTGCGCGCGGCAGCGGCACCGTTCGCGGTGCCGCACGTGTTCGACCTGGTCGGGCCCGAGCCCGTCTCGTACGCCGCCTTCCTCGAGCGCTTCGCGGCGGCCGCGCGGCGCCTGGGGCGGCCCGGCGCTCTGCACGTGCGCGAGGTGCCCGTCGAGCGCGCGCTCGCGGAGGCGCGGGCGGGCGGCTGGGGCGGGGCGCGGATGCTCGCGGACGAGCTCGACTGCCTGCTGTGCGACGAGATCTCCGACCCGGCGCCGCTGCGGGAGCTGCTGGGCGCGGACCTGACAACGCTCGACGCCGTGATCGAGGCGGCGATCGCCGCCGAACCGTAGCGCGCGCCCGGTCAGCTCCAGACTGCGGGCACGCCAGCGGCGGCGCAGGCCGCGCTCCAGAACGCCTCGCGCTGCGCCGCGTTCTCCCGCGTCCACGGCAGCAGGTGCTCCGCCACGCGCTGCCGGTCGAACCAGAAGCCGCCGCTGTCGCGGCCCGGCGCCGCCGCGATCGCCAGCCACAGGATCGTGTCCGCGCCCTGTTCCGCGTCGCGCAGCCGGCCGCGCATCCGCTCCCAGAAGCGGGGGATCGAGCTGCGCACCGCCGGCGTGTCCGCCCAGCCCGGGTGCATCGCGTGGACCACCGCGGCCCCCGCCAGCCGCGGTGCGAGCAGGCCGGCGAGCACGACCTGCATGCGCTTGGTCTGCGCGTAGGCGGCGACCCCGTCGTACGGTCGCCGCGCCCAGTCGAGGTCGTCGACCGAGAGCTTCGTCGCGTACATCCCCCCGGAGCTGATCAGGATCACGCGCGCGGCCGCGGCCCTGCGCAGCGCCCCGCGCAGCGCGTGGGTGAGGCGCAGCGGGCCGGCCACGTGGGTCGCGAACGTGCGCTCGAGGCCGTCGTCGGTCAGCTCGCGGCGAGCGGGCAGCACGCCCGCGTTGTGGACCAGCACGTCGAGCGCCCCGCGCCAGCCGCGGGCGGCGCGGTCCACGTCCGCGAGACTCGCCACGTCCAGGTCGAAGAGCCGCGCGCGGCGGCGCCACGCCGCCGGCAGCGCGGCGATCGCCGCCGCGCCGCGGCCGCGGTCGCGGCAGGCGAAGGCCACCCGCGCGCCGCGCGCGAGCAGGCCGCGGGCCGTGGCCAGGCCGAGGCCCGAGTTGGCGCCGGTGACGAGCGCGACGCGCCCGGCGAGGTCGACGTCCAGGTCGCCCGCCCCGTAGCGGGCCGCGTGGCGCAGGAAGCCGCTGCGGTCGAACGAGAACAGGATCGAGGCGTCGAGCGCGCGGTCGACCAGGCCCATGCCCCGACCCTAGCAGGCCGGGCGGCGGGCCGCCTCCTTTGCGCCGGAGCCCGGGGGCGGTATCTTGAGCCGCACATGCGCCTCGGCGTCACCCTCACCATCGACTGCGCCCACCACCTGCCCGGCCACGCGAAGTGCGGGCAGAACCACGGCCACACCTACACGATCGAACTCGTCATCGAGGGCGAGGCGCAGGGCGGCATGCTGGTCGACTTCGCGGACCTCAAGAAGAAGGCCCGCGCGGTGCTGGAGCGCTACGACCATCGCGACTGGAACGACTCTCTCGACTACCCGTCCGTCGAGAACATCTGCGCGCTGCTCCATGGCGAGTTGTGCAAGGAGATCGAGTTCCCGCTCACCCTCCGCGTCTACGAGGGGCGGGGCAAGTGGGCGGAGATGTGAGCCCCGACGCGGCCGTCCTCGGACGGCTGCTGCGTGGCCGCCGCTCGATCCGCGACTTCGAGCCGCGGGCGGTGCCGCCCGCCCTGCTGCGCGAGCTGCTCGACGAGGCGCGCCACGCCCCTTCCTGGTCGAACACCCAGCCCTACCGGCTGGGCATCGCGACCGGTCCCCTCCGCGACCGCCTCGCCCGCGAGCTGCCGCGCCGCTACGACGAGGCGCGCCGGCTGCAGCGCGCCGGGGCGCTCACCCGGCTGCGCGCGGTGCTGACGCGGCGCGGGCTGCCCGACTTCGACTTCGACCCGCGCACGCAGTACCCGCCCGAGCTGCTCGCGGCGCGCCGCCGCTGCGGGTTCGGGCTCTACGCGCGGCTGGGCATCGCCCGCGAGGACCGCGCCGCCCGCGAGCGCCAGATGCGGCGCAACTACGAGTTCTTCGGCGCGCCGTGCGCGGTCTTCGTCTTCGTCCACGCGGCGCTCGGGCCGTACGCGGCGCTCGACGCCGGCTTCTTCCTCCAGTCGCTGGCGCTGGCAGCCCACGCCCGCGGGCTCGGGAGCTGCGTCCAGGGCGCGCTCGCGCTGTTCGCGGGTCCGCTGAAGCGGGAGTTCGCCGTGCCCGAGGGGTGGAAGCTGCTGTGCGGCGTCGCGCTGGGCTGGCCCAGCGCCGACCCGGTGAACGGCTACGACCCCGGCCGCGCCGACGTCGACGCCCTGCTGCTGCCCGCGAGCGCCTGAGCCGTGAAGCGCCTGCTCCTGCACGCGGCGGTCGCCGGGGCCTGGATCGCGCTCGCGCTGCTGGCCCGGCTCCAGGAGTACGCACCCCATGCCAGCCTGTGGTTCCCGCCGGCCGGCCTCGCCTTCGCCGTCGGCGTCATGCTCGGCTGGCGCGGCGTGCCCGCCATCCTGGTCGCCACGACCGCCGGGAGCGTCGCCGGGATCTTCGCTTCCGACCCTCGCCCGTGGGACGCGCGCCTGTGGAGCGGGTTCGCCAGCGGCCTCGCCCACGCGCTCACCTACGTCGCCGGCGCCCGGCTGCTGGTCCGGCTCGGCGTCGAGCGGCCCACGCCGCAGGCGGTCAGCTTCTTCCTGCTGCTGGCGCCGGCCGCCGCCCTGTTCGCCAGCGCGACCGGGCTGGCGGCGCTGGTCGCGACGGGGGCGCTGGCCGCCGCCGACGCGCGAGAGGCCTGGCTCGCGTTCTGGATCGGCGACGCGGTCGCCGTGCTCTCGCTCGCGCCGCTGCTCGGCATCCTGCTCGGCGGGCTGCTCGACCGGCTCCGGTTCGACCCCCCGGGCCGTCTGCACGTGCACGTCCAGGTGATCCCGCTGAGCGCGACCTGGCGGCCGTTCGCCCTCAAGATCGCGGCCTGCCTGCTGGCCCTGACCGGGTCGGCAGCCGTCGTGGCGAGCGGGCCCGAGCACCGGCTGGTCGGCTCGTTCCTGGTGTTCTTCGCGATCGTGCCGCTGACGCTGATCGCCCACACGGAAGGCGCGTTGCGCACCTACGCGGCGATCGCTGCGCTCGGCACCGCCATCGCCGGCCTCGGCGCGGCACTGGGGCCCGGCGTGCACGAGGTCTCCTACCAGTTTGCGACGATGATCCTCTCCGGCAGCGCGCTGTTCGGCCTGGCGGTGCCGGTGCTGTACTCCGAGAACCGCGAGCTGCGGCTGCGCCTGACCCACGACTCGCTGACCGGCGCCCACACCCGGGCCCACTTCTTCGAGGTGGCCGAGCGCGAGCTCGAGCGCTCGCGCCGCTTCGCGACGCCGCTGGCGGTCGCGGCGTTCGACGTCGACCACTTCAAGGCGATCAACGATCGCCACGGCCACGCGGCGGGCGACGCCGTGCTGACCGAGATCGCGGCCCGCTGCCGCCGCGAGCTGCGCTCCTCGGACGCGCTGGGGCGGCTGGGCGGCGAGGAATTCGCGCTGGTGTTGCCGATGACGGGCGAAGAGGCGGCGGCCGAGACCGCCGAGCGGCTGGCCGCCGTGCTGCGCGACCAGCCCGTGCGCCACGGCGGCGCCCTTCTGCGGGTGACCGCCAGCTTCGGCGTCGCCGTCGTCGACCTCGCGGGCGAGACCGTGCCCGATGCCCTGGCCCGCGCCGACCGCGCCCTGTACGACGCCAAGGGCGCCGGCCGCGACCGCGTGCGCCGCGCCGCGCCGCCGGCCTCCGGCCGCTAGACTCGCGGCACGATGAGCCGCCCCGACCGCCTCCTGCTGGCCGCCGCCGCGCTGGCGCTCGTCGCCCGGGCCGCCGTCGACTGCGGCGCGCCGCCGGCGTTCGGCACCGTGACCCTCGTCTTCGCGATTCTCGTCGCGCTCTCGGTGGCCGCCCGCGGCGGGCGGCGCTGGTGCGACGGGCCGCGCGCGCTGCTGTGCGCGCTCGTCCTGCTCGACGTGCCGTCGGTCTACGGGCGGCTCGGCGGCGACGGCTACGAGTACTACGCGCTGCTGCGCTCGCCCCTGCTCGACCTCGACCTCGACTTCGCGAACGACTACGCGGGGCTGGGCGCGAAACCCGTCGTCACGCCCGGGGTCGGCGTCACCTCGCGGGTGCTGGTCGGCCAGGCGATCGCGTGGTCGCCCGCCTTCGCCCTCGCCCACGGCGCGGCGCTGCTGCCGGGCGGGCCGGCCGCCGACGGCTTCTCGCAGCCTTACCAGTCCGCCGTCACGCTCGCCTCGTTCGCCTGGGCCGCGCTCGGCCTGCTGCTGTGCGAGGCGCTGCTGCGCCCGCGCTTCGGGCGGGCGGTGGCGGCGCTCGCCGCGCTCGGGTTGTGGTACGCGACGCCGCTGCGCTTCTACGCGACCGCCAACGCGTTCATGTCGCACGCGACCTCTGCCGGCCTCGCCTGCCTGCTGGTGTTCCTGTGGCTGCGGGCGCGGGACCGCGACGCCGCCGCGCCGGCCCGCGACTGGCTGTGGGTCGGGGCGGCGGGCGCGCTGCTCTCGCTGGTGCGGGCCCAGGACGCCGTGCTGCTCTCGCTGCCCGCGCTCGACCTGGTGTTGCGGCGGCCGCCGGCCCTCGTGGCCCGCTTCGCCTGGCTGCTGGCCGCGCCGGTCGCCGGCGCCGCCCTCCAGCTCGCGGTGTGGCTCGCGATGTACGGCACCGCGTTCCTGGCGGTGACGGCCGAGCAGAACTGGGTGGCGACGGCGGGCTCGCAGTGGCTGCTCGTGCTGCTCTCGCCCCGCCACGGCCTGTTCACCTGGCACCCGCTCTTCGCCGTCGCCGCGCTCGGCTGGCTGGGCTGGCTGCGGCGGGACCGAGCGCTCGCCGCGCTGTTCGTCACCGGCCTCGCGCTCTCGGCGTTCGTCAACGGACTGCTGATCGACTGGTGGGGCTCGGACGCCTTCGGCCAGCGTCGTCTGCTGTGCCTGCTGCCGCTGTTCGGCCTCGGCCTCGGCGCGGCGCTCGACTTCCTGCGCCGGCGCCCGCTCCTCGCCCCGGCGCTGGCTCTCGTCGCGCTGGGCCTGTGGAACGACCAGCTCTCCTACATCCACAACTCGAACCTGGTCGGCAACAAGGACCAGGGCGCGACGCTCGACCGCGTCGCGGCCGCGCAGGTCGACGTCGCCTGGCGCACGATCGACGGCTGGCGCGGCTGGCTGCCGCGGCCGCTGTGGGTGCTGGCCTACGACCACCTGCGCGGCGTGTGGCTCGACGACGGCCCGTGGTCGCTGCGCGGCGAGCTCGACCTCGGGGGGCGCGAGGCCCCGGCCGTCGAAGCCGCGGTGGGCGAGGGCTGGTACCCGGCCGCGGCGGGCGCGGATTTCCGCGCCTCGCGCGGCCGTCGCTCGCGGCTGGCGTTGCCGGTGCGCCACGCGCTGCCCGCGACGCTCGTGCTGCGGGCGCGGGCGGAGCCGCCGGAGCTCGCGGTCCGCGTCCGAGTGCGGCTCGGGGGCGTGGAACTGGGCGAGGCGCCGCTCGGCGCGGAGTGGAGCGAGTTGCGCTTCGAGGTGCCGGCGGCGGCGCTCGCGCCCGGCTTCAACGCGGTCGAGTTGTTGTGGTCCGCGACCGCCCGCGCAGACCTCGACGGCTGGTCGGGCCGCAACACGGCGGGGGCCGTCGACCGCGTGCGCCTCCTGCGCGAGTGAGCCAGGCGGAGCGTTAGACTCGGGCACGCTCCCGATGACCCACGACGAGTTCGAGGCCCTGGTCCGGCGCGCCGAGGCGCTGCAGCGGGAAGATCCGCGCGCCTACCGTCGGCGGCTCGCTGGCTGGGCCGCGCTCGGCTTCGGCTACGTCGGGTTCGCCCTCGCGGCCGCGCTGGCCCTGGTCGGCGTCGCGGGCTGGGCGATGTTCCACGCGCGCTCTGGCCGCGCCGCCGCGCTCAAGCTGGCGGTGGTCGCCGCCATCTTCGCCTGGGCCGTGCTGCGCGCGCTGTGGGTCCGCCTGGAGCGGCCGCAGGGCCTGGCGCTGACCCGCGGCGAGTCGCCGGCCCTGTTTGCCGCGATCGACGAAGTCGGCGCCGCCGTCGGTGTGCGCGAGCCGGACGAGGTGCTGCTCACCGACGAGTGGAACGCAGCCGTCACCCAGGTGCCACGGCTCGGCGTCTTCGGCTGGCACCGCAACTCGCTGATCCTGGGCCTGCCGCTGCTCCACGCGCTGTCGACCGCGGAGTTGCGCGCCGTGCTCGCCCACGAGTTCGGCCACCTGGCCGGCGCCCACGGGCGATTCGGCGCCTGGGTCTACCGCGTGCGCGCGACCTGGGCGCGGCTCGGCGAGCTCTTCGCCGGCGGCGAGGTGTCCGGGGCCTGGGTGTTCCGCCGCTTCGTGGCCTGGTACGCGCCGCGCTTCCAGGCCTACTCGTTCGCCCAGGCGCGAGCCCAGGAGCACGAGGCGGACCGGGTGGCGGCCCGGCGCTTCGGTGCCCGCGCCCTGGCCGACGCCCTGGTGCGGCTGGAGGTCCAGGCGGCGACCTCGCTCTCACCCTACTGGGAAAGGGTGTTCCGCGGCGTCGCCGAGTCGCCGGCGCCGCCGGCAGGGGTGTTCGCGGGCCTGGCGCGGGAGGTGGCGCAGGCGCCCGCGGCCGGCAGCGCGGAGCGGGTGCTGGAAGTGGCGCTGCGCCGCGCGGGCGACGTGGACGACAGCCACCCGCCGCTGCGGGAGCGGCTGGCTGCGCTGCGCCAGGCCCCGCGGCTGCCGCCGCCGGTCGCCGAGCCGGGGGCCGCGGCGCTGCTGGGCGCGGCCCTGCCCCGTGTGACCCGGATCCTCGAGACGCGCTGGCGCGAGACGGCGCGCGAGGCCTGGGCGGAGCGCCACGCGATGGCGCGCACGGCCCGGCAGCGGCTGGCGGAACTCGAGACCCAGGGCGCCGAAGGGGCCTGGACGTCCGACGAGGCGCTGGAGCGCGCCCGGCTGCTGCGCCTGCTCGAGGGGCCGGAGGCCGCGCTGTCCGCGCTGGCGCCGCTGCTGGCCGCAGTGTCGCCTCGCCCCGAGGCGATGTTCGCCGCGGCGGAGCTGCGGCTCGAGCGCGACGACGACAGCGGCCTCGACCTGCTGCGCCGCGCCATCGAGGCCGATCCCGCCGCCACCGTGCCGGCCTGCGGCCTCGCCTTCGAGTACCTGATGCGGCACGGCCGGCCCGACGAGGCGCGTGCCTTCCGGCGGCGGCTGGCCGAGCGCGGGGAGCTCGAGGAGCAGGCGGAGGCCGAACGCGGGGCGCTGGCCGAAGACCCGGCGGACTACGGCCCGCACGGCCTGCCGCCGGAGCTGGAGCAGGAGGCGCAGGCCCTGCTTCGCTCGCGTCCGGACATCGCGCTCGCGGTGCTCGCCGAGCGGCGCGTGAAGGTGCTGCCCGAGCACCGCTGCTGGTGCCTGGTCGTCGTGCGCCGCCGCCGCCTCTTCGAGACGGAAGCGGCTGGCCGGCGCGCCGGCGAGGCCCTGCTCCAGGCGCTCGAGCCGCTGCGGGTGCCCGGCGAACTGCGCACGTTCGTGCTCGCTGGCACGGGCCAGGGCACGGCGAAGAAGCTGGCGAAGCGGGTGGCCGGCGCACTCGTGGTGCGGCGTTAGACTCGGGGCAATGGATGCACCCGCGGCACGGTTCCTCGCGGTGGCGGCGGGAGGCGCGCTGGGCGCCGTGCTGCGCTACGCCGTGTCGCTGCTGGTCGCCCGTGCGTGGAGCGGGGAGTTCCCGCTGGCGACGTTCCTCGTCAACGTCGCGGGCTCGTTCGCGCTCGGCTTCGTCGTCGCCTTCGGCGCCGAGCGCGGCGGCTTCGACCCGCTGACCCGGCTCGCCCTCGCCACCGGCGTGCTGGGCGCGTTCACCACCTTCTCCACGTTCGAGTACGAAACGAGCCGCCTGCTCGACCAGGGCGCGTACGCCATGGCCGGGCTCAACGTGCTCGCCTCGCTGGCCGCGGGCCTCGTCGCGCTGCGCGTGGGCGCGGCGCTGGCCCGCTGACGTCGCCCTGGAGGCCGACATGCTCCATCCCGGCCCGGCTCGCAAGCTGATCGTCACCGTCAACGAGTCCGACCGCTTCGAGGGCCACAGCGTCTACAACGCGCTGCTCGAGCTGTTCCGTCGCGAGCACCTGGCGGGCGCCACCGTGTTCCGCGCGATGGCCGGCTTCACCGGCCGCGGCAGCATCCGCACCCTCGACCTGCTCGACCTCGCCTCGTCGCTGCCGGTGCGGATCGAGGTCGTCGACGAGCCCGCCGCGATCGAGCGGGTGCTGCCGAGGGTGCGCGAGATCGTCCGCCACGGCCTGGTCGAGGTCGTCGACACCCAGGTCGTGCTCTGCGCGCCGCCCGGCGACGCGTAGCGGCTAGGGTTCGATCGCCTCCCGCTCCTCGAGCTCGCGCAGCCTGCGGATCAGCTCGCGGGTGATCGGGCCAGGGCGGCCGTCGCCCAGGACCGCGTCGTCGACGCGCACGACCGGCAGCACGCCGCGCGACACCGAGGTCACGAACGCCTCGCTCGCCACGGCCAGCTCGTCGGTCCGCAGCGCCCCGGTCCCGCGCGGCACGAGGCCCGCGGCCAGCTCGAGCACCAGCGAGCGCGTCACGCCGTGCAGCACCCGCTCCTCCTCGGTGCGCAGCACCCCGTCCGCGACCGCGAAGAAGTTGCTCGACAGGCCCTCGAGCAGCGCGCCGTCCGCCGCTGCCATCAGCCCCTCGTGCACGCCCGGCGGCAGCGCGCGGTACGCGGCGTCCGCGGTGGCGATGAAGCGGGTGTCCTTGGCGTGCGGGTTGTCGCGGTGGACGCCGAGCACGGCGCAGGCGACGCCCTGCCCGTAGAGGGACGCCGGTGGCGGGGCGAAGCGCTCGACCGAGACGAACAGCCGCGGCGGGGCGAAGGTGAGCCGCAACCGCGACTCCGGGTGGTCGCAGGCGGCGAGCACCGCGCGCAGTGCCTCGCGGGCGGTGGCTTCGTCCACGCGCCCGGGCTGCCCCTCGAGGGCCGCCGACTCCTCGAGTCGGCGGAAGTGGGCGGGGAGGCGCAGCAGGCGGCGTCCATCGTACGTGCGCAGGGTCGTGTACGCGCCGTGCGGAAGCAGCGCCGCCGCGTCGCTCAGGCTCGCGGCCGCTGCCCGCTCGCTCAGGCCACCTCCGGCAGCGACCTCCCAGGTCCGGACGCGCTCAAAAGTTGACAATGAGGGACTCAACTTTCTAGGATCGAAGCGGGATGGACTTCTACACGGTTCTCGGCGTGCGCCGGGCCGCGAGCGCGGCCGAGATCCAGCGCGCCTACAAGCGCCTCGCGCGCGCGCTGCACCCCGACCTCAACCCCGGCGACCCGGTCGCCGCCGAACAGTATGGCGCGATCGCCCGCGCGTTCGAGGTGCTCGGCAACCCCGAGCGGCGTGCCCGCTACGACCGCGGCGAGGCGGCGGTCGCCTCCGAGCCGGTGCCGCGCGTGGGCTTCGAGGGCTTCGACTTCTCGCGCGGCGGCGGCGAGGTCAGCTTCGGCGAGATCTTCGAGGCCCCGCGCGAAGAGCGCTCGATGGCCCGCGGCGAGGACCTCGAGCAGGCGGCCCACGTCTCGTTCGACGAGTCGATGCAGGGGGCCGAGCGCTCGCTGGAGGTCGTGCGCTTCGAGGCCTGCGCGGCCTGCGGCGGGCTCGGCGAAGTCGAACTCGCCCCGGTGCCGTGCCGTCGCTGCCGTGGCACCGGCAGCCTGCGGGCCCGCCGCGGGCACCTGGTCTTCAGCCGCGCCTGCCCCGACTGCGCCGGGCGCGGGCGCGTCAGCCGCCGCCCGTGCGGAGACTGCGCGGCCGAGGGCCGCGTGCTCCAGACCGAGCGCATCCACGTGCGGATCCCGCCCGGCGTGCGGCCCGGCGAGCGGCTGCGCATCCCGGGCGGCGGCAACGCGGGCCGCCACGGCGGGCCGCCCGGCGACTTCGTGCTGGTGGTGGAGGTCGGTCCGCACGAGCTGTTCCGGCGCGACGGCGACGACCTGCACTGCGTGGTGCCGCTGTCGATGGTGGAGGCGGCGGGCGGCGCCCACGTCGACGTGCCGACGCCGGACGGGCCGGTCGTGATCGAGGTGCCGGCGGGCACCCAGGCGGGGCAGCGGTTCCGGCTGCGCAAGCGCGGCGCGCCGCGGCCCGAGGGCGGCCGCGGCGACCTGTTCGTCGAGGTGGCGATCGAGATCCCCACCGTCGTCGACGACCGCGGCCGCGCGCTGCTGCGCGAACTGGCGGCGCTGCATCCACAGGAGCCACGACGAGCTTTCGCACGAAAGGAGCGGTGACGATGGCGCGCGGACGGCGGCCGGCCGTGGCGAACGGTGGAGAGGGCCGGCCGGTGGCGCCCGGCGGCAAGTACTACATGATCAGCGTCGTGGCGAAGAGCTACGGCATCCACCCGCAGACGCTGCGGCTGTACGAGCGCGAGGGCCTGCTGCGGCCGTCGCGCACCGAGGGCAACACCCGCCTCTACTCCGAGGACGACCTGCGCCAGCTCGAGGTGATCCTCAACCTGACCCGCGACCTCGGCGTCAACCTGGCCGGCGTCGAGATCGTGCTCAACATGCGCCGCAAGATGGAGCAGATGCGCCAGGAGATGAACGAGTTCGTGCAGTGGGTGCGCGACGAGGTGGAGCGCACCAGCGAGGCCGGCGTGCGCGAGAAGCTGGAGCAGGCGCTCGTCAAGCTGCCGCCGACCCACGTGGCGGCGCCGGCTCCGCGCGACTAGCGCCACCGTGCGAGGCCCGGCGCCCGGTGCGGCCGGCGTCGCCTATAATCCCGGATCCGGCCCCGGATGCCCGCCCGACGCAAGCCCCGCCCGAAGAAGAAACCGGCCCGCCCGGCTGCGCCACGCGCGCCCAGCGGCGACACGCTGAACGTCTACCTCTCCGAGATCTCCAAGTACAGGACGCTCACCCTGGCGGAGGAGCAGGAGCTCGGGCGCCGCATCCAGCAGGGCGACCAGGACGCGGTTCAGCGGCTGGTCGAGTCCAACCTGCGCTTCGTCGTGCACTACGCCAAGCGCTACCGCGGGCTGGGGCTGTCGTTCCTCGACCTGATCCACGAGGGCAACCTCGGCCTGATCGAGGCCGCCAAGCGCTTCGACCCCGAGCGCAACGTCAAGTTCATCTCCTACGCGGTGTGGTGGGTGCGCCAGGCGATCTTCCACTCGCTCTCCGAGCACACCCGCATCTTCCGCGTGCCGCAGAAGATGGCCGGACAGGTCTCGCGCGTCGGCGGCGCCCGCAGCGAGCTGCAGGCCGAGCTGGAGCGGGCGCCGACGACCGACGAGCTGGCGGAGAAGACCAAGCTCTCGCGGGCGGAGGTCGAGTCGCTGCTCCAGATCGCGGGCGGCGACCTGTCGCTGTCGACCGCGGTCGGCGAAGACGGCTCGATGGAGCTGGGCGACACGCTGGAACAGGACAGCGTCGAGTCGCCCGAGGTGGCGATGATGCGCGACAGCTTCAACCGCCGGCTGGGCGAGGCGGTCGCCCACCTCGACGAGAAGGAGCGCCAGGTGATCACCCTGCGCTTCGGGCTCGACGGCGACGAGCCGCGCACGCTGCAGGAGATCGGCGAGCAGCTCCAGCTCTCGCGCGAGCGGATCCGCCAGATCGAGAGCAAGGCCAAGGAGAAGCTGCGCCGCTCGGAGTCGGCCAAGCACCTGCGCCACGACCTGAACTGAGAGGAGGCGCGCCCTTGGCCTGCGAACGCTGCGACGGCACCGGCTTCGAGATCGTGGACAAGGACGGCCGCGAGTACGCGCGCCCCTGTGCCTGCCGGGGCGGGGTCGCGGCCGGCGGCGACGGACCCGACGCCGCGCTGAATGCGCTGAAGGCGGCCCGCATCCCGCCCCGCTACCGCCACTGCACGTTCGAGAACTTCGACCCCGGTCAGATGCCGCGGCTGCGCGCGGCGCTGCAGCGGGCGATCGCGTACCACGCGGGCTGGCCGCACCAGGGCGACCGCGAGGGACTGGGCCTGCTGTTCACCGGCAGCAACGGCGTCGGCAAGACCCACCTGGCGGTCGCCGTGCTGATCGAGCTGATGCAAAGCCGCGGCGTGCGCGGCCAGTTCTGGGACTTCCACGAGCTGATCCGCGAGATCCGCGGCTCCTACGACGCGGAGACCAGGACCACCGAGCTGCAGGTGCTGGAGCCGGTGGTGGACACGCCGCTGCTGGTGCTCGACGACCTCGGCGCCTGGAAGATGACGGACTGGATGAACGACACGCTGTTCTACATCCTCAACTCCCGCTACCTCGCCCAGCGCGCGACGATCATCACCACCAACTACCCGGACGTCGACCGCGAGAAGGCGCTGGCCGCCGACCCGCTGACCCGCCGCGAGTACCTCGTCGAGCGCATCGGCCAGCGCCTGCGCTCGCGGCTGATGGAGATGTGCGTCGTCGTCGAGATGGACGGCACCGACCACCGCCGCGCCAAGCAGGACGGCAACCGCTTCCACCTCAAGGTCTGACGCGGTCGCTTTCGGCGAACGCGGCGGGCGCCGCCCTCGTATGACCCTGCGAGCGCCGCCGCGCCGGAGACGGCTCCGGTCGCGGTAGGATCGCGCAGGAAAAACCGATGCTCAGCATCACCTACATCACGCTCGCCATGCTCGGCTGCGGCTACATCGCCGTGTCCGCGTTCCTCGGCCACGTCCTCGACGTGGGCACCGACGACGCGGGCCACGGCCTCGATGCCGCCGGCCATCCTGCCTTCCACTTCCCGCTGTTCTCGCCGATGGCGCTGGCGACGCTGGCCGCGGCCACGGGCGGCTACGGGCTGATCGGGAAGCACGGGCTCGACCTCGGCGACGGGGCGAGCCTCGCGCTCGCGCTGCCGGCAGCGCTGGTGACGGCGTGGGCGGTCACCTACGTCGTCTACCGCATCGCGCGTTCGTCGCGGGCGACCTCCGAGATCCACACCGCGGACCTCGTCGGCGCTCCCGCCGAAGTGATCACGCCGATTCCCGCCGGCGGGCTCGGCGAGGTGGCGGCGATCGTCGACGGCCAGCGCTTCACCTCGGCCGCGCGCGAGCAGGACGGCCTCGCGGTGGGCCGCGGGCAGCAGGTGAGGGTGGTGAAGCTCCTGGGCGGGACGATGGTGGTCTCCGCCCGCACGGAGGAGGCACGATGAACAGCTTTGCGACGATGCTGGTGATGGTCGGCTTCGGCGTGATCGCGATCGCCGTGGTCGGCTACGTGCTGGCCTACCTGACCTTCCTCAAGAAGGCGGGACCGAACGAGGTGATCGTCGTCTCCGGCCGCGGCAAGGTGCGCTTCGTGACCGGCGGCGCCGACATGGTGATCCCGCTGTTCCACACCTGGAACCGGCTCTCGCTCGAGGTGATGACGCTCGACGTCAACACGCCCGAGGTCTACACCTCGCAGGGCGTGCCCGTGATGGTCGACGGCATCGCCCAGATCAAGATCCGCAAGGACGAGGTCTCGCTGCACGCGGCGGCCGAGCGCTTCCTCGGCAAGAAGACCGAGGAGATCGCCCGCATCGCCCTCGAGACGGTGCAGGGCCACCTGCGCGCGATCCTCGGCACGCTGACGGTCGAGGAGATCTACAAGAACCGCGACCAGTTCGCGCAGAAGGTGCAGGAGATCTCGGCCGGCGACCTGGCCAACATGGGGCTCGGCATCGACTCCTTCACGATCCGCGACATCCGCGACAAGCACGGCTACCTCGAGGCGCTGGGCCGGCCGCGGATCGCCGAGGTCAAGCGCACCGCCTCGATCGCCGAGGCGGTGGCGGCGAAGGAGGCGGCGATCGCCCAGGCCGATGCCGAGCGCGAGACCCGCGAGAAGCAGGCCGAGAGCATGAAGCTCGCGCAGGAGGCCGAGGCCCGCCGCGACGCGTCCGTGGCCGAGGCCAACGCCGACAAGGCGCGGCGCCAGAAGGAGGCCGACGCCGCGGCCTTCCGCGCGGCCGAGATCGCGCAGTTCGCGGCGCAGCAGGCGATCGCCGAACAGCAGGCTCTCGCCAACGCCAAGAAGGCCGAGGCCGAGATGGCCTACGAGCTGAAGAAGAAGACGGTCGAGATCCAGGTCCAGGAGCAGGAGATCCAGCGCCGCGAGAAGGAACTCGACGCGACGATCCGCCGCGCGGCCGAGGCCAAGCGCTTCGAGATCGAGACCCTCGCCGACGCCAACCGCAAGCGCGTGGAACAGGAAGCCGAAGCCGAGCGCGCGCGGCTGTCGCTGCTGGCCGAAGGCGAGAAGGCCAAGGGCCTGGCCGCGGCCGAAGTCGCCCGCGCGACGGGCGTCGCCGCCGCCGACGCCGAGAAGGCGCAGGGCCTGGCCGAGGCCGCTATCCGCGAGGCCCAGGGTCTCGCCGAGGCCAAGGCCCGCGAAGCCCAGGGCCTGGCCGACGCGCTGGGCATGGAGAAGAAGGCGGAGGCCTGGCAGAAGTACAACGAGGCCGCGGTGATGCAGATCCTGGCCCCGATCCTGCCCGAGATCGCGCGCGCGGTCGCCGAGCCGCTCTCGCGCATCGACCGCATCACCCTGGTCAACACGGGAGGCGGCGACGACGGCGCCGTCTCGAAGATCACGGGCGAGGTGGCGAGGGTGATCGCCCAGGTGCCGCCGGTCGTCGAGTCGCTGACCGGGACGGACATCGCGGGCCTGATGGGCAAGCTGCGCGACAAGGCGGCGGGCGAAGGCGCCACGCCGGAGAAGCCGAAGCCGGCGAAGTGAACCTCAGCTCGGGTCGGAGCGCACGAAGCCGAGCAGCTTCGCCGCCAGCGGCGCCGTCGAGCCGCTGAAGCGCAGGCCCGCGCGGTGGCCGCCGGCCTCGGCGGGCCGGGTCCAGCGCACCTCGGCCCCGAGCCCGACGTGGGTGCTGGCGTCGCCCGCCTGCAGCACCACGCGCACCGGCTCGCCCGCCGGCAGCGCCTCGTCGAGCTCGAGGCAGCAGCCGCCGCCGGAGGCGTCGCACAGCCGGGCTTCCTTGCGCACGCCGCGCGAGCGCAGGTGCAGCTCGACCTTCATGTACATCGGTCGCCGCAGCCGCCGCCGCCGCTCGGTGCGGTCGGGTGCCGTCTGCCACCCGGCGAGCCGCCGGGCGACCTCCACCAGCTCCTGGGGGCTGACCGGCTTCACCAGGTAGGCGGAGGCGCCGCGGGTGATCGCGGCGGTGTAGGACTCGACGCCGCCGTCCCAGGCGAGGACCAGGATCGGGACCCCGACCAGCGGCGGGTGCAGTTGCAGCCGCCGCTGGCTGACCACGCGCGAGACCGCGTCGCCGCAGTCGTCGAGCACCACCAGCCGCGGCGGCTCGAGCCTGGGCGTGGCCAGCACGTCGCCCTCCGTCGCGGTGGCCACCGCCAGGCCGCCGCGCAGCAGCGTCGCCTCGACCCACGCCCGGTCCTCGTTCTCGAGGCCGACGACCAGCGTGTAGGCGAGGGGAGCGGCCAAGGCCGCGCTCCTAGCGGGCGCGCAGGCGGTCGCGCAGCCGGCGCAGGGTCTGCTCCACGTCGACCATCAGGGCCTCGGTGTTGAGCTCGAGCTGGTCGAGCACGCGATGAAACTGCTGGAAGTCGGCCTTCTGCGGTTCGTCGGCCTCGGTCAGCCGCTCCAGGCGCGCCGCCCACTCCATCAGGCTGCTGAGCGAGGCCTCGCCGTGGGGGTCCATGTGCGAGGTCTCGGTGCCGCCGAGGTCGAGGCCGCGCAGGAACGCGCCCACCTCGCGGCGACGGTTGCGGGCCCGCTCGACGACGCTCGCGAACGTGCGGCGCGGCGCGCTGGCCGGCCGCGGCGGCAGCATCGGGTCGATGCCGCGCTCGAAGCGCTCGATCAGGACGGCCAGCAGCCGCGCCAGCTCGTCGCGCTCCTTCGACCACGCCGGCTCGGCCAGGCCGCGGCGGGCCAGCACCTCGGCCACGCCCAGCTCGCCGGCCGCGTGCTCCGCGGCCACGCAGCCGCGCAACAGGTAGAAGATCTCCTCGCTGTTGGTCGGGCCGCCGGGGATGACGATGTCCCCGGGCTGCAGGAGCTGGCCGTCGGGGCCGCGCCGCTGGGCCAGGTCGGCCCGCTTCTTGGCCTTCTTCGGCGGCGGGCCCGACTGCGGCGGGGCACCCGGCGGCAGCGTCAGGCCCGGCACCGGCTTCGGCGGCGGGGCGACCACCTTCGCCGGCTTCTCGGGCGCGGCCTTGGCGGCCGGGGCGGAAGCCGCGGCCTTCGCCGGCTTGCCCGTCGCCTTCGCGGGCGCCGGAACGGGCTTCGGGGCCGGCTTCGAGGCCGCCTTCGCGGCGGGCTTCGGCTTCTCGGCCTTCGCTTCCGCCTTCGCCCTGGCGGGCTTCGGGGCCGCCTTCGGAGCGGGCTTCGGGGCCGGCTTCTTCTTCGGCGCGGTCTTGCCCTTGGCGGGCTTGCTCGGCTTGGCCATCTCGTGCCTTTCTACGGCAGGAACTTCTCCGGGTGCTTCAGCTTCTCCGGGAGATAGGTGTCCATCACGAAGTTGAGGTCGTGCTTGGCGAACGCCTGCTGCTCGGCGCGCTTGCCCATCTTCAGCAACTGCTCGAACGCCTTCGCCCACTCCTTGTAGTGCTGGAAGAACGGGTCGTTCTTCAGCGCGTCCTTGGCCCGCTTGACGTCGATCTCCTTCAGCGGGTGGGTGGGCAGGTCGTAGTCGAGGATGTCCTGCGGCGTCACGCCCAGGAAGCGGGCCTGCGGCACGCAGAAGTACTCGTTGAGGTGGGCGTTGTTGCCGGAGCCGACCTTGAGGGTGCGGTAGATGTTGGCGATCCCGTAGGGGTCGCAGTCGACGAAGACGTAGACCGGGATCTTCTTCTCGTCCGCCAGCCGCCGCACGAAGCGGCGCACGGCGCGGGTCGGCACGCCCGCCATCGAGACCAGGATGCAGTTGGCCTTCTCCCAGAAGCGGTGGCGGTTGAGGCGCTCGAAGATGCCGCCCGTCTCGATCGCGAGAATGAACTTCGCCTTCGTCCTGAAGCCGATCTCCTCGATCGTCGACGGCGAGATGCCGTAGGCGCCGGAGCCGAACTTGGTGCAGTCGATCGACAGCGGCTTGCGGGTGCCGGCCTCGAAGTCCTCGACGATCAGCTCGCCGGCGACCAGCCCGCCGTGCTCGTCGGGGGTGAAGCGCAGCGACTCCTTGGTGAGGCCGTAGTAGGCCTCGATGTCGTCCATGATCGTGTCCGACTCGACCTGGTCGTCGCAGCGCGCCTCGTCCCAGTTCTTGGTCTGGTAGTAGGCGTCGCGCTTGGTGGCGAAGTCGTCGGTCTCGATCAGCCGCTTGGACAGCGCGATCATGCGCAGCGTCTGGGCGAAGGTCTTCACGGTGGAAACCGTGAGCGTGCGCTCCTTCTTCTTGCCCGCCATCTCGAAGTGCCCCTTCTTCGGGGTGTAGCGCACGTTCGAGAGGCTGCGCAGCGGGAACTTCATCGACGGCTTGCGCCCGGCCACGATCTTGTCGTGGATCTCGCGGGCGGATCCGGTGATCTTGCTGACGACGGGCGCGCCGGCGCTCGGCTTGGACACGGGGACTATTCGGCCTCCGGGAAAGGACGCCTCTTACGAGGCGGTGCGCTGGCGGTGGAACTCCTGCAGGACCTCCATCACGCGCGGCTTGTCGGCGCAGATGCGGTCGAGCGTCGGGCGGTCGAGCACCAGCAGCTCGCAGGGGCTGGCGGCGGTCACCGTGGCCGTGCGCGGGGCGCCGGTCAGGATCGAGATCTCGCCGAAGAACGCGCCCTCGGCCATCTCCCGCACCTTGACGTTGCGGCCGTTCTGGTCGCGCACGAAGGCCTTGACCGTGCCGGTGGTCAGGATGAAGACGCTGTTGCCGGGTTCGCCCTGGGAGATCACGATGTCGCCCGGCTCGAGCGAGATCAGCTCGAGGCCCTCGATCACCGCCACCAACTCGTCCTGCGAGAACTCCGAGAACAGCGGGGAAGCGACGAACTCCTGGCGCTGAGGCGCCGCGTGCGGCGAAGGCGCGGCGAGCGCCTCCTGGATCACGCCCAGCAGCGAGTCTTCGAGGAAGCCGTCGCTGCTTTCGGCGGCGGCAGGCGGCGCATCGAGCGACGAGAGGTCCGGGATCGCGAGCAGGTCGTCGGGTACCGTCGGCAGCGGCGCAGGCGGCGGTGCGGGGGCCGGCTTCGGGGCGGGCGGAGCCGCGACCGGCTCGGCCTCCATGCCGATCTCCTCCATCCCGAACTCGGGCAGCGCCGGCGCCTTGAACGCCTGCGTCGCGGGCGCCTGGAAGGACATCGTCGTCTTCTTCTCGACCTGCGAGGCCAGCTTGCTGGCGACGTCGGCGCGCCCGGGCTGGATCTTGTCGATCTTCTTCAGCACGGCGATCGCCTTGGCGGCGAAGCCTTCGCCCGCGTACTCGTCGGCCAGCCCCTGGAGGATCGGCACCGCGTCCTTGCCGCGGCCGGACAGCGCCATCACGTCGGCCAGCTGCATCCGCAACCGCGGGTCCCGGTTGCCGGTCTTGAACTGCTCGAGCAGCAGTTCGACGGCCTGCGCGTACTTCTTCTTGGCGATCAGCTCGTCGACGCTGACGCCCTTGGGGGAAGCTCCGCCGAACCAGGAGAGGACCATCGCGCGCCAGCCTAAAGGGTGGTCACGGCAGTGTCAAGGAACCGCCGGCGCCGTCGCCCAGCGCGCGGGCCAGCTCCCGCAGGGCGTCGCGCTGGCCCTCGAGATTGGTCAGCACCGCGACTGCCCGCGCGTTCGCGACGTCGATCCACAGCAGCGCCGTCGTGCCCTGCTGGGCGCCCGTGTGGAAGGCGATCGCCCGCCCCGGCTCCAGGCTCCAGCCGAGGCCGTAGCGGAGCGCCGCGCCGTCGCGGGTGCGGGCCGGCGACCACATCGCGCGACGCGAGCCTTCGTCGAGCAGCCGGCCCTCGAACAGCGCGGCGGCGAAGCGCAGCAGGTCGCCCGCGGTCGACAGCAGCCCGCCGCCCGGCACCTTGTAGGACGTGTCGGTGAGGCCCGCGTTGAGCAGCGTGCCGTCGGGTCCGCGCCGGTAGCCGCGGGCGCGGCCCGGCACCAGCGGGGAGTGGGCGTCGGCCACGGTCGCGTCCATGCCGGCGGGGTCCAGCACCAGGCGCCGGAGGGCTTCGAAGAACGGCTCGCCCGCCGCCCGCTCGAGGGCGACGCCGAGCAGCGTGTAGCCGTAGGTCGTGTAGACGTGGCGGGCGCCCGGCGGCGCGACCAGCGGGTCGCGCGCGAAGATCGACAGCGCGCTGGCCAGGCTCGGCCACGGCCGCGTCGAGGCCATCTCCTGGCCGCGGTAGTGGCGGATGCCGGCGGTGTGGGCCAGCAACTGGCGCGGGGTCGCCGGGTGGCGCAGCCCCGCGAGCGCGCCCCCGAGGCGGCGCACGTCCGCGTCGAGGTCGAGCCGGCCCTGCTCGGCCAGCCGCAGCGCGAGCGCCGCCGTCAGCGGCTTGGAGACCGACGCGAGGCGGAAGCGGGTGGCCTCGGTCGCCGCGACCGCGAGCTCGAGGTCGGCGAGGCCCGCCACGGCGACCTCGGCGCGGCCGCGGTCGAGGACGCCCACCGCCAGCGCCGGCAGGCCCAGCCGCTCGCGCTCGGCGGCCACCCGCTCCGCGAGCCCGGCGCCGGGCACCGCGGCCGGCGCCGGCGCGACCTGTCCCGGGCCGGGGACCGCCGGCAGCGCGAGGAGCAGCGCCAGCGCGGCCGCCCGCGCCCGCCGCGCTGCCGGGCGCGGCCCGGACGTCACGAGATCGGCTCTCGGCTCCGCTCGAGGGTCTCCCGCAGGTGGACGAGCACCGACTGCTCCTGCTTGTCCGACAGCGCCAGGATCTCCTTCAGCGCGATGCCGATGTGGGGGATGAACTTGTCGATGTAGGAGCGCTTCTTCATCTCGTCCGAGACCTTGCGGCGGTGGCGGATGTGCGACGCCAGCTTGCGGCCGACCTCCATCAAGGCGAGCCGGAGCTCCTTGACGATCTCGGGATAGGAGGCGATCGCCTCCTTCGACTCGGAGGTGAACGGCACCCACACCGAGGCGATGTGGACCATCAGCACCAGCGGTCCGCTCGGCAGCGCGCCTTTCGACATCTGCAGGCCGTAGCTGCGCCAGTCGACCGAGAGCACCGCCTTGGTGATCGCGCAGGCCGAGGCCTGGTACTGCAGCGGCACCCGGTTGGCCAGGCGGTACATCTCCGCCAGTTCGTCGCCGGGCAGCGCGCCGCCGTAGGCGAGGCCGACCTCGACCTGGAACGGGTTGCCGCGGTACACGGCGGGCGGTCGCGTCACGGCCTCGTAGTAGTCCGCCTGGATCCGCTTCTGGAGCCCCGCCCGGATCGCCTGCTCGCCGATCGGCGACAGGCAGTTGGTCGGCGGCGCCATCAGCTTCACGGCCTGCAGCGCCTTGTGCAGCTTCTCGACGGCCGGCGTCGGCAGGTCGCGGGGCCGGGACGAGGCGGTGACGCCGGCCGCCTTCACGACCTCGGCGACGACCTTGTCGGTGACCCGCGAGAAGTCGTGCTTGAGGGCCACGCCCAGATGCCTGGCGGGGGTGTCCTGCAGCATCCGCATCAGCATCCCGAGCTCGACGCCGTACGGGTGCGGCTTGATCTCGCGCGGCTCCTCGGGCAACTGCTCGACCGCGCGCGCGTAGTGCAGCACCTCGCCGCCGGGCGGGTGGTAGGTGATCTCGGCGTGGGGGTTGGCGATCGCGGTCTGCTCGACGTAGTCGTCGACCGAGCGGCGGCCCTTCTTGTAGATCGCCTGCAGCTCGATCTCGACCCGGGTGCCGTGCTTCTTCTCCCAGTCGCGCTTCTCGTCCTTCAGCACCAGCGGCTGGTTCTTGCGGGTGTCGACCGTGACCTCGAAGTAGTGGGCGGGCGCCTGCGGCGAGGTGCGGCTCCAGATCAGCACGGGCTTGCCGGTGGTGAGCTGGCCGTACATGCCGGCGGCCGAGACGCCGATTCCCTGCTGGCCGCGCTGCTGCTTCATGGTGTGGAACTTGGAGCCGTAGAGCAGCTTGCCGAAGACCTTCGGGATCTGGGCGCGGACGATGCCGGGGCCGTTGTCCTCGACCGCGATCTTGAAGCGATCCTCCGCGAGCTGGACGATCTCGATCCGCAGCGAGGGCAGGATGCCGGCGTCGCCGCAGGCGTCGAGCGAGTTGTCCACGCACTCGCGCACGGCGGTCAGCAGCGCCTTCTGGGGGTTGTCGAAGCCGAGCAGGTGGCGGTTCTTGACGAAGAACTCGGAGACCGAGATCTCGCGCTGGCGCTCGGCCAGCGCCTCGGCCGTCTGGCGCCGCGCCGGGGCCTTGGGCGCCGCGGGCTGGGAGGCGGGGGTTGCTGCGGCCGCGGTCTCGGGCGGCACGGGCACGGGCACGGGCGCGGACGCGGCGGGCGCCGGCGCGGCGGCCGCCGCGAACAGGTCCATCTGGGGCGGGGCCGCTCGCCGGCCCGGCTTCTGCTTGGCCAATGTGTCTTGCACTCCTCGACGAAGAAAACGGCGCGGGATCTTAGCAGGGCCCGGAGTACCATCCCGGACCATGTCCCTCACCTACGGCCGCTACCTGAAGGTGCCGGAGCTGCTCGCGCTGCAGGAATGCCGCTCGCAGCCGGCCCACCACGACGAGACGCTGTTCATCGTCATCCACCAGGTCTACGAGCTGTGGTTCAAGCAGGTGCTGCACGAGGTCGACCACGCGGCGCTGGCGATCCGCCGCGGCGAGCTGGCCGAAGGCGCGCGCCTGCTGCGGCGGGTGGTCGAGATCCAGCGCCTGCTCGTGCACCAGATCCGGGTCCTGGAGACGATGCGGCCGCAGGACTTCCTCGGCTTCCGCGAGGTGCTGAACCCGGCCTCGGGTTTCCAGTCGGTCCAGTTCCGCGAGCTCGAGTTCGCGCTGGGGATGAAGGATCCCCGCGTGTTGCAGTCGATCGACTGCAACCCGGACGAGCGCGCCCGGCTCGAGGCACGGCTCGCCGGCCCCACCCTGATGGACGCGGCCGACGACGCGCTCCGGGCCCGCGGCGCCGCCCTCGACCGTCCCGGCGCGCGGCTCGAGGCGGTGGTCGCCGCCTACGAGGCGGGGGAGGCCCAGGCCGACCTGGTCGCGCTGTTCGAGGTGATGATCGAGATCGACGAGTGCCTCGCGCTGTGGCGCTTCCATCACGTGCAGATGGTGGAGCGGATGATCGGGGCCAGGCGCGGCACCGGCGGCAGCGACGGCGTCGGCTACCTGTCGAGCACGCTCTCCAAGCGCGGCTTCCCCGAGCTGTGGCAGGCGCGCACCCGGCTCGGCGGCGAGCCGGCGGGGGGCGCGCGTTGACAGCCCGGGTGCGGCCGATAGAATTCCCGGACTTCCAGGAGAGATCGCGTCCTTTTCCTGGCCGCGGAAGCCGGCCGTCGCTGCCGGACGGCCGCGGAGGATGCGGGAGGGAATGACCCAGCCGCCGTCGCTCAGCATCGCCGCCCGCCTCCTGGCCCTGGGGCTCGCCCTCGGCGCGGGCGCGCCGGCGCACGCCCAGCAGCAGGTGTCGGCGAAGGAGCTGCAGAAGGCCGGCTTCTTCAGCGACTTCGACGAGCTGGACCTCGACGCGCTGCTGGCCGCCGACGTCGTCGAGGCCCGCATCGCCACCGGCTTCGCGGTGCCGCTCGCCGAGGCGCCCGGCGCGATCACGGTCTTCGACTCCGGCGCCATCCGCGACCTCGGCGCGCGAACCCTGCGCGAGCTGCTCGCCACCGTGCCCGGCTTCGACGTGATCCTGGGCGCGCTGGGCCAGGACCAGTTCGGCCTGCGCGGCGTGCGCGACCGCAGCTTCGCGTCGTCGTCGGGCGTGCTGATCCTCTACAACGGCGTGCCGCTCAACGAGCCGGTCTTCGGCGGCGCCACCCACGTCAACCTCGACATCCCGCTCGGCAACGTCGGCCGCGTCGAGGTGCTGCGCGGGCCGGGTGCGGCGCTGTACGGGCCGCACGCGCTGGCGGCGGTGATCCGGCTCGAGACGCGGGAGCAGGGCGAGCTGCGCGGGCTGCGGCTGACGGCGGGCGGCGGCAGCTTCGAGCGCAAGACGGCCTCGCTGGAGATGGGCAGCCGGATCAAGGGCATCGACGTCGCCGGCTACCTGCTCTACGACGACCACGAGAACAGCGGGCTGGTCGCGGCCCGCGATGCCCAGACGACGCGCGACGCCCTGGAGAACACCCTCTTCTCGCGGGCTCCGGGCGAGATCGCCGACGACCGCAAGAACTTCACGACCTTCTACCGGCTGGGCCGCGACGGCTTCACGCTCGACTGGCTGGTGGTCCAGGAGGAGGGCGGCGGGCGCTTCGGCGAGATCCAGGCGCTGTCGCCGCAGAACCGGCTGACCAACCGGCAGATGGTGCTCTCGCCCGCGTGGGCGGGCCCCTTCGCCGGCGGCGACGCGACGGTGCGCGCGAGCTTCGTGAAGGCGCGCTTCGGCGAGCTGGCCGAGCTGTACCCGCCGGGCTTCGAGCTGCCGCGGCCCGACGGCAAGGTGATCCTGCCCTCCGGCATCCTGTTCCAGTCCTCGCTGCAGTCGCGCTCGCTGGGGGTGGAGGCGACGTGGACGCGCGCCTTCGGCAGCCACCGCCTGCTGCTGGGGGGCGCCTGGCGCGACGATCGCACCGACGACTTGGCGGCCAACGGCAACGTGGACTTCCGCGACTTCACCCTCTACGACGCGCTCGAACCGCTGCCCGGCGTCGTGCGCGACCGCGAGCGCCGCACGGCTTCGGCCTGGGGCCACGTGCTGCTGCAGCCCCACTCGGCGCTGCGGCTGCACGCCGGCGCCCGCCTCGACGACGCCTCCGACGTCGCCGACGCGCTGGTCAGCCCGCGCGTCGCGGCCGTCGCCGTGCTGCCGAAGGGGATCACGGCGTTCGCGGCCTGGACCCGCGGCCACCGCCTGCCGTCGTTCGCCGAGACCGACTTCGAACTGCCCGGGCTGTACGGCGGCGGCGCGCTCGAGCCGGAGCGCAACGACCAGCTCGAGGCGGGCGTGCGCTTCGCGATCGGCGGGCTGAACGCCGAGGCCGTGGCGTGGCGCAACCAGGTCGAAGGCGCACTGGCGCCCGCGGCCGCGTCGTGGGACGTGCGGCGGCCCACGTTCGTGGCGCCGGGCGCCGACTACGAGGCGAGCGGCGTCGACTTCGACGTGCGCGGCGGCGTCGGCGACCACACCGTGTTCGCCAGCCTCACCCTGCAGCAGGTCGAAGGCGCGGCCGGGCGCGCCCTCGCGGACGAGCCCGAGCTGATCGCCAGCGTCGGCGCGATGCTGCGCTTCGGCCGCCTGGTGGCGACTCCCGTGCTGGTTCGCCAGGGCGCCCGACCGCGCGCGGCCGGCGACGTCCGGGCGGACACTCCCGCGCGCACGGTCGCCCATCTCCGGCTCCAGACCCGCAGCCTCTTCCGGCGCTGGGACTTCTCCCTGCTGGTGAACAACCTGTTCGACGAGGAATACTTCGACCCCTCTCCCGCGGGCGGCGTGCCCGACGGCTATCCGCGGCTCGGCCGCGCGCTGCAGGCCCATGCGATCTTCCGCTTCTAGGGGCCTCGTGCGGCGCGTGCTGGCGGCGGGCCTGTGCGGCCTGCTGTTCGCCGCCCCTTCGCCGGCCCTCGCCGAGAAGATGGCGCTGACCGCCGACAAGCAGGTGCCGCTGCTGCTCAAGATCCTGACCTACGACCGGCAGTTCGAGCAGAAGGCCGGCGCCGAGGTCGTGATCGGCATCGTCTACTCGGCGGCCGACCCCGACTCGGCGCCCGCGATGGAGTCGCTGTCGTCGACCCTCAACGGCTTCGCGGGCAAGACGGTCAAGAAGCTGCCGATCAAGTACTGGCAGATCCCGTACTCCACGCCCGACCGCCTGGAGGCGATCGTCAAGGAGAAGGGCATCAACGTGCTCTACGTGTGCCCCGGCAACGACCGGAACCTGGCCGCGATCGTCAAGCTGGCGCAGGGCGGCCGCATCACGACGCTGACGGGCATCCCGGACTACGTGAAGAAGGGGGTCGCGGTGGGCGTCGGCGAGCGCTCCGGCAAGCCGCAGATCTTCATCAACCTCGACGCCTCCAAGGCCGAGGGCAGCGACTTCGACGCCAGCCTGCTGCGCATCGCCGAGGTGGTGCGCTGATGGCCGGCCTGCTGAAGAACCTGTCGATCCGCGGCAAGCTGACCGCGATCGTGATGGTGACCACCGTGGTCGCCCTGATGCTGTCCTCCGCCGCGCTCGTCATCTACGACCAGGTCACCTTCCAGGACAAGATGGTCCAGGACCTGTCGCTGGTGGCCGAAGGAATCGGGATCAACGCCACGGCCGCGCTCGACTTCGGCGACCAGGAGGGTGCCAAGCAGGTGCTCTCCGCGCTGCGCGCCTACCCGCGAATCGAGGCGGCGGCCATCTTCGACGCCGAAAACGCGCTCTTCGCCGAGTACCGGCGCGGCGAGTCGGCGGAGGTGGGCACGCCGCAGGTCGAGGTGGGCCACGCCTTCCTCGGCGACCACCTGCACGTCGCCCAGGAGGCACGCAAGGACGACGTCGAGAGCTGCGACGCGGCCCTGCTGCGCGGCAACACCTGCAAGGTCGGCACGGTCTACATCCGCTCCGACCTCGGCGAGCTGAAGGAGCGGCGGGCGGGGCTGATCCCGGCGCTGCTGCTGATCGTGCTGCTGGCCTCGCTGGCCGGCCTGATGCTGTCGCGCAAGCTGCAGACCGTCATCTCGGGGCCCGTGCTGCACCTGGTCGAGGTCGAGACCCGGGTCTCGCGGGAGAAGGACTTCACGCTGCGCGCGGAGAAGGAGACCAACGACGAGCTCGGCCTGCTGATCGACAACTTCAACGAGATGATGGGCATGATCCAGAGCCAGAACGACGAGCTGGTCGTGTCCAAGGAGGCCGCCGAGCAGGCCAACCGCACGAAGAGCGCGTTCCTGGCCAACATGAGCCACGAGCTGCGCACGCCGCTCAACGCCATCATCGGCTACTCCGAGATGCTGCAGGAGGAGGCCGAGGACGTCGGCCAGGACGACTTCGTGCCGGACCTCAAGAAGATCCACTCGGCGGGCAAGCACCTGCTGGCGCTGATCAACGACATCCTCGACCTGTCCAAGATCGAGTCCGGCAAGATGGAGCTCTTCATCGAGGACTTCGAGGTCAGCCAGCTCGTGGGCGACGTGAAGTCGACGATCGCGCCGCTGATCGAGAAGAACGCCAACACGCTGGTCGTCAAGGTGCCGGCCGACGTCGGCAGGATGCACGCCGACATCACCCGCCTGCGCCAGGTGCTCTTCAACCTGCTGTCCAACGCCAGCAAGTTCACCGAGCGCGGGCAGGTGACGCTGGAGGCGGCGGCGGAGAAGGACGAGCACGGCGTCGACTGGCTGCGCTTCTCGGTGTCGGACACCGGCATCGGCCTCACCCCCGAGCAGCTCGGCAAGCTGTTCCAGGCCTTCGTGCAGGCCGACGCCTCGACCTCGCGCAAGTACGGCGGAACCGGGCTCGGCCTGGTGATCAGCCGCCGCTTCTGCCAGATGATGGGCGGCGACATCACCGTCACCTCCGACTACGGCCACGGCTCGTGCTTCACCGTGCGGGTGCCGCGGGTGGTGCACGACAAGAAGGCGCCGCTGCCGCCGCCGCCGCCCAGCGCGGCCGCCGATCACGCCCACGCCCAGGCGTCGCCGGCGGCGGCCCCGACGGCGATCGCGGCCGCGGCGACGGGTAGCGGCGGGGCGGTGGCGCGGGTGCTGGTGATCGACGACGATCCCAACGCGGCCGACCTGATGATCCGCGGCCTCGGCAAGGAGGGCTTCGAGGTCGTCCACGCGCCCAACGGCGAGGAGGGGCTGCGCCTCGCCCGCGAGCTCAAGCCCGACGTGATCACCCTCGACGTGCTGATGCCGGGCATGGACGGCTGGGCGGTGCTGAAGAGCCTGAAGAGCGACGACGCGGTCGCCCACATCCCGGTCATCATGATCACGATGGTCGACGACCAGGAGATGGGGCACGCGCTGGGCGCCGCCGACTTCCTGCCCAAGCCGATCGACCGCGACCGCCTGGCGGCGCTGCTGCGCCGCTACAAGCACGAGGGGGCGCAACTGCTCGTGGTCGAGGACGACGCCGCCACCCGCGAGCTGGTGCGACGCACGCTGGAGGCGGACGGCTGGAGCGTCGCCGAGGCCGAGAACGGCCGCGTGGCCCTGGAGCGGGTCGCGGAGCGGATGCCGTCGCTGATCCTGCTCGACCTGATGATGCCGGAGATGGACGGCTTCGAGTTCGTGGCCGAGTTGCGCAAGAAGCCCGAGTGGACCGGCATCCCGGTGGTGGTCGTGACTGCGAAGGACGTCACCGAAGAGGACCGGGCCCGGCTCGACGGCCAGGTCAAGCGCATCGTGCAGAAGGGCGGGCTGTCGCGCGAGGATCTGGCCCGCGAGATCCGCCGCATGGCCGGCACTCCCGGCGCCTCCTAGCCTCGCTCCGTTCTCGCCGAAGGGCTCCGAAGTCGTTGAGTTGCAGGCCTTTTTTTTCTTCGCCGACAACCATTTAGTCGCCATCTGCTCACTCGCTGAGCAGCGCTGCACACTCAAGTGCTCGTGAGCGACGAAAAAATCGGAACCCTCCCGGGCTGGCTTCAGGACGGTTCCGGGGCCCTGTCCGGGCCGGTGTCGACTCCACGGCAGGTTTCGGGGATCCCCGTAACCCCTTCCTATTCAGCCTATTGTCGTCACGGATCGAAGGGCCACAATATCTTGCGGTTTTCTCTTGACGCCGCGGAGGCGGGGTCCCCATAATCCCCGTCGCCAACAACGCCCTGAAAAACCTCGACGGCCCGTTCCGACGGACCGCCGGTGGCGCCTCACAGGACCAGAATACAGGATCGTTTTCACTCTTCACGGAGAGCGCAGCCGATGTCGACCCATCCCGTTGAGAACTCCCGCCCCGAGACGCGCCCCTCGCCCGGCGCGCCGCGGAAGGGACTCCACTTCCGGCGCCACTTCACGCGGCCGGGAGTCCATCCGTACGAGGAGCTGACCTGGGAGCGCCGCTCCGCAGTGATCAACGACGAGCGCGGTCGCCCGGTGTTCGAGCAGCACGGCATCGAGGTGCCGACGACCTGGAGCCAGACCGCGACCAACATCGTCGCCTCGAAGTACTTCCGCGGGGCGCTCGGCTCGCCCGAGCGGGAGGGCAGCGTCAAGCGGCTGATCTCGCGCGTCGTCGACGCGATCGTCGGCTGGGCCGAGCAGCAGGGCTACTTCGCGAGCCCCGAGGACCTGCAGGTGTTCGGCGACGAGCTGACCCACCTGCTCGTCCAGCAGAAGGCCGCCTTCAACAGCCCGGTCTGGTTCAACGTCGGGATCGAGGAGCACCCGCAGGCGTCGGCGTGCTTCATCAACTCGGTCAACGACACGATGGACTCGATCCTCGGCCTGGCCCGCACGGAGGGCATGCTGTTCAAGTACGGCTCGGGCACCGGCTCCAACCTGTCCTCGATCCGCTCGTCGCAGGAGCCGCTGGCCGGCGGCGGCACCGCGTCCGGCCCCGTCTCGTTCATGCGCGGCTACGACGCCTTCGCGGGCGTGATCAAGAGCGGCGGCAAGACCCGGCGCGCGGCGAAGATGGTGATCCTCAACGCCGACCACCCGGACGTCTCGGAGTTCATCCACTGCAAGGCCGACGAGGAGCGCAAGGCGTGGGCGCTGATCGAGGCCGGCTACGACGGCGCCTTCAACGTCAAGGGTGGCGCCTACGACTCGGTGTTCTTCCAGAACGCCAACCACTCGGTGCGCGTCACCGACGAGTTCATGCGCGCGGTGGTCGAGGACGGCGAGTGGCGCACCCGCTACGTGCTGTCGGGCGAGCCGTGCGAGACGTTCCAGGCCCGCGACCTGATGAAGCAGATGGCCGAGGCGGCGTGGCAGTGCGGCGACCCCGGGATGCAGTTCGACACCACGATCAACGACTGGCACACCTGCCCGAACACGGCCCGCATCAACGCCAGCAACCCGTGTTCCGAGTACATGTTCCTCGACGACACGGCCTGCAACCTCGCCTCGCTGAACCTGATGAAGTTCGTCAAGGAGAACGGCGAGTTCGACGTCGAGGCGTTCCGGGCCGCCTGCCGCACCGTGATCACCGCGCAGGAAATCCTGGTCGACAACGCCAGCTACCCGACGCCGGCGATCGAGCGCAACTCCCACGAGTACCGCCCGCTCGGCCTCGGCTACGCGAACCTCGGCGTGCTGCTGATGGACCGCGGCCTGCCCTACGACTCCGACGCCGGCCGCGCCTGCGCGGCGGCGGTGACTGCGCTGATGCACGGCGAGGCCTACGCCCAGTCGGCCCGGGTCGCGTCCTCGATGGGCGCCTTCGGCGGCTACGCGAAGAACGCCGAGCCGATGCTGCGGGTGATCGACAAGCACCGCCAGCACGCCCACATGATCGACGCCACGCTGGTGCCGAAGGATCTGCTGCGCGCCTCCCTCGACGTGTGGGACGAGGCCTACGCGCTGGGCGTCCAGCACGGCTACCGCAACTCGCAGGTCACCGTGCTGGCCCCGACCGGCACCATCGGCTTCATGATGGACTGCGACACCACCGGCATCGAGCCCGACATCGCGCTCGTCAAGTACAAGAAGCTGGTCGGCGGCGGGATGATCAAGATCGTCAACCAGTCGGTGCCCGGCGTCCTCAAGAAGCTCGGCTACACGCCGGGCCAGGTCGAGGACATCCTCAAGTACGTCGACGAGAAGGAGATGATCGAGGGCGCGCCGCACCTCAAGGACGAGCACCTCGCGGTCTTCGACTGCGCGTTCCCGCCCAAGGACGGCAAGCGCTCGATCCACTACATGGGCCACATCAAGATGATGGCGGCCGTGCAGCCCTTCCTCTCCGGTGCGATCAGCAAGACCGTCAACATGCCGACCGACGCGACGCCCGAGGACATCGCGAACGCGTACCTCGAGTCGTGGCGGCTGGGCCTGAAGGCGGTGGCGGTCTACCGCGACGGCTGCAAGCGCTCGCAGCCGCTGTCGACCAGTCGCGAGGAGGTCAAGGCCGAAGCGGCCGAGGCCCCGGCGACGGGCCTCGCCGCCGCCGCGGCGGCGGCCGAACTCGCCGAGCGGCCCGCCCGCCGCAAGCTGCCCGACGAGCGCCGCGCGATCACCCACAAGTTCCAGATCGCCGGCCACGAGGGCTACATCACCGTCGGCATGTACGAGGACGGCAAGCCGGGGGAGATCTTCCTGGTGATGGCCAAGGAGGGCTCGACGATCTCGGGCCTGATGGACGCCTTCGCCACGTCGATCTCGATGGCGCTGCAGTACGGCGTGCCGCTGGAGGCGCTGGTCGAGAAGTTCTCGCACACCCGCTTCGAGCCCTCGGGCTTCACCAAGAACCCCGAGATCCCGTTCGCCAAGAGCATCACCGACTACATCTTCCGCTGGCTCAGCTCGAAGTTCCTGGCCGGCGAGCACCAGGAGATGGAGGAGGAGACGTTCCCGGCCCGCGTCGCGGCCCCGTCCACGACCGCCGCCCAGATCCTCGCCGGTCCGGAGCCCGCGGCCCCGGCCCAGGGCTTCGCCGCGGCGGTCAAGAACCAGTCGGACGCGCCGCCCTGTCACTACTGCGGCTCGATCATGACCCGCAACGGCGCCTGCTACCGCTGCGCCAACTGCGGCTCGACGAGCGGCTGCTCGTAGGCCGACTTCCGCACCGGCCGTCGCCACCGGCCTCCCCGGGCCCGCCCGGGGAGGCCGTTTCGCTTGTGCGGCCCGTTCGCCGGTGCGGGCATTCCGACGCACAATGACGCCGGTGAACCTGCGCCTCGTCCTGCTCGCGGCCGCCCTCGGGGCCGCTCACGGCCTCGCCCGCGCGTTCGACGCTGCCCTGGGCACGGCACTGCACACCTCGCTCGACGCGCCCGGCCTCGCGGGGGTCGCGCTGGGCCTCGTCGAAGCGCCGCTCGTCGCGGCGCTCACCGGGGCTGGCCTGGCGGCAGTCACAGCGCTGGCGCTGCGTGGGCGTGGCGGGGCGGCCCCGCTCTTCGCGCTGCTGCTGCGGCCGCTGCTGAGCCTGCTGGCGCTCGCCTCGGTGGCGCTCGATCCCGCCTATCCCTACGCCTTCACGCTGCCCGTCGCGCTGACCCAGGACCTCGCGCCGGCGCAGGACGGCCTCGCGCTGGCGGTCGCGCTGGCTGCGGTCGCCGGCGCCTGGCGTCTTCCGGCGCCGCGCGGGCGCGACCTCTTCCTCGGTGCGTTCGTCGCCTACCTGCTGATCACCCCGGGCTGGGCCTGGCACTGGGACAACCACCCCGGCAACGAACCGAAGACGCTGCGCATGGCGCTGGCGCTGGGCCACTTCGGCAGCCTCGACACCGAGCCGGTGAACGCGCCGATGGAGGGCCTGCCGGTCCAGCCCGTCCTCGAGATGGCGTCCGAGGCCGCGGCGACGGCCCTCTCCGAGAGCGCGCGGATGGCTTCGGCGCTGGTCGGGGGCGGGCCGCGGGCGCTGGGCGCCGACGCGATCCGCGCGACGCGCGAGGCGCGCCAGACGGTGCGCGGCAAGGAGGGCGGCGTCTTCCACGTGCTGGCGCCCGGCCCGTCGCTGCTGCTGGCGCCGACGTTGCGGATCGACCGTGCGATCAACGTGGCTCGCGGCACGCCGGGCCGGGTCGCCGTCTCGGTCGCCCTGTTCTGCGCGCTCGCCGCCGCCCTGGTCGCGGCGCTGTTCCTGCTCGTGCGCGACGCGACGCACCGGCCCGGACTCGCCGCGGCACTGGCCGCCTTCTTCGCGCTGGTGCCGCCGTACCTGTTCTATCCCTACCAGTTCTACCCGGAGATGCTCGGCGCGCTGGGCCTCGCGCTGCTGTGGCGGTTCGTGGCCTTGGGCCGCGGCTGGAGCGGGGCCCCGCTGCTCGGCCACGCGCTGCTGCTCGCCTCGCTGCCGTGGCTGCACCAGAAGTTCCTGCCCGTGTGGGGCGTGCTGTGCCTGCACGCGGGCCTGGTCGCCGTGTGGCGCCTCGTCTCGATGCGTGCGTTGGCGACCCTCGTGCTGCCGCAGGTCGCCTCGCTGTACCTGTTCCTGCTGTGGAACTTCGCGATCACCGGCAGCGCGCGTCCCGACGCCGTGTTCCTGGCCTGGGGCCCGGGCGGCGTCACCGGCGCCCGGGTCGGCGAAGGCCTCGCGGGCCTCGCCTTCGACCTGCGCTACGGCCTGCTGCCGTGGGCGCCCGTCTACCTGCTGGGCCTCGCCGCGCTGGCCCTGCCGCGGCTCGGCCCGCTGCGCTTCGCCCTGCCTTCGGCCGCCGTCTACTACCTGACCGTCGCCGCCGCCGACAACTGGTCGGGAGCGGTGTGCATGCTCGGCCGCTACGCGATGCCCGTGACGCCGCTGCTGATCGCCGGGCTGGGCGTCGTCCTGGCCCGCGCGGGCGCGCGCCGCGGCCTGCTCGCGCTGGCTCTCGCCCTGTCGGCCTGGACCGCGCTGCTGGCGGTGCCCCTGCACCGCGACCCCCACGCGGCCAACGACTGCGCGCTGCTGGCCGCGAAGAGCGAGCTCGCGGACCCGGGGCTGCTGGTGCCGAACCTGTTCTTCCGCACGCCGGGTTCCGACGCGCCCGAACAGCGCTGGCGCACGGCCGGCTGGCTGCTGGCGCTGGCGTTGCTGGCCGCCTTCGCCGCCCGCGCGGCGTCCGGTCGCGGACGGCTCGCCGATCGTCCGCTGGCGACCGGCGGCCTGCTGTTCGCGGGCCTGCTGGCCGCGGCGCTCGTCGCCGAGCGGGCTGCACCCTCGCGGCGCGCGCCCGCCTGGCGTGACGCGCTGGAGGCGCCCGGCGGAGCCACGGTCTTCACGGGCCCGGTCCACCAGCGCGTTGGACGCACGATCGTGGTCGACCCCGGCGCGCGGCCGCTGCTGCTGCGCGCACGGGAGCCGCTGGTCGCATTCCGGGTGCTCGTGGCCGGAGCCACCGCGCTGCGCGCGCCGGGGCGCCCCCCGATTCCGCTGCTCGTCGCCGGCGCCCCGCTCGACGCACCGGTCCGGTTGCTCGCCGAGGTCGAGGGCCGCGGCGGCGCGCGCGAGTGGCTCTACGAGCTGCCGCTCGACCTCGAAGGCGAAGGACCCGTGGAGATCCGCTTCGACGGCGGCCGGTCTGTCGATCCGGTTCCGACGCCGGAGTGAATCCGGCGGCGCGAGCCGCCGGCCGACAGGGGCTACCGTGGGCGCGCGCTCGCGTGGAGCCGCTTCAGGAGCTGGATCTGCCCCGCGTGGTAGAGGTCGTGGCTGGCGATGCCGCGCAGCATGAAGGCGGCCGTGTGCTTCGAGCCCGGCGTTCGGCGGTCGAGCCTTGCCGGGTCGAGCGCCGCGACGACCTCGCGCAACCCGCGGTGCTCTTCGGCCAGCAGCTTCAGGTCGCGCTTCCAGGCGGCCTCGTCTGCCCGGCCCTCGGGCCGGGCGAACCAGTTGGAGCCCTCGAGCGCGAACGAGCCGCGCTTCTCGCCCGTCAGCCGCCGCCGCACCGCGTACTTCCAGTAGGCGGCGTGCACGGCTTCCTCCCACGCGTTGTGGCGGCCCGGTGCCGGGCGCCAGGCGGCCTGCTCGGCGCTCATCCCGCGCAAGGCCCCGCGCAGGTTGGTGCCGTGCCAGGCTCGCCGCTCCCAGGCCTCGTCGATCAGCGCGAGCAACTCCCCGAGCCGCGCCGCACCCACCCCGGACGTCCTGCGCCGTTGCGCCATTTCCATCCCTCCGGTCCCCCGCGCAAAGATACGCCGGCATGAGCCGCCAAAGCCGACGGAACTTCCGTCCGGGCCGTTGCGTTCAAGGGGGACAGTGAGCGCCCTCGTCGAGTTCCGCGACCTGAACGTCTCCTACGGGACCCTGAAGGCGCTCTCCGGCGTGTCCGGCGAGGTGCTGCCGGGGGCCACAGGGCTGCTCGGCCCCAACGGCGCGGGCAAGACCACGCTGCTCAAGACCCTGCTCGGTTTCCTGGTCCCGGACAGCGGGCAGATGCGGGCCTTCGACCTCGACCCCGGTGCGGCGCCGCTCGACGTGCGCCGCCGGATCGGCTACATGCCCGAGAACGACTGCCACGTCGCGGGCATGACGGCAGCGGCCTTCGTCGCCTACGCGGGCGAGCTGTCGGGGCTGCCGCGCGACGAGGCCGTCTCCCGCGCCCACGAGGTGCTCTACTACGTGGGCCTCGGCGAGTCGCGCTACCGTCCCGTCGACACCTACTCGACGGGCATGAAGCAGCGCGCCAAGCTGGCCCAGGCGCTGGTCCACGACCCCGACCTGCTGCTGCTCGACGAGCCGACCAACGGCCTCGACCCGCAGGGCCGCGAGGAGATGCTGGAGCTGATCCGCGACGTGGCCCAGAAGCGCGGGATCAGCCTCGTGCTGTGCTCCCACCTGCTGCGCGACGTGGAGCGGGTCTGCGAGCGGGTGATCGTGTTCGACCGCGGCCGCGTCGCCGCCGCCGGGGCCATCGCCGAGCTGACCGGGCCCCGGCGCACGGCCTGGGAGGTGCGCGTCAAGGGCGACCTCGAGGCCTTCGGGCGCGCGCTCGCCGCCGAAGGCGGCGAGTACCAGCCTGCCGACGACGGGCTGCGCGTGCTGCTGCCCGAGGGCGCCGGCGCGGAGCGGATCGTGCGCGCGGCGCGCGCCGCCGGGGTGCAGGTGCGGCGCCTGAAGGCGGCCGGCGAGACGCTCGAGGACGTGTTCCTGCGCGCGCTGGGGGCGGACCACTGATGCCGATCTACGACCAGCGCTACCGCCGCTACGAGGCCCGCAACCCGCTGCGCGAGCTGCGCTTCTGGCCGATCACCCGCGAGGCGCTGAAGCTGGTGATCGCGCGCCGCGCGTTCCTGCTGCTGCTGCTCGTGGCGTGGGTGCCGTTCATCGCGCGCACGATCCAGGTCTACGTCGTGACCCGCTTCCCCGAGGCCGGCCGCGTGCTGCCGGTCGACGGCCGGCTGTTCGGCGAGTTCCTGTCCGGCCAGCTCGGCTTCGCGCTGCTCGTCTCGGTCTTCGGCGGCGCGGGCCTGATCGCCAACGACCTGCGCACCGGCGCCATCCTCGTCTACCTGTCGCGCCCGCTGACCCGCGCCGACTACATTCTCGGCAAGCTCTCGGCGCTGCTCTCGCTCAACCTGTTCGTGACGCTGGCCCCGGCGCTGATGCTGTGGATCGTCGCCGTGTCGCTGGCGCCCGAGCAGTTCGCCACGCTCAAGCTGCTGTGGCTGCCACCCGCGATCGTGCTGCACGCGCTGGTGATCGGGCTGGCGATGGGGCTGATGGCGCTGGCGGTGTCGTCGCTCTCGAAGAGCGCGCGCGTCGCGGGCCTCGCCTTCGCCGGGCTGTTCATCGGCCTCGAGATCGCGCGCGGCGTGCTGCGCGGCATGTTCCGCACGCCGGAGACGGGCCTCGTCTCGCTGCAGGGGAACCTGCACGCGCTCGGCAACGCGCTGTTCGGCATCCAGCACCGCTTCTTCAACCAGCCGTGGCCGCTGGCGGCGCTGGCGCTGCTGGTGATGGCGGCGCTCAGCCTGTGGGTGCTGCGGGCGCGGGTGCGGGCGGTGGAGGTGGTGCAGTGAGCGGCGCCATCGAGTTCGCCCGCGCCTCCTGCTGGTACGGGCCGGTGATCGCGCTCAACGACGTCAGCGCCACGATCGGCCCCGGCGTCACCGGCCTGCTCGGGCCGAACGGCGCCGGCAAGTCCACCTTCCTCAAGCTGGCGGCGGGGCAGCTCAAGCCGAGCCAGGGCGAGGTGACCGTGCTCGGCGCCCCGGCCTGGGGAGCCCCCGAGGTGTTCCACCGCGTGGGCCTGTGCCCCGAGCCCGACGCCTTCTGGGACGGCCTCAGCGGCTGGCAGTTCGTCACCTTCCTGCTGCGGCTGTCGGGCTTCGACGACGCCGAGGTGAAGCGGCGAGCGGAAGCCGCGCTGGCCGAGGTCGACCTGCTGGCGGCGAAGGACCGCCGCATCGGCGGCTACAGCAAGGGCATGCGCCAGCGCGTCAAGCTGGCGCAGGCGATCGCCCACGACCCGCAGGTGCTGCTGCTCGACGAGCCGCTGACCGGCATGGACCCCGTCAACCGCCACCGCGTCGTCGAGCTGGTCAAGCGCCTCGGCCGCGAGGGGCGCACGATCGTGATGTCGAGCCACGTCCTCTACGAGGTCGAGGCGATGACCCGCAACGTGCTGCTGGTCCACCAGGGCCGGATCCTGGCCGAAGGCGACGTGCGCGAGATCCGCGACCTGCTCGACGAGCACCCGCACGCCGCCAGCGTGCGCGCCCGCGACCCGCGCCGGGTGGCGCGCGCCGTGCTCGACCTGCCCGAGGTGGTCTCGGTGGAGTTCGGCGAAGGCGGCGAGAGCGTGGTCGTGCGGACCACCCGGCCCGACGCGTTCTACACCGCGCTGACCGAGGTCGCCGAGGAGGCCGGGGTGCACGAGGTGTTCTCGCCCGACGAAGATCTCGAGTCGGTCTTCAAGTACCTGCTGGCCCGCCGCGGGGGGGCGCGATGAGCGCCGAGGCGAAGCCGCTGCCGCCGCCGGTGCCCTTCCTGCGCGCGGCGAAGGCCGTGTTCGACCTCTCGCTCGAGGAGATGGTGTGGAGCCGCAAGAGCCTGGTGATGGCCGGCCTGCTGCTGCTTCCGGTCGGCCTCGCGCTGCTGTTCCGCGTGGTCGCCAACCTGAAGCATGCGCCCGCCGGCATCGACCTCTACGGCCTGGTGGTGGCGATGTACTACCTGCGCAACGCGCTGCCGCTGGCCTCGCTGTTCTTCGCCACGGCGCTGATCGCGGACGAGGTCGAAGGCCGCACCATCACCTACCTGCTCTCGCGTCCCGTCAGCCGGGCCTCGATCCTGTGCGGCAAGTTCGCCGCCTACGTCGTCACCGGCCTCACCCTCACCCTGCCGGGCATCGTCGCCAGCTTCTTCCTGCTGGTGCCGATCCGCGGCTTCGCAGGGCTCGCCGCGTTCGTGCCAGACCTGTTGCGCGACCTCGGTGTCGCCGCACTGGCGCTGTGCGCCTACGGCGCGCTGTTCGCGCTGCTGGGCGTGCTGCTCAAGCGGCCGACGATTCCCGGCCTCGTGTTCCTGATCGGCTGGGAGTCGCTCGCCAACCTGCCCGGCTGGCTGCCGCGCTACACGGTGACGGCCTGGGTCCGCTCGCTCGTCCGCCATCGCCCCGTCGACGAGGGGCTCGCGGAACTGTTCCAGACCACGCTCCCGACGGGCGAGGCCATCGCCGTCCTGGTCGCGATCACGATTCTCGGCCTGGCTGGGGCCTACGGGATCTTTTCGCGGAAGCAGTTCGTACTCGATCAGTAAGGAAGGTCTTATGACTCGCAGTCGCCTCGTCGTGACCGCATCTTTTGCGGCCGTGGGCCTGGGCGTGGCCGTCGCCCTCGGCGCGCTGGTGCTCGACCCCGCCCGCGCCGCCGTCGGGCCGATGCCGGGCGAAGGCCTGGCGCTGCCCTCGGGCACCCGCTTCGTCGTGGGCATCGACGTCGCCCGCTTCACGTCCAGCCCGATGTACCAGAAGCACGCCGCCAAGGCCGATCTGACGCCGGAGGCGTTCGCCGAGCTCGAGGAGAAGACCGGCCTGCGGCCCGACCGCGACATCGACCAGATCCTGATCGCCGGCGCCCCGCCCGCGGCGGACGGCCCGGCCCGCGGCGCCGTGCTCGTCTTCGGCCGCTTCGACCGCTACAAGCTGAGCCGCGCGATCGAGGCCGACGACGAGAAGAAGAACGTCTCCTGGAAGACCGTCGACGGCTACACCGTCTACGTCTTCGGCGAGGGGCGGGCCAAGGGCCGGCCCGGCGCGCTCGCGTTCCTCGACGACGACACCCTCGTGCTGGGGCCGCAGGCCACGGTCGAGGAGGTGATCGCCAACCGCAACGGCGGCGGCAAGGGTCTCGCCGAGAACGCCGAGCTGGTGCGCCTGCTGGGCACAGTCCGCCCCGGCTCGACGTTCTGGATGGTCGGCGACCAGACCCTGCTCTCGCGGATGCCGAACAACGTGCCCTCGCCGATGGGCGGCGGCCAGATGTCGCTGCCGGCGCTGAAGAGCCTGGTCGTGACCGGCGACCTCGATCCCGAGATGGCGTTGCACGCGACCGGCGAAGCGCGCGACGAAGCGGCCGCGCGCCAGCTCGCGGACGTCGTGCGCGGGATGACCGCGCTGATCCAGCTCCAGGGCGGCCAGAACCCCGCGCTGCAGTCGCTGGCCACCGCGTTCTCGGTGAACCACGAGGGCACCAAGGTGCACGTCAACGCCCGCCTGCCCTACGAGCTGCTCGACCAGTTGAAGGCGATGCGCCCCCAGGGCAAGGCGCCTCAGGCGTCCGCGCCCGCCGAGCCGCTCGAGTAGCGCGCGCAACCACCCGTGCCGGCGCCCGGTTCCTCCCGGCGCCGGAGACCTGACGGGGACGGCGACCACTTCATGGTCCCGTCCCCGTCGTCGTTTCGGGGCGATTTCGAGGAGCCCGCGCGCTAGCATCGCGACGCACCTCCGAGGGGGCCCAACGGACGTGAGCCAGGTCCGCCAGCAGCGCGACGCACTGGAGCCCGAGCCCGGGGCGAAGCTCGCCGCTGGCGCGCCTTGCGTGAGCCGCTCGAGAGCGTGCTGCGCCCGAAGCCGAGCCTGATGCGCTCCGTCGCCGCGCTGGCCTTGACCGCAGGCGTGGTTGCAGTCGCCCTGTTCGTCGTGGTCGCGCGTCGACCGGCGCCGCCGGAGCCAATCGGCCAGGGACCCGGGTCCGGACGGCAGGCTGGCCGGATCGCGGTCGACGGGCCGCCGAGTCAGGCGCGGACCCCGGATGATGCCGAGTTCGCGACCGACGCCCAGAGGGCGCAGCATCGCCCGCTGGCCACGCCGACCCCGAACCCGACCCCGCGTCGCGCCGCCGTCGCGCTCGAGGCCACGCCCGAGCCGGCCGTGCCGGTCGGCCCGAGCCGTCCCGTCGAGCGCGAGCGGCAGCCCGATTTCGACGTGTTTCGCTTCACGGGACCGATGGCCGCGCTCGCGCTGTTCGACGTCGAGGTCGGTGGCGGGCGGGTGTGGGTCGCGACGTCGCGCGGGTTGCTGGAGCACGACCCGGCGCGCGACCTGTGGCGGCTTCACGGGCGCGCGGCGGGGCTGCCCGGCGAGCGCTTGACCCAGATCGCGTGGGTGGCGGGCCAGGTCGTCGTCGCGGCCAGCGAGGTGACCCGGTCCGGCGTCAACGAGTTGCGGGGCATCCACGCGTTCGACCCCACGGTCGACCGCTTCAGGCCGCTCGAGGCCGAGTCACCCAGCGTGTGGGTGCTGTCGGGCGAGGGCGACAGCCTGTGGATCGGCCACGGCAAGGGCGCAGAGGTGCGGACCCTGAGCGCGGCCGGGAGGCCGTTGCTGGAGGCCAGCCCCGCGCGCAGCTTCACCCGCGCGGCGGGCCAGCTCCAGCACGACGGCGTGTACCGGATCCTCGTGCGGCCCGAGTCGGTGTGGTTCACGTCCATGGGCGAGTACGTGCGGGACCCGGAGCAGAAGGACGGCGCCTTCGTCGGGGGCGGCGTGGCCCTGTGGGACCGCGCGACCGGCCGCTTCCAGCGCTGGGGTGTCGAGGCGGGCCTGGCCGACGGCTACGGCGCGGCGATCGCCGCCGACGAGCGCGAGGCCTGGCTGACCCACTTCCGGGACGACCGCGGCGTGAGCCGCCTCGACCGCGTCTCCGGGCGCTGGCAGACCTTCCACCAGTCGGTCAACGGGGAGCGACTCGGCGGTCTCTCCATTGCCCTGACGCCTCGCCACGCCTGGATCGGCGGCCAGCGTGGCCTGCAGCGCGTGGACCGAGCCACCCTCGAGGCCCGGCGCTACGGCGACGGCCTGCCGGGCCACATCCTGTACGGGATGGCGCAGGGTCTCGGAGCCCTCTGGGTGACGGTCTACGGCTCCTCCAGCCGCGGCGCCGAGGGGTGGCGAACGCAGGCGGGGCTGGTCCGGATTCCGCTCCAGCGCTGACCGGGGCCAGCGGGAGTACACTCTTCCCGCCATGACGGCGACCGTCGAGCTGGCGGCGCGCTTCGCTTCGGCCCTCGGGCTCGGGCTGCTGCTCGGCCTCGAGCGGGAGCGCGGCCAGCGCCCCGACGAGGAGCCGGTGGCGGGCGTGCGGACCTTCGCGCTGGTCGCCCTGCTGGGCGCGACTGCGGCGCACCTCCACCTCGCGGCAGGACTGACCGCGCTGCTGCTTGCGGCCTTCGCCGCGGTCGCGGCGCTGGCCGTCGTCTCGTACTACGTGACCGCGCGCCACGGCGACGTCGGCGCCACGACCGAAGTCACGGTGCTGATGACGTTCTTCGTCGGCACCTTGTGCGGGATCGGCCGACCAGGGCTGGCGACGGCGCTGACGGTGGCCACCCTGCTGCTGCTGTCGAGCAAGGGCGTCACCCACCGCATCGTGGGCCGCGTCGAGCCGGCCGACGTCGAGGCCACCCTCAAGTTCGCGATCATCACGGCGATCGTGCTGCCGCTGCTGCCCGACCGCAACTTCGGGCCGCCGCCGCTCGACGTGCTGAACCCGTACAAGGTCTGGCTGATGGTCGTGCTGATCTCCGGCCTCAACTTCGCGAGCTACGTGCTCGTCAAGGTGGTCGGCCAGGAGCACGGCATCGGCCTCACCGGCGTGCTCGGCGGTCTGGTCTCGAGCACCGCGGTCACGCTCGGCTTCTCGCAGCGCAGCCGCTCCGAACCCGCGCTCGCGCCCACCTTCACGCTCGGCATCCTGGTCGCCTGGACCGTGATGTTCTTCCGGGTGCTGATCGTGGTCGCGCTGATCGCCCCACCGCTGGCGCGCCGCCTGGCGCCGGGCGTGCTGCTGCTCGGCGTCGTCAACCTGGCCGCCTGCGCGTGGCTGTGGACGCGGCGGGCGGGCGGGGGAGCCAGCACCGTGCGCTCGGGCAGCAACCCGTTCGAGCTGGGCGAGGCCGTCAAGTTCGGCGCCATCTTCGGCCTCGTCACCGTGGTCGCCAAGGCCGCCCAGCTCTACTTCGGCAACGCAGGGCTCTACCTCGCCGGCGCCGTCGCCGGCCTCACCGACGTCGACGCCATCGCGCTGTCGATGGCCGCGCTGGCGCAGTCGGATCCGGGCCAGCTCGGCCCCGCCGCGCTGACGATCCTGATCGCGCTGGTCGCCAACACCGTGGTCAAGGCCGGCATGGCGCTGACCCTGGGCGCGCACGAGCTGCGGCGGCCGATGCTCGCCTCGACCGCCGCCCTGCTGCTGGCGGCCGCCGCGGCCGCCTTCCTGCTGCTCGCCTGACGCGGCTCAGAAGTACAGCTCGTACTCCTGGGGCGTCGGCGCGTTGTACACGTAGGCGGCCTCTTCGCGCTTGATCTTCGTCCACAGGTCCAGCAGCGCCGGCGGGAAGGCCGGCAGCAGGTACTCGCGGTCGCTCTCCAGGCCGTCGAGCACGCGGTCGAGGCTCAGCGGGAAGCTGCGCGCGCCTTCCGCCCGGTCGAAGCCGAGGGCCACCGGGTCGGCGCCGCGGCGAATGCCGTCGAGGCCGGCCAGCGCCATCGCCGAGAGCATGTAATAGGTGTTCGCGGTGGCGTCGCCGGTGCGGTACTCGATGCGCACGTCTTCGCCCTTGGCGTAGCCCGGCACGCGCACGGCCGCCGCGCGGCTGGCCATCGCGAAGGTGGCGTTGACCGGAGCCTCGTAGCCCGGCACCAGCCGCTTGTAGGAGTTGGTCGAGGGATTGGTCAGCGCCAGCAGCGAGCCGGTCAGCGAGTGTTCCAGCAGGCCGGCCGTGTAGTGCAGGGCCAGCGGGCTCAGGCCGAACAGGACCTCGCCGTGGAACAGCGAGCGCCCGCCCTTCTCGAGGTACTGGTGGACGTGCATGCCGTTGCCCGCGGCCTTGTAGATCGGCTTCGGCATGAAGGTCACGAAGGCGCCCAGCTCGCCGGCCACGGACCGGATGATCCACTTCGCCAGGGTGACCGCGTCGGCGGCCTCCAGCAGCGGCATGAAGTCGAGCTCGATCTCGAGCTGGGCGGCGCCGACCTCGTGGTGGTGGTACTTGACGGGGATGCCGATCGCTCCCATCTGGGCCACCACCTGGTTGCGCAGCGAGAAGTAGCGGTCCTCCGGCATCAGCCGGTGGTAGCCCTTGTGGATGCCGAAGCGCGGCTGGTCGTAGAAGTGCTCGCCGATGCCCTCGGGGCTCTCCAGCTTGTAGTACGAGTGCGCGAAGTCGGTGGCGTAGGCGACGTGCTGGAAGACGTAGAACTCCAGCTCGACCAGCATCTTCGCGCCGTCGGCCACGCCCCGCTCGGCGAGCGCCTGCAGCGCCCGGCGGGCGACCGCGCGCGGATACTGGGCGAACGGCTCGCCTTCCGTGGAGCGCACGTCGCACAGGCAGTGCAGGATCCTCTGGCCGCCTTCTTCGGACACGAAGGCCCGCTCCAGGTCGGGGACCGCCACCATGTCCGAGCTGGTGACGCGCGCGAAGCCGAAGTTGGAGGCGTCGAAGCCGACGCCTTCCGCGAACAGCTTCGGGCCGACGTAGCCGCGCGGCAGGGTGACGTGGCGCAGGCCGCCGTAGATGTCGAGCACGAGCAGGTCGAGGAAATCGATCGCGGACAGGTCGCCGCCGTGGGGCTTGAGGTTCATGATGGGCCTCGATTCGGGGTGGGAGTCGGGTTGGCGAGGACGGCCGCGCCGCCGGCCCTAGATGGAGCCGGACATCACGCGGTCGGCGTAGTCGATCACCTCGCGGACGTAGGTGCGCTTCTCCAGGTACGTGCCCGGGTAGAAGCTGCGCTTGAAGCCGTAGATCAGGATGTCGCGAACCTCGCGCTCGGTCAGGTCGAAGGCCTCGACCGCACGCGCGATCTCGCGGGAGACGGTGGTGTCGGACACCAGGCGGTTGTCGGTGCAGAACGTCGTCGACAGCCGCCGCTTGCGCATCTCGCCGAACGGGTGCTTGCTCAGGTCGCCCGCCAGCTCAGGCACCGTCTGCTGGTTCGAGGTCAGGCACACCTCGATCGTGATGCGCTTGTCGGCGATGTACTGGGCCAGCGACTCGACGTACGCCTTGCGGTCCTCGATCCGCGGGTCCTGGATGCGGCTCTCGTCGAACAGCCAGGTGCCGTGGCCGACGCGGTCGGCGTGCAGGTCGCCGATCGCCTGGAAGATGGACTCCGGGCCGTAGTCCTCGCCGGCGTGCACGGTCTTGCCGAGGAAGTTCTCGTGGGCGACCTGGTAGGCCACGTGGTGCTCGTCGGCCGGGTAGCCCTTTTCCTGGCCCGCCAGGTCGAGGCCGACCACCAGCAGCCCCTCGTCGTGGCGCAGGCGGGCGGCGGCGCGCGCCACCTCCATGCTGGCCGCCGCGTAGATCTCGTGGATCGGCGCCTCGGGCATGGCGTCGAAGAAGCGCTTGTAGCCCGGCGAGAACTCGCCCGTGAAGAACCGCATCGCGCACAGGATCATGCCGGCCGCGAAGCGCGGCTCGTGGCCGCCCGCGACCTCGGGGCGGGCGTTGAAGGCCGCCGTCGCCCGCCGCAGGCCGCGGTCGACCGCGCGCACGACATCGGAGAGTTCGAGCCCGGGGCGCACGTGGAGCTGCGGTGCGAAACGCACCTCGACGTAGCGGACACCTTCAGCCTGGCAGTCCTCGCACAGCTCGAACGCCGCCCGTTCCAGGGCCTCGACGTCCGACAGCGCCGCGACCGTGTAGGAGAAGCCCGCCAGGTACTCGGCGAGGTTCGCGTACTGGGGACGGAACACCAGCTCGCGCAGCCCCTCCTCGGTGTCCGAGGGCAGCGACACGCGGCGCTCGCGGCACATCTCGATCAGCGACGGCAGGCGGAGCGAGCCGTCGAGGTGGCAGTGCAGGTCGGTCTTGGGCAGGCGGCGGATGATGTCGGCTTTCATGGACCTATTGTGGCCTCGGGGCGCGATCAGGCGGAGACGGGCTGGAAGCGGGCGGTGAAGTGGCGGAGGAACTTCGGGGCCTCGACGATGCGGTAGCCGCGCAGCTCCTGGCGGCGCTCGGCGACGTGGATCACGACCTCGGCCACGAAGTCCACGTGGGACTGGGTGTAGACGCGGCGCGGGATCGCCAGCCGGACCAGGTCCATCGGGCCGGCGCTCTCCGTGCCGTCGGGGTGGGCGCCGAACATCACCGTGCCGATCTCGACGCCGCGCACGCCGCCCTCGAGGTACAGCGCGTTGACCACGGCGATGCCGGGGTACTGCAGCGGCGGCACCTGCGGCAGCAGGGCGCGGGCGTCGAGGTACACCGCGTGGCCGCCGGCAGGGCGCAGGATCGGCACCCCGGCCGCGACCAGCTTCTCGGCCAGGTACTCGATCGAGCGGATGCGGTACCGCAGGTAGGGCTCCTCGACGACCTCCTCCAGGCCCCGCGCGATCGCCTCCAGGTCGTAGCCGGCAAGGCCGCCGTAGGTCGGGAAGCCCTCGGTCAGGATCAGCAGGTTGCGGCACGACTCGGTCCAGCCGTCGTCGTTCATCGCCAGGAAGCCGCCGATGTTGGCGAGGCCGTCCTTCTTGGCCGACATCGTGCAGCCGTCGGCCAGCGAGAACATCTCCTGGGCGATCTGCTTCGGCGTGCGGTGGCCCTGCCCGGCCTCGCGCCGCTTGATGAAGTAGGCGTTCTCGGCGAAGCGGCAGGCGTCGAGGAAGAACGGCTTGTTGTACCTGTCGCACAGCCGGCGCACGCCGCGCAGGTTCTCGAGCGACACGGGCTGGCCGCCGCCCGTGTTGTTGGTGACCGTGACCATCACCAGCGGCACCCGCTCGCCGTCCTTCTGCAGCGTCTCCTCGAGGGCCGTGAGGTCGATGTTGCCCTTGAAGGGGTGCTCGAGCGCGGGCACCCGGCCCTCGGGGATCACCAGGTCGCGGGCCTCGCACCGCTCGACCTCCACGTTGGCGCGGGTGGTGTCGAAGTGGTTGTTGTTGGGCACCACCATGCCGGGCTCGAGGATCGAGTGGAACAGGATGCGCTCGGCGGCGCGGCCCTGGTGGGTCGGGATCACGTGCTTGAAGCCCGTCAGCTCCTTGACCACGTCCCGGAAGCGGTAGTAGGAGCGGCTGCCGGCGTAGCTCTCGTCGCCCTGCATCAGCGCGCCCCACTGGGCGGCCGACATGGCGCCGGTGCCGGAGTCGGTCAGCAGGTCGACCAGCACGTCCTCGGCGTGCAGCCGGAACACGTTGTAGCCGGCCTCGCGCAGCGCCTGCTCGCGCTCCTCGCGGCGTGTGAACTTGATCGCCTCGACCGACTTGACCCGGAACGGCTCGATGATGGTCTTGAAGTGTTCCACTCTGAGTCGCCGCGCCGCCCCAGCGGCGGCGCCGCGCTCCGCGGGGGCTCCGTCGGGCGGCGAAGCCTCCTCCGCCCCCGCACCCCCAGAAAGAACGGTCTCAGTTCACATTACTCGCCCAGTGTCGCCTTCAGCCGGGAGATCCGGGCGTTGACGTCGGCGAGCGAGAGGCTGCGGAAGCGTTCGGGCAGGAAGCGGGTGTCCGTGCACTCCTTCACGGCGAGCAGGTCCATCAGCTCCAGGCGCTCGACGTGGGCGGAGCTGCGGAAGTCGGCGATCGCCGCCTCGATGCACGAGCGCAGGCCGGGTGGCGGCGGCCCGCCGCGCTCGGCCGCGTCGAGGCCCGCCTCGTGGGCGCGCAGCGCGCGCACCAGCAGGCCCTCCATCTCGTTGCCGCCGATCTGGTCGTCGTCGGGCAGCGTCGGCAGGTCGGCCGGCGCGATGTCGAGCTTGAGCTTGCGGGCCATCGCAGCGAACAGCGCGGCGCGACCCGCGGCGTCGCCGGGCGGGAACAGCGGGATGTGCACGTCGAGCCGGCCCTGGCGCTTCAAGTCCACCTCGACCAGGTCCGGCCGCGAGGTGGCGAAGATCCAGACGATCCTCCCGCGGTTGCGGGTGTCGGACATCTCCTTGGCCAGCATCGCGTAGATGCGGCCGGAGAGGCCGGAGTCGCCGTCGCCGCCGCCGCGCTTGCCGGTCGCCTGGTCGGCCTCGTCGACGAAGACGATCACCTGGCCCAGCGCCTGCAGGATGCCGAAGACCTTCTCCAGGTTGCCCTCGGTGGCGCCGACCCACTTGTCGCGGAAGTTCTTGAGCTCGACGCACGGCACGCCGACGTCGCCCGCGAGGCACTCGACCAGGAACGTCTTGCCGGTGCCGATGCGGCCCGTCAGCAGGTAGCCCATCGGCATCGCCCGGGTCTTGCCGCGGCGCAGCAGCACGGCGTCCTCGCGCAGCCAGGCCTTGGCTTCCTCGTGTCCGGCGACGTCGTCGAGGGTGCGGTCGGTCTCCAGGAACTCGAGCCGGCCGGCCGCCTCCTTCTCGATCAGCTCCTTCTTCATCCGGGTCAGGAACGCGCCCGAGATCCGCAGGCCGCCGCCCAGCGCGCGCCGCACCAGCGTGCGGACGCCGACGCGGGTCAGGCCCACGAGCTTGTCGGCCAGCGCCTCCTTCGGCACCTCGGACAGCTTCTCGAAGTCCTCGCCGGCCACCAGGTCGTGGACGAACGTGCGGATCTCCGTCCCGGTGGGCAGGCTGAGGCGGATCTTCGCCGAGTGCGGGTTCTCGACCAGCGTGCGGTTGAGGTCGGACAGGTTCTCGGAGATCAGCACGCTGGCGACGACGGCGCCGGTGATCTGCGGGTCGCGCGACCAGTCGAGGAGCTGGATCACGGTCTGCGCCGACTCCGCCACGTAGGCGACGTCGCCCGCCGGCACCACGAACTGGGCGTGGTCGACGACGACCGCCACCCGCAGCGGGTCGGCGACGGAGCGCGCGTCCTGCACCTTCGTCCGCGTCACCGCGTGGCGCAGGAAGCGGTCGACGATCTCGATCGCCCGCTTCGGGTCGCGCGGCAGCAGGTTGCCGAGATCGAGGCTCGCCAGCTTGTCGGGACCGGGTTCGGGCATCGAGGCCCATTGCGTGCCGGAGAAGGTGTCGAACGCCTTCAGGAAGCGGAAGAACGGCTCCGCGCCCCGCCGCGCCCGCAGCCCGCGCCCGCGGTCGTAGACGAGCACGACGTCGAACGGCGCGAACATCGTCGTCTCGAGGAAGCGGGCCAGCGACACCCACTCGCGCCCGCCACGGCCGTCGGCGCTCTCCACCAGGTCGAACACGTTGCCGTGGAGCACGAACTGGCTGGCGGCTCCCGTGCGGAACGCCTCGCGCATCTCGGAGGCCCAGGAGGGCAGCGGTGCGGGCGGGGCGGTCTCGGCCATCGGTGCCTCCATGGCGACTCTCTAGCGCGTTCGTTCGCGTTCCCGGGCGCGCGGGGGGGGCGGCGGGGCGGGCCGCGCGGGCGCCTCGGCGTCGGCGGGCAGCAGCGGCGCGGAGCTGGCGTCGAGCTCGTCGCCGCCCAGCGACGTCAGCAGCTCGGCGTGCTGGTCCATCCAGCGCGAGGTCTCACCCAGCGTCGAGGTCACTGCGTCGAGCCGCGCCGAGAGCAGCTCCGGCCGGCCCGACACCGCGCTCTCCTCGCGCACGAGGCGGACCTGCTGCTCGATCCGGGTCAGCTCCGCGTCGATCACGGCGAGGTTCTTCTCCGCGGCGTCGACGTTGGCCAGCCGCTTCTCCAGGATCTCGAGCGTCGAGCCCAGCGAGCGCGCCAGCGGGCCCTCGGGCTCGGCGGAGGTCAGCCGCCCGCGCACCACGTCCGCCTCCGCCCGCAGCTCGTCGCGGTCGACGCGCGCGAGCACTTCCTGCACGCCCTCGCGCGAGCTGAGCAGGCGCAGGAACAGCCACAGCAACTGGTTCAGGTTGCCGGCCCGCAGGTCGGAGACCATCTCCGCCCCGCCCGGCTGCAGGCCCAGGATCTCGTGGCACTGCTCGGCGAGGGCGCGGTAGCGGGCCTGGGACTGCGGGCGCAGGCGGGCGATGGCCTGGCGCGCCTTGTCCTCGAAGCCGCTGCCGCGGAGCGCGCGGGCCGCCATCAGGCGCTCGGCCTCGACCAGCTTCTGGAAGCGCGCGCTCGCGGAGCGGCCGCCGACGAAGGCGACGACCGCCGCCAGCCCCAGCAGCCAGAAACCGGCGTTGAACAGGCCGGCCAGGCCGAACGAGGCCACCAGCATCTGGGTCAGCGGCATCGCCCCGAGCACCCGGTTCCTGACCGGCCGCAGCGCAGCCTCCTTGACGAAGTCGAGGTAGCCGAGCGGGCGCGACGACGAGGGCGGCGCCGGCGAGGCGCTCATCGCGCGCCTTCGGCCTCGCGGAAGGCGCGGGAGACCTCGGCCACGGCCTCCTTGAAGGCCGTCGACTCCTGCACCGCCATCGGGTCGGCGTCGCGCGTCTTCGGGATCACGTCGTCGAACTGGCGCAGGATGCGGCCCGGCGCACGGCCCATGATCCAGACCCGGTCGCCGAGGTAGACGGCCTCGGAGATCGAGTGGGTGACGAGCAGCACCGTCGCTTCGACCTCGTGCCAGAGGTCGGTGATCAGCCGCTGCATGTCGAGCCGGGTCGGCTCGTCGAGCGCCGAGAACGGCTCGTCCATCAGGATGATGCGTGGCTTGAGCACCAGCGAGCGCGCGATCGCCACCCGCTGCTGCTGGCCGCCGGAGAGCTGGTGCGGGTACTTGTGCTCGTGGCCGGCGAGGCCGACCTTGCGGATCCACTCGCGGGCCAGCCCCTCGCGCTCGCGGCCCGACAGCTTGCGGCCGGCGGCGTCCAGTTCCAGGCCGAAGGTCACGTTCTGCAGGACCGTGCGCTGCGGGAACGAGCTGTAGCGCTGGAAGATCATGCCGCGGTCGGCGCCGGGACCGCGCACGGCCTGGCCGCGCACCAGCACCTCCCCGGAAGTCGCCGGCGCGACGTCCGAGAAGCCGTGGATCAGGTTGAGGATCGTCGACTTGCCGCAGCCCGAGGGGCCCAGGATGCCGACGAACTCGCCGTAGTCCGGCTTGTCGTCGATCCGGAAGCTGACGTCCTTGAGTGCCGTGAACTCGGTCTTCTGGCCGGGGTTGAAGACCTTGGTGACGTTCCGGAACTCGACGACCGGTGACGCGGCCGTCGTGGCCGGCCCCGTCGCGCTCATCGGCCCTGCTCCTGGTGCGGGAACAGCCGCTTCTCGGCGAACTGCCACAGCTTGTCGGTCAGGAAGGCGACGGCCACGATCACGAGCAGCACCAGGTAGATGTGCTCGCGCGGCCCGCGCCGCTGCGAGGTGATGATGATGCCGCCGATGCCCTTGCCGACGTCGACCATCTCGGTCAGCAGGATGTAGCTCCATCCGACCCCGAAGCCGAGCCGCAGCGCGCGGAAGATGGCGGGCCAGGCGATCGGCAGCAGCACCTTGGTCACCGCCTCCGAGCGGCTGGCCCCGAGCGTGTACGCGGTCTTGAGGTAGGTGTCCTCGACGCCGTCGACCGCGGCCACGATCAGCGGCACCAGGTAGATCGCGAAAGCGAGCGCGAGGAAAGCGACCTTCTGCGTCTCCTCGGTGCCGAACAGCGACAGCGTGAGCGGCACCAGGGCGGGGATCGGCAGGTAGGCGCCGAAGACCGTGAGCGGCGTGAAGGCGGCCTTGACCTTGGTGAAGGCGCCCATCGCCAGCCCCAGCGGGAAGGCGATCGCCACGCCCACCGCGAAGCCGGCGAGGATGCGGCTGAACGACACGCCGAGGTTGCGGGTGAGCGCGCGGTCGAACCAGAGCGAGCGCAGCGACCCCACTACCTCGGCGGGCGACGGCAGGATCGCCGGCGACAGCAGGCGCTCTTCGGCCGCGCCCGCGGTCGCCCCCATCCACGCCAGAAGCAGCGCGAGGATGGGGAGCGACCCGAGCAGCCAGGCCCGCCAGGCGGGCAGGCTCTCCCGGATGCGCAGGAAGCCCTGGTGCACGCGAGCGGCCTACTTCGCCTCGGGCGGGTAGACCGAGATCTCGACGCGGCGGTTCATCGCGTGGTTCATCGGGTCGTCGGGGTTGGCCGGCTCGTCCCACGCCTTGCCCTCGACGATGAACTTGTTGGGGTCGAACTTGTACTTCTTGACCAGCGCCTGGCGCACGGCGTCGGCGCGGTCCGTGGAGAGCTGCTTGACGTCCTCGTAGCGGGGGCCCTTGCCCTTCATCGAGCCGTCGGTGTGGCCGACCACCGCGATCACCGCCCGTTCGTACTGGCCCGCCAGGCGCGCCACCTTCTCGAGCGTCGCGTCGGCGCCCGGGTCGTAGAGCGTGTTGGGGATCGGCTTGCCCGCCTCGTCGTGCTGCGGCTCGAAGATGTTGGCGGAGTTCGGGTAGAAGTTGATGCGGATGGTCTGGGTCAGGATCGGCGCTTCTGCCGACAGCTTCTTGTAGGCCGTGGGCGTGAACTGGGCCCGGTTCTCGTCCTTCTGGTGGCCGAACCTGCCCTCCTTTTCGAGCGCCTGCAGCACCGAGAAGTCCATCACCTCGTCGAAGCGCACCGGGGTGTCGACCAGGCCCAGCTCGCGGTAGACGAAGGTGACGTTCTTCCACGTCCGCTCGAAGTTGGCCGGCTCGTTGGCGTTCATGAAGAACGTCTTGTTCTCGCCGAAGTTGGTCGAGTGGGCGTCCTGCGCCATCGAGCGCACCTCCTCGGCCTGCATGCCGTAGCCCTCGGCCATCGCGGCGAACGCCTTCTCGCGCTGGGTGTCGTCCTTCAGCAGATCCATGCCCTTGAAGATGCCCGCCACCAGCCCCTTGATCACGTCGGGATGGTCCTTGGCGAAGTCGGCGCGGGCCGCCCACACGTCGGCGATCAGCTTGTTGGCCTCGGCGGTCGTGGTCAGCACCCGCGTGCCCTTGACCTTCTCGGGGATGTTGTAGATGTCCGGCGCCCACGACACGCAGGCGTCGATCGACTTGTCGGAGACGAACGCCGCCGCCGCCTCGAACGCCGTCGCCGTGAACTTGTGCTTGACCTCGGAAGGCTGCACGCCCGCGTTCAGCAGCAGGTTGTTGATGAAGTACTGCGAGGGGCTGTTCTGGGCGTAGACGATGGTCTTGCCCTTCAGGTCCTTGACCGACATCACGTTGCCGCGGACGACGATGCCGTCGCCGCCGGACGACCAGTCGACCTGCTGGAAGATGCGCGGCGCCGAGCGAGAGTCCTTCATCAGGTCGGGCGCGAACAGCACCATCATGTCGAGCGTGCCCCACAGTATGTGGCTCTCGCCGGCCGCGAAGCTGTCGCGGGCGACCACGGGGTCGTCGATCAGCTTGAGGTTGACCTTGAAGCCGTATTCCTTGAAGAAGACGCTCTGCTCGGAAGGCGCGAAGCCGCCGTTGGCGGCCACGATCGGCAGCCAGCCGATCCACACGTTGATCGGGAAGTTGACGACCTTGTTCTTCTCGTCCCACTTGTAGGCCGACACGCCCTTGACGGGAGGCAGCTTCTCGGAGGGAACGTACTTGTACTCCTGGACCGTCGTGATGCCCTTGGTGTCGGGGGCCTCGATCTTGCGGAACTCGTCGAGGTCGACGCTGCCGGCCGTGTCGCGGCCGGAGGGCGCGACCAGGTCCCGGAAGTAGTACGCCGCGCCGCCCAGGCAGGCGAGCACGAACAGGAACAGGACCAGCTTGCCGAGCGCGGTGGGCCCGACGGGCTGCGGAGTCTGATCGGTCATCTTCGTTCCTCCGTGGTCTTCTTCGGGCTACGACTGCGGGCCCATGTCCTTGACCGCCGGCGCCGGGGCGGGCGGCGCGGCCTCTGCGACCGGCTTGTCCGGGGCCGGCGCCTCGATCCCGTAGGCCGCGGCGAACTCGCTGAGCGCGGCGTCGGCCAGGGCCTGCTGCTCGGCCTCCATCAGCTCCACCTTCGACGTGTCGATCGTCGAGCCGGCCACCCGGGCCCGGCCCGCGGCCTTGTCGCGGCGCTCGGTGAGGTACTCCTCGACGCGGTTCAGGGTGTCGCCCGAGCCGCCGATCGAGCCGATCATCCCGGAGGCCATCTCCTGGAGCTCGGCCTGCGCCTCGAGCATCTCGGTCTCGCTGATCATCCGCTTCAGCTTCTCGATCTTGGCCTGCGCCTCGCGCACGGACACGTCGCGGGCCGACACCAGCTTCTTGTAGGTGTCCTCGGCCGCCTGGAGCTGCGCGCGGTTCTCCTCGAGCTGGTCCTTGACCGTCTTGAGCTGCAGGGCGTACTGGCCCGCGGCGTTGCGGTTGCCGACCTTGAGGTTGGCCGCGGCCTTGGCGGCCAGGTCGCGCTCCTGGCTCTCCAGCGTCTTGACCTGCCGCAGCAGCCGCTCGAGGAAGCCGGCGTGGTTGGCCAGGTTCTCGTTGAAGCGGGCGATCTGCTCGCGCAGCGCCTCGCGCTCCGCCTCGATCAGGGCTTTCGGGTTCTGGCGCTCGAGGCCGGAGATGAACAGGCCGAGGAAGCCGCGGAACAGCGTGGCGAGGCGGGCGAACATGCGTCCTCCTTGTCGGCCCCGGGGCAGTCGCGGGCGGCGGGTCGGCGGGGCTCGCCGCGGATTCTACCGCCCCGCGGCGATCAGCGTGGATGAACGCTGCGGCCGGCGGCCCGGACCTCGGATACACTGGATTTTTCCCGGCCGGGACACCGGCCGGCGCGCCCGCTCCCGAAGCGGGCACGAGGTGCAAGAAGAGTCATGACCCGCAGCCGCTCCCTGCTCGCCGCGCTCGCGCCCCTGTTCGTGCTCGCCGCCTGTGGCGGCGGTGGCGGCGGCAGCGCCGCTCCCCAGAACCCCGTCGCCTCGGCCACCCCGACCCCGACGCCGACCCCCACGCCGAACCCGTTCGCTGCGGCCTGCGGCACGCCGCTGCCGCCGCTGTCGGCCTCGTACGGCTACCGGATCAAGGTCCAGCTCGAGCCGCGGCCGACGCTGAAGGTGCTGAACGCGAGCCCGCTCGTGCGGGACACGGCCTACTGCGCCGCGGCCGGCTTCCCCGGCAGCACGACCTGCAACACCCGCCCGGAGACCCATCCCCAGCGCGAGGCCTGCGACCACTACATCTCGGGCACCTCTAAGTCGGGCCGGCCGGGGCCCGACTGGTACCAGGTGATCGACAACCAGAACGTGGACTGCTCGGGCGAGGGCGTGCCGACCACGCGCGCGGCCTGCGGTCTCAAGGAGATCACCCAGTACATGATCGACATCTCGGCGGCCGGCAAGTTCCGCGCGTGCTCTCCGGCGACCGGCCAGTGTGGCGTCTGCGTGATCGAGGAATCGGCCTGGGGAGTCGTCCACTCGAGCCCCGCCGGGATCTGCAAGCTCGACGGCGAGTGATCGTTCAGCCGGCCGCGACCACCACCCGATTGCGGCCGGCGGCCTTCGCCTCGTAGACCGCCCGGTCGGCCCGCGCGACCAGATCGCGCGGGTCGTCCGGCGCCGGCTCGGCGGCCGCCGCGCCGACGCTGGCCGCGATGCCGAGCCCCCCGCTCGTCGAGGACGACTGCACGGGCCCCGCGCCGACCGCCTCGCGCACGCGCTCCGCGATCACGCCCAGCTCCTCGCGCCGGGTGTGCGGCATCAGCACCAGGAACTCCTCGCCGCCCCACCGGAAGAGCAGGTCGGTGGCGCGCAGCGCGCCCTCGATCCGCCGCGACGCGGCGGCCAGCACGCGGTCGCCCGCGGCGTGCCCGAACTCGTCGTTGATCGACTTGAAGTGGTCGAGGTCGATGAACAGCACGCCGACGCCGAGGTCGAGACGCCGGCTGCGCTCGGCCTCCTTCGCGTACAGCTCCGCGAAGGTGCGGCGGTTGAGGCAGCCGGTCAGCGTGTCGCGGCGCGCCTCGTGGCGCTGGCGCTCGCCCATCCGCGCCAGCGCGGTCGAGAACATGCCCGTCGCCGCGATCAGGGCGGTCGACAGCAGGGCCATCACGAGAATGATCTCGCGCAGCTTGGGGATCAGCAGCTCGCCGTCCACCGTGCGGGCGTCGATCGCCACCTCGATCGAGCCCAGCGCCTGGTGCACGCCGAGGAACACGACCAGCCCCAGCACCGCGAACGCCACGATGATCAGCCCCACGCCGTGGGTGTAGCTGAACTCCTGCTGCGGGGGCGAGACGAAGCGGCGGTCGAACCAGCCGCGCACGGCCGGCCCGCACAGCCGCAGCAGCGGCAGGACCAGCAGCAGGATCTGCAGCAGGTCGCCGATCACCCAGCCGCGCCAGACGCGCTGCCCGGCGGCCGGGTCGAGCCCGTGCGAGGAGTTCCACAGGATGGCGGCCAGCGAACCGGTGACGGCCGCCACCAGCGCGGCCGCCAGGAACCAGCCGAGGTCGCGGCCGCGGCGCAGGTCGGGGTCGACCCGCAGCACCACCAGCGAACCCCACAGCATCAGCGTCTCGATCACGCCCGCGACCGCGAAGATCGCGCTCATCGGGAAGGGCAGGCCCGAGGCCAGCGCCGACGCCAGGTTGGCGAAGTAGATCGGCAGCGCGCCCCAGGCGGGACCCAGCCACAGCGCGAGCAGCACCGAGAGCACGAACGGGGGGTAGACCGTGACCGCGACGGGCAGCTCGAAGACCCGGAACTCGACCCCGTTCCAGCCCAGCGTCACGTTGAGGACGCCGGTGACCACGGCCGCGGCCGTCGCCGCCAGCCACAGCCCGGCGACGGCGCGCAGCCGCGGCGCCTCGCGCCATCCGCGCAGCTCGCCGAGCCCCCACCACGTGGGGCCGCGGACCTCGGCGGGCGGGGGCAGGAAGGGCGCCGTGCGACGGCCGGACATGGCGCGGATCATACGCGGGGCCCGGGGCCCGCGCCCGCACCGACCGCTACAGGACGTTGCTGGCGAGTTCGGCGAGCGGGCTGCGCTCGCCCTTGACCAGGTTGACGTGGGCGAACAGGTCGTGGTCCTTCATCTTGTCGATCAGCACCGTCAGCCCGTTGCTCTGCGAGTCGAGGTAGGGAGTGTCGATCTGGTGGATGTCGCCGGTGAACACCACCTTCGACCCTTCGCCCGCGCGGGTGATGATCGTCTTCACCTCGTGCGGGGTCAGGTTCTGCGCCTCGTCGACGATGAAGTACACGTGGTCGAGCGAGCGGCCGCGGATGTAGGCGAGCGGCGCCACGCAGATCTTCTCCTGCTCGACCATCTCGCCCAGCGCGCGGTGCTCGCGGCTGTCGGGCGACAGCCGGTGGCGGATCACCGCGATGTTGTCCCACAGCGGCTGCATGTACGGGTCGAGCTTGCTCTTGACGTCGCCGGGCAGGTAGCCGATGTCGCGGTTGCCCATCGGCACCACCGGCCGCGCGAGGAAGATCTGGCGGAAGTGGCGGCGCTGCTCGAGCGCGGCGGCCAGCGCCAGCAGCGTCTTGCCCGTGCCCGCGCGCCCGGTCAGCGTGACGAGCTGGCACTCCGGCCTCATCAGCGCGTCGAGCGCGAAGATCTGCTCGGCGTTCCGCGGCTCGACGCCGTAGGCCGGGCGCTTGGCGACCCGCTCGAACATCCCGGTCTGCCGCGCGTAGTGGGCGAGCGCCGAGAGCGAGCCGTTCTTCATCACCAGGTACTGGTTGGGCAAGAGCTTCGGCGGCGCGCCCGGCACCTCGGCGTGCGGCACCTGGTGCGGCTCGGCGTGCAGCCGGGCGATCACGTCGGAGGGCAGCCCCTCGATCGAGGCGGTGCCGCTGTACAGGCGGTCGACGTGGCGCACCTTGCCGGTCGTGTAGTCCTCGGCGCGCAGGCCCAGCGACTTCGCCTTCATCCGCAGGTTGACGTCCTTGCTGACGAGGATCACCTCGCGGTCGGGGTGGCGCTCGCGCAACTCGTCCGCCAGGGCCAGGATGCGGTGGTCGGGCTTGCTGCTGGCGAAGGCCTGGGTGACGCGGCCGGAGCGCCCCTCGCCGATCTCGATGTAGAGCCGCCCGCGCCCCTCGCCCAGCGGCAGGCCCTCGGTCAGCGAGTGGTCGCCGGCCAGTTCGTCGAGCTCGCGGATGAAGCTGCGGGCCTCGAGGTTGATCGCCTCGTTGCCGCGCTTGAAGCGGTCGAGCTCCTCCAGCACCACGATCGACAGCGCGACGTCGTGCTCCTGGAAGTTGTAGATGCAGGAGTGATCGAACAGCACGACGTTGGTGTCCACCACGAAGAGCTTGCTCATCGGACCTCGCGAGGAGCCCGCGGGCAGACGGACGGCAGGCGTCGGTACCGCGGGGAAAGAGGGGTGAGAGCGGGTGGGAAACGGCAGGAGACGGCGGGGGCGGAAGCGGGGCGGCCGGGACGAAGGACCCTGGACCCGATCACTCTGCGATTACTGTAGGACTTGAGGTGGAATCGGGCAAGTGTTTTTTGAAGCTCGCTTTTTCAGCCTGATTCGGGGTCGGCAAGAATTGCCGTGCGATCAGCTCCGGAAGCGCAGGTCGACGCGGTAACGCTTGACCCAGCGGTCGCGCTCGGCGACCTGCGGCGCGTCCTTGAACCGCTGCCACTGGCCGACGACGTGGAGGGCGGCGCGGTCCGACAGGCGGAGGCCGAGGTCGGCCTTGTGGCCGTCCCAGCCCGTCACCCACAGGAAGTCGTCGGCGCCGTAGGCCGCCAGCGTCGCGTCCTTGTCGACCTTCGCGTAGACGTACTCGCCGCGGACCCGCGCCGAGCGCACCGACCCGACGACGGCCGCCAGCCACAGGCCCTTGTTGTCGGTGTCCTCGGCCGTGTTCACGCTGAGGTCGGCCACCAGTTCGACGCGCACCGCGCCTTCGTGGCGGAAGCGCAGCACGCCGTCGAGCACCTCGTACTCGCGCACGATCGCGCCGGCCACCCGCGTGTTCTGGCGGCGGATCGCGGGCGTCAGCTCGTCGAAGTCGTCGAAGCGCACGAAGGCGCCGGTCAGCGACAGCGTCGAGAAGTCCCCGAGGGCGAAGTCCGCCTCGACGGCCGCGGCCAGCGTGCGCGCCGTGCCGTCGTCGAACACGTGGGAGCCCCAGCTCCCGACGCCCGCCAGGGAGAGCCGCTTCAGCCCGCCGCGGTCGCGCAGCGAGAGCGAGGCCGCCGCGCCCTGGGCGCGCAGGTCGCGGTCCCAGATCATCTCGGTGAAGCCGATCGGCATCTCGAAGCGGCCGCCCTGCAGCCGCAGCCAGCTCCCGGCCTCCACCTTCGCCCAGGCGAGGTCGAGGCGCACCTGGCGCGAGTCGTAGTTGTCGCGCTGCACCGCGACCACCGGCGGCTGGTTGTCGTCCGAAGACAGGTTGGCCTCGGCCCCGAGGCCGAACGCCACCGGCCCCACGCCCAGCTCCAGCCGCGGCCGCAACTGCAGCCGCTGGCGCGCGTCCTTCTCGGCCGTGTTCAGCTCGCGCGTCCACTCCGCCCGCAGCAGGCCGTCGAGCTCGAAGGCGACGCTCAGCGTCTTCGGCTCCTGGTAGACGGGCTCGGCCTCCTGGGCCGCCAGCGGGGCGGCGGCGAGGCACAACGCGAGGGCGGTTCGAAGGTGGTGCATGGCCGATCCTACAACGGCGGCGCCCGTGGCCGCGTTGCGCGCGATCACGCCGCGACCTTAGGATGCAGGCGCCATGAGCCAGGACAAGCGCATCGCGCCCCGCGTCTCCTACCCGTGCGACCTGGTCTGCCAGGCGGTCGGGGTGGCGAACCCGATGAACCCGCGCATCTCCGACCTCTCCGTGACCGGCGCCTTCGTCGACACCATGAACCCGGCGCCGGCGGGCACGCGGCTCTCGCTGCGCTTCACGGTCGCCGGCCGCGAGATCCGGGCCGAGGCCGAGGTCGCCCACGCGATGGACCGCTTCGGCATGGGCGTGCGCTTCGTGGAGCTGTCCGAGGCCGACCGCGAGCTGATCGAGTCGGTGGTGTTCGGCTCGCCCCAGGCCTGAGACGCCCGGATCGCGCGCCGCGCTGCCGCTAGACTGCCTGCCGTGCGCGTCGCCGTGATCATTCCCGCCCTCGACGAGGAGCAGGCCATCGGCCAGGTCGTGCGCGAGCTGCCGCCCGTCGAGGCGGGCGTGTTCGTCGTGGACAACGGCTCGCGGGACCGCACGGCCGAGGTGGCGCGGGCGGCCGGCGCCACCGTGCTGCACGAGCCGCGGCGCGGCTACGGCCAGGCCTGCCTGACCGGGATCGCCGCCGCGGCCGCAGCGGGCGCGGACGTCTACGCGTTCGTCGACGGCGACCTCTCCGACTACCCGGCCCAGCTCGCGGACGTGCTGCTGCCGCTGCGCCGCGGGGAAGCGGACCTGGTCATCGGCTCGCGCCAGCTCGGCCGGCGGGCGAAAGGCGCCCACCCCTGGCACGCGGTGGCCGGCACCCGGCTCTGCGTCGCGTTCATGAACGCGGCGCTCGGCTCGCGCGCCACCGACCTCGGTCCGTTCCGCGCCATCACCCGCACGGGCTACGAGCGGCTGGAGATGGCGGATCGCGCCTACGGCTGGACCGTCGAGATGCAGGCCCGCGCCCAGAAGCGCAGCCTGCGGGTCGTCGAGGTGCCGGTCGACTACCGCCCGCGGCTGGGCCGCAGCAAGGTGAGCGGCACGCTCTCGGGCAGCGTGCGCGCCGGCACCCGCATCCTCGCCACCATCGCCCGCGAGGCGCTCTCCCGCTGAGCCCGCGACTTCTGCTCGCCGCCGCGGCGCTCGTGCTCTGCGCCTGCGCCTGGCAGTTCGCGCAAGCGGGCGACGCCACCCGCGCGATCGCGCCGCACCTCGCCGTGTTCGGGGCGGCCTTCGCCGCCTACCTGCTCGCGCTGCACGCCGCCGCGCGCCTCGAGTTGCGCGGGCGCGGCCTGCACGCGGCCCTGCTGCTCGCGCTGGCGTGGCGCGGGCTGCTCGTGCCCGCGCCGCCGCTGCTTTCGGACGACGTCTACCGCTACGTCTGGGAGGGCCGGGTGCAGCGCCACGGCGGAAATCCCTACGCCTGGAGCGACCGCCCGGAGGCCGCGCGTTTCGCGCACCTGCGCGACCCGGCCTGGGAACGGATGAACCATCGCGACTACACGGCGATCTACCCGCCGCTGTGGCAGCTCGCCGCGCGCGCGACCAGCGCCGTCCACGACTCGGTGGCGGCGTTCAAGGTGTTGCTGGTCGGCTGCGAGGCGCTCGGCTGGCTGGCACTGCTCTCGCTGCTGCGCGCGCGCTCCCTTCCCGAGTGGCGGGTGCTGATCGCGGCCTGGAGCCCGCTCGCCCTGGTCGAGATCGCCGGCAGCGCCCACCTCGAGCCGGCGGCGACGCTGTTCCTGCCGCTCGCGCTGCTCGCCCTCGCGCGGGGCCGCGCGGGCGCCGCGGCGCTGGCGCTCGGCGCGGGGGCGCTGGTCAAGTTGCTGCCCGGCCTGGTCGCGCTCGCCTGGCTGCGCCGCTTCCGGCCCGTCCACGCGCTGGCCCCGCTGCTGCTGGCCGCCGCGGCGACCGCGCCGTTCTTCGACGCGGGCAGCGGCCTGCTGCGTTCGGCGCAGGGGTACGCCGCGTTCTGGCGCTTCAACGAGACGGGCTTCGCGCTGCTGACGGCCCTCGCCGGCGAAACGGGGGCGCCGCAGCTCGCCGCCGTCCTCGCGCTGCTGCTGGCGCTCGGGCTCGGCTGGCGCGGAGTGGAGCCGGCGCGCGCCGCGCTCGCCGTCGTCGCCGCGTTCCTGCTGCTGGGGCCGAGTTCGCTGCCGTGGTACGCGCTGTGGCTGCTGCCGCTGCTGGTCGTGGTCGAGGCCCCGGCGCTGCTGACGCTGACGGGCACGATCGCCCTGGCCTACCTCGCGCTGCCCGGCTGGCAGTCGGGCGAAGCCTGGCAGTTGCCGTGGGCCTGGCGGGCGCTGGAGTACGGGCCGTGCGCGGCGGTGGCCGCGGTCCAGGGGTGGCGGGTGTGGGCGAAACGATGAACGACGTGCTGATCGTCTTCCTGAAGGAGCCGGTGCCGGGCCGGGTCAAGACTCGGCTCGCGCCGCTGCTCGGAGCGGAGGCCGCGGCCAGGCTCTACGCGGCTCTCGTCGAGCACGCGCTGGCCGCCCTGCGCGGCCCGTGGCGGCGGATGCTGTTCGGCGCGCCGGCCGACGCGGCCGCGCGACTGGCGGATCGCCTCGCCGAACCGGTGCTGCCGCAGGCGGAAGGCGACCTCGGGGCCCGCATGGCGGCCGCCTTCGACGCCGCGTTCACGAGCGGCGCGGAGCGCGCCGTGATCGTCGGCACCGACTGCCTGTCGCTGTCCGCCATCGACGTCGAGGACGCGTTCGAGGCGCTCGGCGCTCACGACGTGGCGCTGGCGCCGGCGCTCGACGGGGGCTACGTGCTGCTCGGCCTGCGCTCGCCGCAGCCGGCGCTGTTCGCGGGCGTCGAGTGGAGCACGCCGCGGGTGATGCCGCAGACGCTCGAGCGCGTCGCCCGCGCCGGCCTGACGTTCACCCGCCTGCCGCGCCACGGCGACCTCGACACCCTCGACGACCTGCGCCGCGACAGATCCCGTCTCGCAGCGCTCCCCCTCGACGACGCGACGCGCCGTGCGCTGGCGCTGGCGCTCGGACCTCCCGCGGACCCGGCCGCACGGTAGACTCGGGCATGTCCCCGCCTCTCCCGCGTGGGAGCGGAGGAGAACCGATGACCACACCCGACATCCTGACGGCGCTCCAGCTCATGGAGAACCGCCTCGCCGAGCGCATCGACGCGGCTGCGGCCGGACTGCGCCTCGAGTTCAACGGCAAGTTCGACGCGTTCGCTCAGCGCCTCGACCGGCTCGAGGCCGAGTACGCGGCGATCCGCATGGCGCTGGAGCGGATCGAGGGCCGCCTGGACGGGCTCGAGACCCGCATGGGGATGCTCGAGCAGCGTGTCGATCAACTCGCGAGCGAGGTGGCGTCCCTGCGAGCCGCGGTCGCGGGCTCGACGCGGACGGGTGCGGCCCGCGAGGCCGAAGTGGATCGCCGGATCGACGACCTGGACCGCCGCGTGCGCACTCTCGAGCAGCGTTCGCCAGGGCGTCGCAGCACGCCCCGGCCCTAGGAGGCGGTTCCGCCCCGCGGGTCCACGCGCGCGACGGCCGACGAGTCGAGGCCGCCGTCGCCGCGGGCGATCGCCTCGTCGTGGGCGGCGGCGACGCCGCGCGCCACCGGCAGGTCGACGCCGCGGGCCTGCGCCTCCTCGATCATCAGCCGCAGGTCCTTGCGCGCCATCGTCACCTCGAACAGCGGCGGCTCGAACTGGGCCGCCGCGACCTTGGCGGCGCGCGCGGGCAGGAACTGGCCGGGGTTGAACTGCTGGAACAGCCCCATCGCCTCCGCCGTCGGCACGCCGAGCGCCGCGGCCAGCCGGTTGACGTCGCCGAGGATGCCGGTGATGCCGATGAAGCACAGGTTGCCGAACAGCTTGAACGCCGCCGCCCGTTCCGGGCCGGGGCCCACGTAGACCACGTGGCCGGTCATCGGCGCCAGCGCCGGCTGCAGCGCCTGGTGGTGGGCGGGGTCGCCGCAGACCAGGATCACGCCCGAGCCCTCGCGGGCGTTGGGCGGCCCCATGAACACCGGCGCGTGCACGTAGCGGCGCCCGCGCTGCTGCCAGCGCCGCGTGCGCTCCGCCGTCGGGGTCGGCGCGGTCGTCGTGTGGTCGACGATCCACGTCGCCGGCGTGATCGCGTCCGCGAGCGGCTCCAGCACGGCGTCGACCGAGGCGTCGTCGGCCAGCGTCAGGTGCACCCGCTCCGCGCCCGCCAGCGCGTCCTCGGCCCGCTCGCAGACGCGAGCCCCGTCGGCGGCGAGTGCGCGGGCCTTGTCGGCGCTGCGGTTCCAGACGGCGACGGCGTGCCCGAGCTCGAGCTGCCGGCGCACGAAGGCGGCGCCGAGCAGTCCGGTTCCGAACCAGGCGATGTTCACGGCAGCCTCCCTTTCGAAGCGGCCAACCTTAACAGGGCTCCAAACGCGTCCGGGAACGAAAACGGCGCCACCGAGGCACAGAGACACAGAGGTTCACAGAGTGCTCTCAACTGGCTACCCCCTCTGTGCGTCTCTGTGCCCTCGGTGCCTCTGTGGCGTCGTCGTCGTCTTCCAACCGGGCGTCGTGCCGTTTCAGCGGCCCAGGCCCTCGAGGACGTCCTCGAAGCGGCGCTCGCCGCGGGTGCCGCCGGCTGTCGGCGAGCCGTCGAGCGAGTTGAGGTCGGACTGGCTGAGGTCCAGCCGCGGCGCGAAGGCGCGCTCGTGGAACTCGAGCGCGAGGCGGGAGGCGGCGTCGCGCTCGCTTTCGCCGGGACGAGGATCGATCGAGGCACAGGAATACGTCCGCCCGCCGGGCCCGGAGAGGCAGGCGCGGGTGCCTTCGACCGACACGGCGAAGCCGAGGCCGCCGTCCGGCGCGAGCCGCGGCGAGCCGCGCAGCAGGTCGAGCGCCGCCCGCGAGAGCGGATCGCCACTCGCGCGCCAGGCGACGGGCAGGCGCAGGCCCGGGGCGCGCAGGGCGCCCGGGTGGACCTGAAGGGCCAGGTCGAAGAGCCGCGCCGCGTCGGCTGTGCGGCCGGATTCCAGCGCTGCCCGCGCGCCGAGCGCCGCGGCGTTCGCGCGCCGCAGCGCCTCCGCTCGCGGCAGTGCCTCGATCGCGCGCTCCGCGGCGGCGAGCGCGGCGGAGCGGCGCCCCTGGGCCAGCGCCACCTGGGACTCGACCTGGTCGAAGTAGGGCGCGAAGCCGGGCGCCGTGTCGAGCCGCCGCGCCCGCGACAGCGCGCCGGCCACCACGCCGGGACCGATGGCGTCGACGTCGACGTCGACCGGGATGCCGCCCGCGAGGTAGGGCCGCAGCGTCGACATCAGCAGCGGCTCGTCGATCAGCGCGGCAGCGCGGCGGCCCGAGGACCACGCGCGCAACGCGTAGCGCCAGCTCCGCAGCCGCGCCTTGAGCGACTCGAGTCGGTACGTCGCCGAGGCCCGCTCCGCCTCGCGCTCGGCCGCCAGCAGCGCCGCCTGGCGGTCGAGCAGGGCCGCCCCGGCCTCGAGCTGCCGGGTGTCCGCGCTGGTCAGCCCGGTGCGGTCGGGGCGGTCGAGGGTCTGGCCCGTGATGCGGGCCGCTTGCGGGCCGCGGCCCGCGTAGATCAGGAAGCGGGCCGCCGCGAGGCGCGTCTCCGCCCAGGTCTGCTCGTCCATCGCCGGCGGCTGGCCGTCGCGCCACGCGAACATGCGGCGCATCGCGTCGGTGGCCTCGCCCGGCCGCGCCTGCTCGACGTAGCGCAGCATCAGGTCCAGCCACGGGTTGGACGCGGTTCCGGCCACGAAGTGGCGTCGCGCCTCGTCGAGCAGCTTCTCGGCCTCGTCGAAGCGCAGCATCGCGAGGGCGGCGTAGGCCGCGTTGGAATAGCTCTCCGGGTAGTGGTAGTCGGCCTTGCGGTCGGCGGCCGCCGCGTCGAGGCAGGCGCGATAGCCGGCCTCGCGCCGCTGCAGCTCCGACTCGATCGCGCACAGCGAGGTGCGGGCCTTCGTCTGCTGGAAGGCGTCCTCGCTCGCGAGCCCGGCCTCCGCCGCGCGGCGCGCCTCGTCCCAGCGCTTGAGCCGCATCAGCGGCCACGCCCGCATCGCCGGGCGGTCGGGGTCGTAGCTCGCGTCGTGGGCCGCGAGCACCGCGAGCTGCTCCTCGTAGCGGTCCATCTCGGCCAGCAGGTTCGCGATCTGGTCGAGCATCGAGGCGTGCCACAGCCACGGCGTGTCGGCGGCCGGGTTCCGGCCGTGGCGCTCCTCGAACAGCCTGCGCGCCTCGCGGGCGTGGCGCAGCGCCTGCGGGAGCTGGCCCTCGGAGACGTGCAGCGCGTGGGCCAGCAGGAAGTGGCCCGCCCACGAGCGGCGGTCCTGGCGCACCATCGCCTCCGCCGCCTCGCGCAGCGCGATCAGCTTGCCGTCCTCGAGCAGCTTCCAGGCCGCCAGCGCCTTCGGGTCCTTGCCGAGCCCCGATTCGTCGGCCACGGCAGCCGGGCCGCTGCCCAGCAGCCCGAGCAGCAGCAGCAACGGAAGCCGCCGGCGGCCGGCGCGGCGAAGGCTCATCGGCGGGCGAGCGTCGTCCGCGCCAGCCGCTCGAAGGGCTCGCGCGCCACGTCCTTCAGCACCTCGTGGATCGAGCCGACGCCCGGCGCCAGCTCCACGCGGTGGCCGAACACCCGCGGCGCCAGCGCCTCGATGTCTTCGGCGCCGACCCAGTCGCGGCCGTGGAACGCCGCCCGCGCCTGCAGCGCCGGCAGCATCAGCACCAGGCTGCGGGTGGAGGCGCCCTGCACGACCCGCTCGTCCGCCCGCATTCCGCGCACGACGTCGACCAGGCACTCCTGGACCTCGGGCGCGACGTTGACCTGCTCGTCGATCACGCGACGCGCGGCGAGGATCTGGGATCGCGTGACGCGCGGCAGGTCGGCGCGGTCGACGTCCCGTCGCTCGCGCCAGGAGGCCAGCACCTGCAGCTCCGAGTCGCGGTCGATGTGCTCCATCCGCAGCTTGAACAGGAAGCGGTCGAGCTGGGCCGCGGGCAGCGGGTAGGTGCCGGCGAGGTCGAGCGGGTTCTGGGTCGCGATCACGAAGAACAGCGCGTCGAGGCGGTGGGTCACGTTGTCGACCGTGACCTGCTTCTCGGCCATCGCCTCGAGCATCGCGGACTGCACCTTGGGCGAGGTGCGGTTGATCTCGTCGGCCAGCACCACGTGGGCGAAGATCGGGCCCGGCCGGAAGTGGAAGCTGGCGGTCGCGGCGTCGAACACCGTCGAGCCGGTCACGTCCGACGGCAGCAGGTCGGGCGTGAACTGCACGCGGCGGAAGTCGGCGATCTGGTCCTCCGGCCGGTCGTCGAGGATCGAGTTGCCGAGCGCCTTGGCGAGCGTCGTCTTGCCCGAGCCGGGGTAGTCCTCGAGCAGCACGTGGCCGTCGGCCAGCAGCGCCACCAGCGTCAGCTCGATGAATTCGTCGCGGCCGAGCACCGCCGCGGCCATCCGCGCGCGCAGCCGGCGGGCGACCTCGCGGGCGTCGGCCAGGGTCTGAACCTCGCCAGCCGGCATCGCGGCGGCGGGCTCGTTGACGTCGTCGATCGGGTTCATCGTCACTCCCTGTCGTCCTTTCAGCGCGCGAACAGCGTCGAGGTCGGGTCCAGCCAGCCCAGCCAGCGCCGCCAGCGCGGCACCCGCGAGCGCAGCGCGGCGCGCACGGCGTCGGAGGCGCCGAGCAGCGCCGCCGCCTCCGGGTGCTGGCGCGAGCCGAGCGCGACGGCCAGGTGGCCGCGGGTCAGCGCGTCGAACTCCGGGGCCAGGGGCGCGACGCGGCGGGCGAAGCCCTCGCGGGTCTCGCCCGTGGCACGGCGCAGGCCGACCTCGGCCAGCCGGTCGAGCGCCTCGCGGTAGGCGAGGCGCCACGCCTGGCGCCGCCGAAGCCGGGGGGCCAGCGCGCGCCACGCCTTGAGGCCGTAGGCTGCGGCCAGCAGCACGACCAGCGCCCGCAGCAGCAGCGCCCGCAGGTCCTCCCAGGTGAAGGGCGGCGCGCCGTCGCCCGCTTCCTGCAGTTCGCCGGTCGTCTCGCGCAGGCTCTGGCCGAGCATCCGCTGCAGCCCGGCGTCCGGGCTCTCCCGCGGCGGGTCGAGCGAGCGCTCCGGCGAAATGTCCACTACCACCCAGCCGACGCCTTCGACGTAGATCTCGGGCCAGGCGTGAGCGTCGCCGCCGCGCACGAGCAGCGTGGAGCCGGAGCCACGGTCGGCCTCGGAGAGGGCGTAGCCCGCGGCGACCCGGGTCGCGACGCCCCGCGAGCGCAGCAGGAACGTCGCGGCGTGGGCGAAGTGCACGCAGTAGCCGGTCTTGTCGCCGAACAGGAACGAGGCCACGGGGTCGGGCGCGTCGTCGTCGTGGCGCGAGCGCCGCGAGTAGATGCCCTCCTTGTCGAGCCAGAACTTGATGGCGATCGCCTGGGCGAGCGGATCGTGGGCGTACTGTGGCGCGAGCCGCGAGAGCACGATCTCGTCGGCCAGGCGGCGATACCTCGGATCGGACGGTGCATCCGTGTAGTGGCGCCACTGCTCCTCGCTCCAGGTCGGGGCCTGGCGACCGCGGCCGAGCATCCTGTCGTAGGGCAGCGTCAGCACCCGCGACTCGACGCCGTAGGCGAGGCGGAAGCGCCGCGGGTCGGGGTTCTGCGCCGGCCACACCGCGGCCGGCGCGTCGAGCGCGAAGGGCACCGGGTGGTCGGCGAGCAGCCCGACCGTCGTGCGCAAAGCCGCGCGCTGGTCGGACAGCGGGGGCGCCGCGGGCAGCGACTCGCGGCGGGCGGGAAAGCCGCCGAGCAGGTCGGTGTCGACGTCGTCGCGGGTCGCCTTCACCAGGCGCCGGCCGTTGAACTGCGAGAACGCCGTCTGCCGCAGGTAGAACGCGCCGGACGGCGGCGCGTAGTCGCCGTGGAGCAGGACCACCGCCACCGGCGCGTTGGCGCCCGACTGCGGGTCTTCGGCCTCGAACGGCAGGTCGTCGCGTTCGCCGCGCGCGCCGTCGCCGCCGCCGGGGTCGCCCGTGCGCTGCTGCGGCTCCCAGCCCTGCTTCGGCTGGCCCTGCAGGCCGAGCTCGCTGCCGGCCTGCGCCCGCGGCGTGCCGGTCACGCGCACGACGAAGACCAGCGCGGCCGCCAGCAGCAGGAAGCCGGCGAGGTGCAGCGGCGCCCGCCGGCGCCGCGGCTCGTGCAGCAGCAGCGCGGCGGACAGCAGCCCGGCGATCCCGCCGAGCACCAGCAGCACCGAGACCGGGTCGATGCCGCGCGCCCACGCCCAGTTGGACAGCGCCAGCGGCCGGTGGACCATGCCGTCGCGGTGTCCCGCGACCACGGCCGCCTCCAGCACGGCCAGCGCCGGCAGCCGCACGGCGCAGGCGCGCAGCGCGCCGAACGCCGCGAAGGCGACGCCGCCCCACAGGATCGCTTCGGACAGCGCGAGGGCCCGCGCGGGCCCGAGCGCCAGCGGCAGCGCAGAGGGGCCCGTCGCCAGCGAGGCGACGAAGCGCGCCACGAGCGCGACGAGGGCCGCGAGGGCGATCAGAGCGGGCGTGCGCAGCCGCGAGCCGGCGGCGCGCTGGCCGAGCGCGACGCCGGCCGCGGTGCCGATGCAGGCGGCGAGCAGCCCGGTCGCGCGGGTCAGCGGCCACAGCAGCAGCGCCACGGCGGCGCCCAGCAGCGCCGCGCGCCCGAGCGTCGCCCACGGCAGGGCGCGCCAGCGGCCCCGGCGCTCGGGCCTCGCGGTCGCAGGCGGCGCGAACCGGCTCATCCGCGCAGCGCCTGGGCGTGGGCCGCGCCGTAGGAGCGGCCGGTGCGGCGTTCGACGACGAGGGCGCCGGCGCCGAGCCCGGCCACCTGCCGCAAGGTGTCGCCGAGCGCGCGGGCCGGCGTCGCCTCCGCCGGGTCGGCGCGGTCCAGCAGCAGCCGCCGCCACAGCGGCTCGGGCTGGTCGCGGGCCACGCTCTCGGCCGCGATCACGAACGACAGCCGCCCGCGCTGGCGCCGGGACGCGTCGTGCACGTTCCCGATCCAGGGGCCCGGCGCCGCCGGCGCGAACACCACGCAGTGGGCCGCGCCCTCGCGCCACGCTGCCTCCAGGAAGGCGCCGAGGTCGGCGCCCTCGCGGCGCAGGCCGCCCGAGCGAGCGATCGCCAGCAGCGCGGCGTCGAGGTCGTCGGTCGGCTCCGGCGCGCCGTCGCAGCCGAAGGCCCAGTCGCTGCCGAGCGACCCGCTCTCGAGGGCGACCCGCGCGGCGGCGGCTGCCGCCTCGTCGCCCTCGGCCGTGACGAGATAGGCGACGGTCTTGCGCGCGGGCACCAGCGCCCGCTCCGGCAGCCGCACCGTCAGCTTCCCGGTGCGCGCCCACACCTTCCACAGGATGTGGCGCGCCGAGTCGCCCGGCGCGTAACGCCGCAGGTCCATGCGGTCGCCGTCGGGCGTGCCCGAGGGGTGAGGCAGCCCCTCGCCGCCCGCCAGCGCGTCGACGACGCTGACGTGGCGCAGGCGGCCGGGGTTGGGCAGGATCGTCAGCGCCGCCGGCGTCTCGCGCTCCCAGCTCACGCGCACCAGGCCGAACACGTCGCCGACGGTGAAGCGCCGCCGCACCGCGCGCGCGTGGCCGCGCAGCGCCGCCTTGACCTCTTCCACGAGGCGCCCGTCGCGCAGCCGCGGCGCGCACTCGATGCCCGCCGGCTCGAGCCACGTCCAGCCCAGCGAGACGAGTGGCAGCCGCGCCAGCGCCGGGGCGTCGAAGCCGGTCGGCAACCGCACGTCCGACTCCAGGCTGCGGTTGAGCGGCGGCGGCAGCAGCCGGCGGCGCAGCGCGAGCCCCGCCGCGACGCAGGCCGCGAGCGCCATGCCGGCGACCAGCAGCGTCGCCAGCCCGACCACGAAAGCCACCAGGTCCAGCGAGCGCTGGCCCAGCGCCCACAGCGCGAGCGCGGCGATGGCGAGTGCCAGCGCCCCGCGCGCGGTGAGCGGCCACAGCCCGCGCATGCGCGCGAGTGCGCGGCGGAGCCGATCGAAGGCGCGGGGTGTCACGCTTCGATTGTAGGGGTGTCGGGCCCGCCCGCCCGCTCCGGCGGCTTGGACGCCGCGCGGGCGCGTGCTAGAAGCGGACGATGCTGGTCTCGATCGTGATCCCGGCCTGCGACGAGGAGGCGAGCCTCGAGCCCACGGTGCGCGAGGCGATGGCGGCACTGGCCGCGGAGCCCGTCGAGGTGATCGTCGTCGACGACGGCAGCCACGACGGCACATGGGGGGTGGTCGAAGCGCTGGCCGCCGCCGACGCGCGGGTGCGCGGCGTGCGCCTCGCCCGCAACTTCGGCCACATGGCCGCGCTGCAGGCCGGGCTCCACGAGGCGCGCGGCGCGGCCGTGATCACGATGGACGCGGACGGCCAGCACCCGGCCGAGGCGCTGCCCGCGATGCTCGCCGCCTGGCGCGCCGGGGCGGCGGTCGTGCAGGCAGTGCGGGCGGCCGAGGAGCGCCGCGGGTTCTTCAAGGGCCTCACATCGCGCCTCTACTACCGTGTGTTCTCGCGGCTCGCGGGGATCGAACTGCCCGAGGGAGCCGCCGACTTCCGGCTGCTCTCGCGCCCGGTCGTCGACGTGGCGCTGGCCCACCCGCATTTCGCGCTGTTCCTGCGCGGCTTCGTGACGTGGACGGGCTTCTGCACGGTCTCGATCCCGGTCGCGTTCCGCGCACGGCGCGCCGGTGCCACCAAGTACTCGCTGCGGCGGATGGTGGCGCTGGGCGCCGAGGGCGTGCTGCACTTCTCGACCAAGCCGCTGCGGGCGGCCACCTACCTCGGCCTCGCCACCTGCGCGCTGTCGCTGACCTATCTCGTCTACGTGCTGGCGATCCGCCTGTTCGGTCACGACTACGTCACCGGCTGGGCTTCCGTCGTGGGGCTGATGGCGCTGATCGGCGGCATCCAGCTCCTGGTCGTCGGCATCCTCGGCGAGTACGTGGCCGTCGTCTTCGAGCGCCAGGTCGGGCGGCCCGACTACGTGGTCAGCGAGCGGCGCCAGACTCGTGAAGCCAGCCCTGTCGCCCGCTCGGCCGAACCCGAGGGCCGCTAGAGAGGGCCCGCCGCCGCGGTGGGGCCATCGAGTTCCGGTTGCGAGAGCGCACATTCGAGGTTCATGGTCGGGTCCACGCCGCGCCGAGCGTCGTCCGCGAGCCGCCTGACTTTCGCCGCGGCCGCATCGAACTGGGCGAAGTTGTGGATCCCGCCGCAGACCACCAGCAGTACTGCGAGAGCCCGGGTCGCACGCGCAAGGGGGCTCAGGAGGCCCAGGGCCACGGTTGCGACAAGCAACGGCAGGAAATGCATCGAGTAGAGGAACGTCTCGTAGCCGAAGAACAGGTGCACGCCCAACTGAAGGGCCAAAGCGAGGCCCAGCAGCAGGCGAAACGTCCGCGGCGCTCGCGGGCGGGACATTCCGTAGATTCCGCCGGCCAGTAGAAGGGACCAGGCCGCGACCGCAAGCAACCCGAGGCCACCGCCTGAACCGAGCGGTGCCTCCTGGACCGAGAGCAACTGCCCAACGCACCCTGCCTGGAAGGTGGTCACGAAATCGGGCATGACCAGCGGTGGCCGACGAGACTCGTAAGGACGTGGGCGGCTTCGGCCGGCTGCGGAATGCGGACGGCCTCCATCGATGTCTCGTGCCCACCGAGGAAGAACCGCGAGTGGGGGTAGATCGCCGCCTGCACGCCCCAGGCCCCGCACACGAGACCGACGGCCGCCAGGCTGACACCGACCGCTTCCTTGAGGCGGTGGGTCAGCAACGTGCACAGGAGCCCAACCGACCAATTGGTGACGGTGATACCGAGTGTTGCGGCGCTCAGCAGGACGGGGACGAGGGCTGGCCCGGCGCGCTGTTCCGGCGCCGTGATCCCCCATAGGGCCATCAGGATGGTGAGGGATCCGATCGCGAACAACTCGCTGACGGCGAACCAGAACACGGCGGCCGCGCTGGTCAGGCCCACCAGGGTGAAGAGGGTGGCGTCGAAGAGTGTCAGCCCGAGCCGCCTGAGCACCGAGTAGAGCAGTCCTGCCCACAAGGCGGCGAGCCCGGCAGTCGACACCTGCATAGCTGTTTCGGACGGGGATCCTGTTACTGCGCGCACGAGCGTCACGGGAGCATGGAGGGCCAGCGAGGCCAGCGGGTGACTCGCGGTGGCTCCGTGCTGGGCCGCTCTCCGATCCGTGCTCATCTGGAACACCTTCGCAGATCGGCGTCGAACCAAAGGTCGCTCATGCGCGTCTTTTCGACGTGGTAGCTGAGGAGCGCGGGATCGATGGCCTGGGAGCGAGTCCAGGAACTCCCAGCGGACAAGGATGCGAGGAGGAGGGCGGCGGCGATGTCCCAAGCGCGCTTCACTTGTTTTGGCATTCCCGTCCTCCTCCCCACGACCGGGCAAAGTGGCCAGAAGCCCTCCACTCCGTGCGGGTCGAATGGCGCATAGGTATTACGGACGCGAGGTCGGGTCAAGTGGAGGGTGCGGTCCGGGTCGCCTCGAGCGACAAGCAGGGGCTTGCAGGCTTGTGGGGGAAGGGCGCGAGCGCTTAGCGCCGGGCGCGGTCGCCGGCGAGGCGAAGCGCGGCCAGCAGGCCCGGCACCGCGGCGGGATCACAGTGGAGCGCGCGCGCGATCCGCGCGAGAGGTGCCGGTTGCCCCGCGCGAAGCCGGGGATGGGCGAGCCCGATCGCCTCCTCGAGGACGTCGACCCGCAACAGCAGGTCGGCGACGCGCTCGTAGCCGCAGGCGGCGTCGCGCCGCGTGTCGCCCGGCGAGGTCGCGCGCAACGACGTCGGTCCGACGGGCGGGGCGGGGGTCTGCGGTCTGCGCACGTTCCACAGGGCCGCGCGCAGGCGGAGCGCCTCGGGAGCGAGCGTCGCGCGCAGGAAGGCGTGACGCCACCCGAGCGTCACGCCGAGCTGGGCGAGTTGCTGGCGGTCGCCCCGGGACAGGGCATCGATCGAGCTGCGCAAGCCGCGGCGCGGCGCGGAGCCCAGGCTCTCGGCGAGCGAGTACACGAGGCCGCGGGCGGCTGGCTCGAGCGGTGCGTCGAGCGCCTCGAGCAGTGGGCCCAGGGCCCGGCGCAGGTGGCCCGCGAACCAGCCCGCGAGCCGCCTCCGAACCCGCTCGCGGCGCGGCGGGTCGAGCAGGTCGGTGGCCAGCGCCTCGACCAGCGGCGACAGCAGCCGCTCGCCCGGCAGCAACCGGCCGACGGCTTCCCCACGCCACAGCACGGAGCCCTCGGCGGCCAGCGCGAACGCTTCCTCCGGAGCCTCGACCAGTTCCGCGATGCGCGCGTCGAGGCCCTCGCGGGCGGCGCGATTGGCGGCAGCGCGCAGCGCCCGCGACGACTCGCCGGGCAGCGATTCGAGGCGGAAGCCCACGAGCCGCGCGGCTGGCACGCCCTGCACCTCGACGGTGCCGTCCGCCGCGATGCCCGAGACGAGGCCGTCCGCCGCGACGCGCACGGCGACCGACGCGCCGCGGGTCACGAACTCCTCGCGCAGCCGCTCGTGCAGCGCGTCCGAGAGCCGGTCCTCGATCTGCCGCGTGCGCGCCTGCCAGGTGGCGGCGTCGGCGAGCCAGCCGGGGCGGTGGGAGACGTAGGTCCAGGTGCGGATCGCGGCGATCCGCTCGAGCAGCGCATGGGTGTCGCCAAGGACGTCGTCGAGGCGGCGCACCTGGCGGTCGACCCAGTCCGCGGGCAGCCCCGCGTCGCCGCGCACCAGCAGCCCGAAGAGCTGCGCGAGCAGCCGGGTGTGGGCCTCCGTCATCACGTTGCGGAAGTCCGGCACCTGGCACACGTCCCACAGCAGCCGCACGTCCTCGGGCCGCCGCGCGAGGGCGGCGACCTCCGGGTCGCGGCGCAGCGTCTCCAGCGCCTGCTGGTCGTCGGCGTGGCGGGCGCGGATCAGCCACGGCTGCGGCGGGCGCCGGTTCAGGCTCTCGAGCAGGGCGTCGATCGACTGGAAGGAGAGTCGCGGGTTGCGCCACTGCGCGGAGACGACCGGCTCGAAGCGGTGCTCCTCGATCGCGGAGACCAGCTCGGGCGGCAGCTCGCCGAGGTCGGTGGTGGCGCCGAAGGTGCCGTCGCGCACGTGGCGCCCGGCGCGCCCCGCGATCTGGCCCACCTCGGCCGGCTTCAGTCGCCGCGGGCCGACGCCGTCGTGCTTGACGAGGGCGGTGAACGCGACGTGGTCGAGGTCGAGGTTGAGGCCCATGCCGATCGCGTCGGTCGCCACCAAGTGGTCGACCTCGCCGGCCTGGTACATCTCGACCTGGGCGTTGCGGGTGCGCGGCGACAGCGCGCCGAACACCAGCGCCGCGCCGCCCGTCTCGCCGCGCAGCCGCTCGGCGACGGCGTAGAGCTCGGGCAGCGAGAAGACGACCAGCGCGCTGCGCCGCGGCGTGCGCTCCAGGCGCCGCGCCGGCACGTGGCGCAGCGTCGACAGGCGCGGTCGCGAGACGAGCTCGAGCCGCGGCACCATCCGCCGCAGCAGCGGCCGCATCGTGTCGGAGCCGAGCAGCATCGTCTCCTCGCGGCCGCGCGCGTGCAGGATGCGGTCGGTGAAGACGTGCCCGCGCTCGCGGTCGGAGGCGAGCTGGACCTCGTCGACCGCGAGGAAGTCGACCTCGAGGTCGGTCGGCATCGCCTCCACGGTGCACACCCAGTAGCGAGGGTGCGGCGGCACGATGCGCTCTTCGCCCGTCACCAGCGCGACCGCGTCGGCGCCGCGCGCCCGCGCCAGGCGGTCGTAGTTCTCCCGTGCGAGCAGACGCAGCGGGAACCCGATCATCCCGGTGGCGTGCTCCTGCATCCGCTCCAGCGCGAGGAACGTCTTGCCGGTGTTGGTGGGCCCGAGCAGGCCGACGACGGGCGGCGGCATCCAATCAGGTTAACGCCGCACGGCGCCGGGCCCGGGCCCGCGTCTACACTCGAGGCAGGACGCGCGCGGGTGCCGTCCAATCCCCTGGAGACGAGCGCAATGATGCGAAGAGAGTGGATCGCGGCCGCGGCCTGCGCGGCGGCGATCGCGCTGCCGGCGCGGGCCGCCGAGCGGCTGAGCGTGCCGGTCGAGTACCACAAGCTGGAGAACGGCCTGCGGGTCGTGATCTCCGAGGACCACAAGTCGCCGACCGCGATCGTCGCGGTCTACTACGACATCGGGTTCCGGATCGAGCCGAAGGACCGCACGGGCTTCGCCCACCTCTTCGAGCACATGATGTTCCAGGGCTCGGAGAACCTCGGCAAGATGGAGTTCATCCGCCTCGTGCAGAGCAACGGCGGCATCCTCAACGGCTCCACCCGCTTCGACTTCACGAACTACTTCCAGGTCGTGCCGTCGCACACGCTCGAGACCATGCTGTGGGCCGAAGCCGACCGCATGAAGGGCCTGGCGATCACCCAGGAGAACCTGACGAACCAGCAGGGTGTCGTCAAGAACGAGGTCAAGGTCAACGTCCTCAACCAGCCCTACGGCGGCTTCCCGTGGCTCGACCTGCCGCAGTTCGCCAACGAGAACTGGTACAACGCCCACAACTTCTACGGCGACCTCAGCCACCTCGACGCGGCGACGCTCGACGACGTCAAGGCCTTCTTCGAGCAGTACTACGCGCCCAACAACGCGGTGCTGGTGATCGCCGGCGACGTCGAGCCGAAGCAGGCGCTCGCGTGGGCGAAGAAGTACTTCGAGCCGATCCCGCGGGTGGAGCTGGCGGCGAAGCCGGACATCTCGGAGCCGCGCCAGGAGAAGGAGAAGCGCGTCTCGCGCCCCGACCCGCTCGCCAACCGGCCCGGGCTCGCCGTCGGCTACAAGGCGCCCGACCGCAAGTCGCCCGAGTACCTGGCGCTGGGGCTGATCGACCAGGTCCTGCTGCAGGGCCGCGACTCGCGGCTGTACCAGGCGCTGGTCCAGAAGGGCGGCTTCTCGGGCTCGGTCGACGGCGGCATCAACATGCTGCTCGGCAACATGTTCAACATCAACGGGCCGACGCTGTGGGCGTGGTTCGTGATCCACGACCCCGGCAAGACGGCGGACGAGATCCTGAAGGCGGCGGACGCGGAGATCGCGGCGCTGCAGGAGAAGCCGCTCGAGCAGAAGGTGCTCGACCGCGCGCTCGTCAAGCTGCGCTCGGCGCTCTACGGCGAGATGGAGCAGTTCGTCGGCTTCGGCAAGGTCGACCTGCTCGCCTCGTTCGCGCTGTTCGACGACGACCCCGGCCGCATCAACCGGCTGGAGGACGAGTTCAAGGCGGTCACGCCCGAGCTCGTGCAGAAGACCGCGCGCGAGTACCTGCGGCCCACCAACCGCACGGTGCTCGTGCTCGAGCCCAAGGCCACGCCGGCGCCGTCGGCGGCGCAGAAGAAGTAGGGGAGAGAGGCCATGAACCGCAACTTCACCCACGCCCTCCTCGCCGCGACGCTGGCCGTGCCCGCGCTCGCCCAGGCCCCGACCGCTCCGGCGAAGCAGGCGCCGCCCGCGGCCGGCCCCGCGAAGCCGTTCAGCGTGCCGCCGGCGAAGCGCTTCGCGCTCGACAACGGCCTCGCCGTCAGCTTCGTGCCCTGGGGCGACGTTCCCAAGGTGCGCTACGAGCTGGTCGTGCGTGCCGGTAACGCCTTCGAGAAGGCGAACGAGGTCTGGCTCGCCGACGTCGTCGGCCAGCTGGTCGCCGAGGGCACCACCACCCGCGACGCGACCGCGCTGGCCGAAGCTGCGGCGGCGATGGGCGGCAGCTACGACGTCGCCGTCGGTCCCGACGACGCCGAGATCGTCGGCGAAGCGCTGTCCGAGTCCGCGGTCGAGATGGCCGCGCTGGTCGCCGAGCTGGCCAAGGCGCCGGCGCTGCCGGAAGCGGAGCTGCCGCGCGTCAAGGCCGACCTCGCCCGCAACCTGGCGATCGCGCGGCAGCAGCCGCAGCAGCTCGCGCAGGAGAAGTTCCGCGCGCTGCTCTACGGCGACCACTCGTACGGCCGCGTGCTGCCGAAGGACGGCGCGATCGAGGCCTACACGCCCGCCCAGGTGAAGGCGTTCCACGCCGCTCACTACGGGCCGGCGCGCGCCCACCTCTACGTCTCCGGCCGCTTCGACGCCGTCGCAGTCGAGGCCGCGGTGCGGAAGAGCTTCGGCGACTGGAAGGGCGGCGGAACCGCCGTCGCGCCGAAGGCCGCGCCGAAGGCGGGCCGCACGATCGAGGTGCTCGACCGGCCGGGCGCCGTGCAGTCGACGATCCTGATGGGCCTGCCGGTGGTGGCGCCGTCGCACCCCGACTACGTGCCGCTGCTGGTCACCCACACCCTGCTCGGTGGTTACTTCTCCTCGCGCATCACGGCCAACATCCGCGAGGACAAGGGCTACACCTACTCGCCCGGCGCCCAGCTCTCCACCCGCCGCGGCGACGCGTACTGGGCCGAGCAGGCCGACGTGACGACGGCCGTCACCGGCGCCGCGCTCAAGGAGATCCTGTACGAGATCAACCGGCTCCAGGCCGAGCCGCCGTCGGAGCAGGAGCTGGCCGGCGTGCGCAACTACATCGCCGGCACCTTCGTGCTGCAGAACTCCTCGCGCGCGGGTCTGCTCGGCCAGCTCCAGTTCCTCGAGGCCCAGGGCCTGCCCGAGAGCTACCTGAAGGAGTTCGTGGCGAAGGTGCAGGCGGTGACGCCGGCGCAGGTCGCCCTGATGGCCAAGAAGCACCTGCGCGACGAGGACATGACGATCGTGATCGTGGGCGACAAGAAGCTCGTCGACGAGCAGCTCGCCCCCGCGACGACGCGTTAGCCGTCGCGAGCCCTCCGTCCGCCGGTGCGTCCGGCGGGCGGAGGGCCTCGCCGCCGTTCAGCGCGCGCCTGGCTTGCCCGAGGCCGGCTGCAGGTCGGCGAAGCGCAGGAAGCCGCGCGGCTCGCCGCGGAACGCGATGCCCGCGCGCGCCCCGTGGCTCTCGTGCCGGGTCAGCAGCGGCAGCAGGGCGCGAGAGCGGATGGCCATGGTCATCGCCTGGCCCAGCAGCTCGGAGCGCAGCGCCCAGTCGAGCTCCGCGCGCGCGCGGTCGAGCACGCCGTCGAGCTCGCGGTTCGAGTGGCCGGTCCAGTTCATCATCCCGCGCCGCGTCGCCGGGTCGGGCGAGTGGAAGTGGTTGACGAGCACGTCGATGCCGTCCGCGGAGAGCGCGCGGGCGCGGGTCAGGAAGGCCGCGGCGCCACGCGCCTCGAGCAGCTCCTGCAGCCGGTCCGCGGGCATCGCCCGAACCTCCACGACGAAGCCGGCCTCGGCCAGATCGGCGCGTACGCGCTCGGCAAGCGGCGCCTGGTCCTGGTCGCACGCCAGCGGGAGCTCGAAGGCGGGACGTCGTCCCGCCGCGGCGAGCAGGGCGCGGGCCCGCGCGAGGTCGCGCCGTTGCTGGGGAAGCCCCGCCGAGCCGAACACGCCCGAGGGCACCAGTTGCCAGGCCGGCCGTGCGCGGCCGACGCCACTGCTGGCGGCGATCGCGCTGCGATCGAGGGCCAGGTCGATCGCCTCGCGCAGCCGCGGGTCGGCCAGCGGGTCGCCCGCTTCGACGCGGAGTCCGAGCGCGACGGTATCGCGGGCTGCGCCCGTCAGCACCTGGTAGTCCGCCTGGCGCTGCACTTCGGCGAGTTGCGCGGCGTCGAGCCGCTCGGCGAAATCCGCCTCGCCGCGCAGCAGCGCGGCGCCCCGTGCCGCGGCATCCTCGACGACGGTCACCTCCACGGACGACCACGGCGGCGGCTCGCCCCAGTAGTGCGCGAACACCTCGAGGCGATAGCGGCCGTCGCCTTCGGCCGCGGCCAGCCGGAACGGCCCGGTCCCGTTCGGCGCCGCCGCCCCGCTCTCGACGTCGCGTGCCTTCGCGATCGGCAGCGCCGAGAGCTGCGCGAGGAGCAGGGGATTGCGCTGCTGGGTCCGGATCCGCACCGTTCGCGGGCCCGTCGCGGTGATCTCCTCGATGCCCGCGAAGTGGGCGCCCAGCGCGGAGCGGCCGGAGCGCGCGAGCTGGACCACGGCCACCACGTCGTCGGCACCGAACAGGCTGCCGTCGTGGAAGCGAACGCTCTCGCGAAGGTCGAAGACCCACGTGAACTCGTCCGGGTTGTTCCACGAAGAAGCGAGGGCCGGCACGGGCCGGCGGTCGGCGTCGAAGCGCACCAGCCCCTCGTACACGTTGAAGCTGATCGCAGCCGCGCTGGCGGCGCCGTCCGAGGACTCGTACGGTGCGCGGGTGTCCAGCGGCCGCGCCAGCAGCGCGCGCAGGGTCGGCCGGCCTGGCGCGGGACGATCGCAGGCCGCGGCGAGCAGACAGCCTCCCGCCGCCAATGCGGCCAGGACCCGGTTTCCGGCGCTGCGCGTCAGGCGACCCAGTTCGCGACCTCACGACGGAGAGGGACTCGCCCGCATTGTGCCACCCTCCGGGACCGGCTCTGGCGCTCGAAGCCCGACGAATCCGCGGGCGTACAATGACGATTCGCCCGCTGGAGCGGGCCCGTTGCCATCCCGCCGTCCCGGGCGATCCGCCCCGGGCCTCACCGACTGGAGTCCACATGCGCCACCCCCTGATCGGGGCCTGCCTCGCCCTGCTGCTCGCCGCCGCCGCGCCCGCGCGCGCCGCGGAGGGCGACATCCTGCCGTTCGAGGCCACCACCCGCACGCTGCCCAACGGTCTGGTCGTGATCGTCGTGCCGACCGGCTTCCCGAACATCGTCTCGGTCCAGATCCCGGTGCTGACCGGCTCGCGCAACGAGGTCGAGCCGGGCAAGTCGGGCTTCGCCCACTTCTTCGAGCACATGATGTTCCGCGGCACGCCCACGCTGTCGCCCGACGCCTACAACGCGATCATCACCAAGGCCGGCGCCCGCCAGAACGCCTACACGACCGACGACTTCACGAACTACCACGTGACGTTCGCGAAGGAGGACCTGGAGACGATCCTGAAGATCGAGGCGGACCGCTTCCAGAACCTGTCCTACCCGCTGGAGGCGTTCCAGACCGAGGCCCGCGCCGTGCTCGGCGAGTACAACAAGAACTCCGCCAACCCGATCCAGAAGCTGTACGAGACGATGCGGGCGAGGGCGTTCCAGACCCACACCTACCGGCACACCACGATGGGCTTCATCCAGGACATCGAGGACATGCCGAACCAGTACGAGTACTCGAAGACCTTCTTCCAGCGCTGGTACCGGCCGGAGAACGTGGCGCTGATCGTCGCCGGCGACGTCGATCCCGCCGCCGTGATGCCGCTCGTCGAGAAGTACTGGGGCGGCTGGAAGCCGGGCACGGGGGAGAAGGTCGCGATCCCGCAGGAGCCGCCGGCGAAAGGCGCGGCCTATGCCCACGTGCCGTGGCCGACGCCGACGGCGCCGTGGGTGGCGGTCGCCTTCCGCGGTCCCGCGTTCAGCGAGACCGAGAAGGACGCCGCCGCGCTCGACGTGTTCATGGACCTGAACTTCGGCCGCACCAGCGACGTCTACCGCAAGCTGGTCGAGCAGGAGCAGAAGGTCGACCAGTTCTTCGCCGGCGCGCCCGACAACGTCGATCCCGAGCTGGTCACCATCTTCGCCCGCGTCAAGAAGGCCGAGGACGCGCTGCACGTGCGCGACGAGATCCTGCGCGCGGTGGCCGCCTCCCGCGCGGCGAAGGTCGACTCCCGCAAGCTGGAGGAGGCCAAGTCGAACCTGCGCTACTCGTTCACGGCCCGGCTCGACAACACCGACACGATCGCCGGCACGCTGGCCCGCTTCGTCCGCTACCGCCGCTCCTTCGACACGCTGAACAACGCCTTCCGCGTCTACGCGTCGCTGACCCCGGCCGACCTGGAGGCCGCCGCGAAGAAGTACTTCGTCGACGAGTCGCTGGTCGTCACCACGCTCGCCAAGGACGCGCTGCCGGCGGGCATCGAGGCGCTGCCGCAGCTCGCCTCGTTCGCGCCGGCCGTCCAGGCGCTCGACGCGAAGCAGGTGCTGGTCCAGAAGACGGCGCTGCCGCAGCTCCGCGTCAAGCTGCTGTTCGACGTCGGCTCGGCCTACGACCCGAAGGGCAAGGAGGGCCTCGCCCGGCTGACCGCCGCGATGATCGCGGACGGGGGCTCGAAGGCGATGCGGATCGACGAGATCAACAAGGCGCTGTACCCGCTGGCCGGCGGCTTCGGGGCCCAGGTCGACAAGGAGATGACGGCCTTCACGATGTCCGTGCACCGCGACAACTGGGGCGCCTACGCCTCGGTGGTGCTGCCGCAACTGCTCGACCCCGGCTTCCGGCAGGAGGACTTCGAGCGCCTGAAGACGGCGCAGCGCAACGCGCTGGTGCTCGACCTGCGCTCCAACAACGAGGAGGAGCTGGGCAAGGAGTTCCTGCAGGCGCGGCTGTTCGCCGGCACGCCCTACGGCCACCCGGCGCTCGGCACCGTCGCCGGCCTCGAGGCGATCACCCTCGACGACGTCAGGGCCTTCGCCAAGCAGCACTACACGACCGGCAACCTGAAGGTCGGCGTCAACGGCGGCGTCAGCGACGAGGTGCTCCTCGCGCTGCGCGGCGAGCTGGGCCGGCTGCCCGCCGGCGAGACGCCGCGGGTGACCGGCGTGGCCGGCCGCATGCCGGCGGGCTTCGAGGTCGACCTGGTCGCCAAGGAGACCCGCGCCACCGCGATCTCGTTCGGCCACCCGATCGCGGTCACCCGCGCCTCGGCGGACTTCGCGGCGCTCGACGTCGCCCGCGCCTGGCTCGGCGAGCACCGCGCCTCGATGTCGCACCTGTACGACCGCATCCGCGAGAAGCGCGGCATGAACTACGGCGACTACGCCTACATCGAGGCCTTCCCGCGCGGCATGTTCCAGTTCTTCCCCGACCCCAACGTCGCGCGCCAGCAGCAGATCTTCGAGGTCTGGATCCGCCCGGTGGTGCCCGAGCACGGCCACATGGCGCTGCGCATCGCGATCCACGAGGTCGAGAAGCTCTGGAAGAACGGGCTCACGAAGGCCCAGTTCGAGGCCACCCGCGACTACCTGATGAAGAACGTCTACGTGAAGACGGCGACCGCCAACCAGCAGGTGGGCTACGCGCTGGACTCCGAGTGGTACGGCATCGGCGACTACGCGGCGACGATGCGGGCGGCGCTCGCGAAGCTGACCGTCGCCGACGTCAACCGCGCGATCAAGAAGCACGTCCGGCCGCGCGACATGAAGATCGTGATCATCACGAAGGATGCGGAGGGGTTGAAGCAGAAGCTGGTCGCCGACGCGCCGTCGCCGGTCAGGTACGACGCGGAGAAGCCGAAGGCGATCCTCGACGAGGACGAGGTGATCGGCGCGATGAAGCTGCGCATTCCCGCCGGCAAGGTTCAGGTGATCCCGGCGGAGGACGTCTTCCGCCAGTAGCTCCGCCACCCGACGTCGGCGTCCCACGGGGCGTCCGTGCCGCAGCCGGCACGGGCGCCCCGTGCCGCTTGCGCACTACAATCCGCTGCGCGGAGGGGGCATGGGAGGTGCGGCGGCGTACCACAGCCTGGACCCCGAGCGGATCGCCGCGACCATCGACCTGCTGCGGCGCCGCGTCGAGCACCGGTTCCCGAACTCGGGGCTGGCCCGGGTCGCGGGCGAGCTCGACCGCATCGCCGAGAAGGCCCGCGAGCGCTCCGCCTGGATCGCGCGGCCGATCCTGCCGCTGCGCGCCCTGGTCGCCGCGCTGCTGACGCTGATCGCCGCCGGCCTGCTGATCACCGTCGCCTCGCTGCCCTGGCCGAGCGAGCGCGTCCACGTCGTCGAGTTCGTGCAGGTGCTGGAGTCGGGCATCAACGACGTGGTGCTGATCGGCGCCGCCTGCTTCTTCCTGCTCACGATCGAGACCCGGATCAAGCGCGGCCGCGCGCTGGAGGCGATCCGCGAGATGCGGTCGATCGCCCACGTGATCGACATGCACCAGCTCACAAAGGACCCGGAGTGGCTGCTCGGCCGAGGCCAGGAGAGCGGCCTGCTGCCGCCGCGGGTGATGTCCCGCTTCGAGCTGGGTCGCTACCTCGACTACTGCTCGGAGATGCTGTCGCTGGTGGGCAAGGTCGCCGCGCTCTACGTGCAGCGCTTCGACGACGACGTGGCGCTGGCGGCGGTCAACGAGGTCGAGCAGCTCACCTCCGGCCTGTCGCGCACGATCTGGCAGAAGCTGATGATCCTGCACGCCCAGGAAGGGCAGTCGCGATGACGGCCGTAGTGGGCGACGAGGTCCGGGACACGATCCGGCGGCTGGTCGCGCTTCGCTCGGCCGTCGCGCTGACCGAGGCGGACGACCGCGTGCCGCTCGGCGCGAGGGGGCTCGGCTTCGACTCCGTCAGGCTCGTCGAGCTGCTGCTCGACGTCGAGCGCCTCGTGGGCGCCCCGCTCGACCCCGAGTGGCTCGCCGACCCGGCCCTCACGATCGAGTCCCTGGCGGCGGCGGTCGCCCGCGCCCGCCGATGAGGACGGCGGCCAGGCCCCAACCGCCGCCGACAGAGCAGGAGCTGCGCGCGCTGCTGCCCGAGCTGGAGGACGAGGCGCTCCGCGCGGCGCTGGCGGTGGCCGCGAGCCTCCCGGATCTCCAGCGCGCCTTCGCCGAGCGGCGTCGCCGGGGAGAGGTCTCGGAAGGTCGCGTGCGGCTGCGCGACGAAGGAGGGTTCTCGGCTCGCGCGGCGGCCCGCCAACCGATGGTGCTGATCACGTGGCACTTCGGCCTGGTCCGGCAGCTCGCGCCGGGCCTTCTCGCGCTGGGGACCGACCTGCTGGCGCTGCGCCATCGGCCGGCCCCCGGCCCGCTGGCCCTGCGCGAGGAATTCGTCGGCGAGGGGGTCGGCGAGCGGGCGCGGGCCCTGGCCACCTCGATCGCGCACCTGCGCCACGGGGGCAGCGTGATCCTGGCCGCCGACGGACCGGGGCGGCCGCGGCTCCGCGTGCCCTGCCTCGGCCGCCGGCTGGGCCTGGCCCGCGGCGCGTTCGCCCTCTCGCGCCTGACCGGAGCGCCGGTCGTGCCGGTCGTGGGGCTGGCCCGCGGAGACGAACTCGAGATCGTGGTCGATCCGCCGCTCGTGGCGCCCGCCGGCGCCACCGGGGAGGAACTCGAGCGGGCACTGGCGGCGGCCGCCGCGGCGTGGCTGGAGAGCCTGGTCCGGCGCCATCCGGGGCAGCTCCTGCACCCGCTGCGGAACCGGTTGCTTCGCTCGCGCCCGTTGCGGGCCGGCTGATCAGGACGCGAAGGTGCCGGCCGCGACCGCCGCCGCCAGTTCGGCGTGGCGCAGCTTGCCGTTCGCCGTGCGCGGGATCGTGCGCGGCGGCACCAGCAGCACGCGGGCCGGCGCGAAGCCGAGGCGCGCCGTCACGGCCTCGGCGATCGCGCGCTCGAGGCCCGCTCGCGCGGGCGCGACGACTTCCGCCACGACGCACAGGTCCTCCGCGTCGCCCATCGGCACGCCCACCGCCGCCGAGAGCCGCACGCCCGCGACGGCGTCCACGGCCTCCTCGACCTCGCCGGGGGCGATCAGCGCGCCGGCGCGCTTGATCAGCGCGCGGCGGCGCCCGTGCACGAACAGCTCGCCGGAGGGGGAGAGCGCGCCGACGTCGCCCGTGTGCAGCCAGCCGTCGCGCAGCGCCTCGGCCGTCGCCTCAGGTGCCCCGAGGTAGCCGTCGAACAGCGTCGCGCCGCGGACCCGGATCTCGCCGGCGAGGCCCGGTGCGCAGTCGCGACCGGCCTCGTCCACGATCCGCAGCGTCGTGCCCGGCAGGGCCCGGCCACAGCTCACGCGGCCCGCCTCGTCGAGCCCGAGCGGCTCGCCGGGACGCACGGCCGCGACGCCGAGCGTCGCCTCCGCAAGGCCGTACGCGGGCCGCACCCGCCCCGGCAGCCCGAAGCGCGATTCGAAGGCCGCGATCGTGCTGGCGCGCACGGGCTCGCCGCCGCTGGTCGCGATCCGCAGCCGCGACAGGTCGAGGCCCGCCGGGTCCACGACGCGCGCCGCGAGGCGGTAGACGAAGTCGGGGGCGGCGGTGATCGTGGCGGCGACGGCGCTCGCGCACTCGAGCCACTGGCGCAGGCGGGCGAGCGACGGCGCGACCAGGTGGACGGGCCGGCCCGACAGCACCGGCTGGAATGCGAAGCGCACCAGGCCGAGGTCGTGGTGCAGTGGCACCCAGCCCGCGAACACGTCGGCGTCGGTCAGTTCCAGCCACTCGTGGCTGACGCGCAGCGACGCCATCAGCGCGGCCTGGCCGACCACCGCGCCGCGCGGCTCGCCCGTCGTGCCGGAGGTGAGCTGCACGTAGGCGGCGGGCCCGGGGCGCGGAGGCCCGGCGGCGGAGCCTGCCAGCGAGCCCGCTTCCAGGGCCGCCACGCCCTGCGCCGCCAGGGCCGCGGCGCCCGCGGAGTCCGCGACCACGCAGCGGGCGCCCAGGTGCCGCGCGCGCGCGGCCGTCAGCGCCGGGGGCAGGCCCGGGTTGAGGGCGACCGGCACGGCGCCGAGCCACTGCGCCGCGAACAGCGTGCGCAGGAAATCGAGGCCCGTCGGCAGCGCCAGCGCGCAGAGGTCGCCGGGAGCGAGGCCGCGGGCAGCGAGGCCCGCGGCGCCGCGGCGCGCGTCCGCGGCGAGCGCGCCGAAGGAGAGCGCCGCACCGTCCACGGCGAAGGCCAGCCGCTCCGGCGTGTCCAGGCTGCGCGCGTGAAGCGCCTCGACGAGCGTGTCCGCCGCGGGCAGGGGAGGGCGCATGAAGGGGGCGATTCCGCGTTCGCACGCAACTTTACGGCGGATTCGTCGTATCTTCCGGCGGGTCATCCCCTGTGCCGCCCGCTTCCCACGTCGCTCCCAGAAGAGAAGGAGAACCGTCCATGCTTCGCAAGGCCCTGCTGGCCCTCGCCGGCGCCGCGCTGCTCGCCCCCGCCTCCGCCCAGACCCTCGACGAGATCCTCGCGAAGAATCTCGAGGCCCGCGGCGGCGCGGACAAGATCAAGGCCGTCAAGACCGTGCGCCTGACCGGGCGGATGACGGTGGGCCCCGGCCTCGAGGCGCCGGTGGTGATGGAGTTCAAGCGCCCCACCAAGATGCGGATGGACTTCACGATCCAGGGCATGACCGGCAGCCAGGCCTTCGACGGCAAGGGCGGCTGGCAGATCATGCCGTTCCAGGGCAACCCCAACCCCGAGCCGATGTCGCCCGACGACATCAAGGACGCCGAGGAGCAGGCCGACATCGACGGCCCGCTGGTCGACTGGAAGGCCAAGGGCCACGCGGTCGAGCTGGTCGGCAAGGAGAAGGTCGAAGGCACCGACGCCTGGAAGCTGAAGATCACGATGAAGGGCGGCGACGTGCGGTACGTGTTCCTCGATGCCGACGCCTACCTGGAGATCCGCGGCGAGGGCAAGCGCAAGATCCGCGGCACGGAGATGGAGACGGAGCAGACGATCTCGGACTACAAGGAGGTCGGTGGCCTGGTGATGCCGCACGCGTTCGAGGGCGGGCCGAAGGGAAGCCCGATGCGGCAGAAGATCACGATCGACAAGATCGAGCTCGACGTGGACATCGACGACGCCCGCTTCGCGATGCCCGCCAAGAAGGACGCGCCGGCCCCGGCGGCGAAGTAGGCCCGCGATGAGCGCGCGCCCGACGCTGCTCGCCGCTGCTCTCGCCTGCGCCTCGGCCCTCGCGGCCGGGGCGCAGGACGTCAAGGTCGACGCCGACCTCTTCGGCGGCCTCGAGGCGCGGCCGATCGGCCCCGCCGCGATGAGCGGCCGCATCTCCTCGCTCGACGTCGTGCCGGGCGACAAGCTCACCGTCTACGTGGGCTCGGCCGCCGGCGGCGTGTTCAAGTCGGTCGACGGCGGGTTGACGTTCAAGCCCGTCTCGGACAGGCACGCGATGGCGATCGGCGCGCTGCGCGTCGACCCGAAGGAGCCGAAGACGGTCTGGATCGGCACCGGCGAGCCATGGGTGCGCAACTCGGTGTCCGGAGGCGACGGCGTCTACAAGTCGACCGACGGCGGCGACAACTGGACCCGCGTCGGCCTCGAGCACACCGAGCGCATCGCGAAGATCGAGGTCTCGCCGCAGTCGTCGGACACGGTCTTCGTCTGTGCGCTCGGCCACCTCTTCGACGACCACCCGGACCGCGGCGTGTACCGCACGAAGGACGGCGGCAAGACCTGGGAGAAGACGCTGTCGGTCGCGGACGACACCGGCTGCGCGGACCTCGCGGTCGACCCCCAGGACGGCCGCATCGTCTACGCGGCGATGTGGCAGTTCCGCCGCAGCGCGGACTTCTTCACCTCCGGCGGGCCGAAGAGCGGCCTCTACAAGTCGACCGACGGCGGCTCGACCTGGCGCGAGATCACGAAGGGCCTGCCCGAGGGCGACCTCGGCCGCATCGCGATCGCGGTCTCGCCCGTGCGCCCCGCGGTCGTCTACGCGACGGTCGAGGCCAGGACCTCGGGCTTCTACCGCTCGGACGACCTCGGCGAGAGCTGGACGCTGCAGTCGCAGGCGGCCGTCACCGGCAATCGGCCCTTCTACTTCTCGCACCTGGTCGCCGACCCGAAGCACCTCGACCGCGTCTACAAGGGCGGCACGCTGATGGCGGTGACGGACGACGCGGGGAAGACCTGGACCTCGCTGGGCGGCAGCTACCACCCCGACGTGCACGCGATCTGGGTCCACCCCTCGAACCCGGAGACGCTGCTGATCGGCACCGACGGCGGGCTGTACCACACCTGGAACCGCGGCAACCGCTGGCTGTTCGTCGGCACCCTGCCGCTGTCGCAGTTCTACCACGTGAGCTACGACATGGCCTTCCCGTACAACGTGTACGGCGGCATGCAGGACAACAGCTCGTGGTGGGGCCCGACCCGCAAGGGCGGCGGCATCCTCAACAAGCACTGGGACTCGCTGCTGGGCGGCGACGGCTTCTGGGTGCTGGTCGACCCGAAGGACGAAGACGTCGTCTACGCCGAGTACCAGGGCGGCAACGTGTTCCGCATCGACAAGCGCACCGGCGAGATGAAGGACATCAAGCCGTCGCCGCGCAAGGGCGAGCCGAAGTTCCGCTTCAACTGGAACGCGCCGATGCACATCTCGCGCAACACCGGCGCGCTCTACTTCGGCGCCCAGATGCTGTTCCGCACGACGGACCGCGGCGAGAGCTGGGAACGGCTGTCGGGTGACCTGACGACCAACGACCCGAAGAAGCAGCGCCAGAAGCAGTCGGGTGGCCTCACGATCGACAACTCGACGGCCGAGAACCACACGACGATCTACACGATCGCCGAGTCGCCGAAGGACGCGAGCGTGATCTGGGTCGGCACCGACGACGGCAACCTGCAGGTGACCCGCGACGGCGGCAAGACCTGGACCAACGTCGCGCCCAACGTGCCGGACGTGCCGAAGGGCACCTGGGTCTCCGAGGTCGAGGCCTCGCCGCACGACGCCGCGACCGCGTTCGCCACCTTCGACGGCCACTGGCGCGGCGACACCCGGCCCTGGGTGTTCCGCACGACCGACTACGGGAAGACGTGGACGTCGCTGGTCACGCCCGAGCTGAGGGGCTTCGCCCACGTCGTGCGCCAGGACCTCGTCAACCCGGAGCTGCTGTTCCTGGGCACCGACACCGGCCTGTTCGTCAGCCTCGACGGGGGCAAGGCGTGGGCCGCGTTCAACGCCGGCCTGCCCATCACGCCCGTGCACGACCTGCAGATCCACCCGCGCGAAGGCGACCTGATCGTCGGCACCCACGGCCGCGGCATCTACATCCTCGACGACCTGACGCCGCTGCGGGCGCTGACCCCGGCGATGCTGAACGCCGACGCCGCCCTGCTGCCGTCGCGAGCTGGCGTGCGGCTGATCCCCGGTTCGCTGCTCTCCGGCGGTGACCAGAACGGCGACAACGAGTACGCCGGGCGCTCGGTCGGCGAGGTCGCCTGGATCACCTACTACCTGAAGAAGCGCCACATCGTCGGCGACCTCAAGGTGGAGGTCCACGACCCCGCCGGCAAGCTGCTCTCGACGATCCCCGGCGGCAAGCGGCGCGGCCTCAACCGCGTCGAGTGGTCGATGCGGCCGCACCCGCCGAAGTTCGCGCCGGGCGCCGGGATCATCTTCGCGGGCGGCGCCTTCTTCGGGCCCCGCGTGCCCGAAGGCGAGTACACGGTCAAGCTGATCCGCAACAAGGACGTGTACGAGTCGAAGGTCACGCTCGTGCCCGACCCGCGGGTGAGCTATCCGGAGGCGGACCGCAAGCTGCAGCAGGAGACGGTCTGGAAGCTGTTCGCCGACGTGGAGCGGCTGACCCACCTGGTCGCCGAGATCACCCACGTGCGCGACCAGGCCCGAGCCGCGGCGGCGGCGCTGAAGGCGGGCGACGCCAGGCGCCGCAAGCTCGACGCGCTGGCCGCGTCGATGGAGGCGCAGCGGGTGGCGCTGGTGGCCACCCAGGAGGGCGAGGGCATCTCCGGCGAGGAGAAGCTGCGCGAGGAGCTGGGCGTGCTCTACGGCAACGTCAACGGCAACGAGGGCCGGCCGACGCAGAGCCAGCTCGACCGCCGCGAGGCGCTGCTGGCGGAACTCGACGCGGCGCGCGCCCGCTTCGAGGCCGAAGCGAAGGGGCTCGCCGCGCTCGGCCTGCCCCGGCTCTCCGAGGAGGAGTGGAGGAAGACGGCGAAGTAGGGACGAGCCGGGGCTTCGAAAAATCCGGACCCCTCTCGAAACCGGGCGGGCGATGCGCCACAATTCCGTCTTCATGCGCATCGTCCGCCTCTCGTCGCTCCTCCTCGGGCTGGCCGCCGTGCCGGTCGCGGCCAGCGGGCCCGACCTGCCGCCGCCCGTCCCCGTCAGTTGCCCCGTTGCCACGGCACCCACGGAAGCCGTGAGCGCGGTCGAGGTCGAGCCCGGGCTGCCGCAGGGCGACGCGATCGGCCCCGAGCCGGAGCTCGACGCGCCCCGCGACCCCGTGGCGGCTGCGGCCGTCTCGCTCTCGATCGGCTCGCCCGACGCCGGGCTGCTGGTCAACCCGGTGGCGATGCCCGAGGGCCCGTTCTGGACGATCCGCAACCCCGTCGAGACGTACGGCACGCAGGAGACGATCGACTACCTGCGGATCGCCATCGAGTCCGTGCAGCGCCAGTTCCCCGACTCGCCGCGGCTCGTGGTCGGCGACATCAGCCGCCGCGACGGCGGACGCCTCAACCGCCACAAGTCGCACCAGAGCGGGCGCGACGTCGACCTCGGCCTGTTCCACGCGGCGGGCGAGCTGGACGACTTCCGCGCCGCGACGCCCCGGACGCTGGACGTCCCGCGCACCTGGGCGCTGGTCAAGACGCTGGTGACGGAGACGGACGTCGAGCGCATCTTCCTCGACCGCACGCTGATCCGCGCGCTGCTCGCCCATGCCCGCGAAAAAGGCGAAGACCCCGACTGGCTCGACGAGCTGGTCGGCCGCCACCGCAACGGCCAGGACGCGATCCTGCAGCACGAGCGGCGCCACCAGAACCACCTGCACGTGCGCTTCTGGAATCCGGTCGCGCAGGACTGCGCGCGGCTCAACCACGCGCAGCTCGTCGCCCAGGGCGTGCTGCCGCCGCCCTCGATCCGCCACCGCATCCGCGGCGGCGAGACGCTGTCGACGATCGCCCGCCGCTACGGAGTGTCGGCCACCGCGATCAAGCGCGCCAACGGAATGCGCAGCTCGTTCCTGCGCGCCGGCCGCAGCCTGAACATCCCGATGCGGCGGGTGCCGGTGATGGCGGAGCCGCTGGTGATCCCGCCGCGGCTGGTGCCGCGGGCCGAGGCCGCTGCTCCGACGGCGCCCGCCGCCCTCGACGCCGTGGCGCCGGAGCCCTCCCGCTAGCCAGCGCGCGCGTCGAGCTCGCGGACGAAGAGCCGCAGCTCCGGCTCGCCCGCGGCGAGCGTGACGCGGCCGCGCTCGCCGAAGCCGAGCGCCTCGAGCAGCCGGATCGAGGCCGCGTTGTCGAGGCTGGTGATCGCCGCCACCCGCTCCAGGCCGAGCCGCTCGCGCGCCGCGTCCAGCACCGCCTGCGCCGCCTCCCGCGCGTAGCCGCGGCCCCAGTGGTCCGGCAGGAACGCGAAGCCGACGTCCGGGTCCTCGAGAACGTCGCGCCGGAGCAGTCCGCAGATGCCGATCGGCGTGCCGACGCGCTTCAGTTCCACGCACAGCAGCCCGAAGCCGTGGCGCTCGTAGCTCGCCGCCGGGCCGTCGCGCACGTACCTCTTCGCCTGCTCCGCGGTGCGCACGCCGCGGTCGCCGATGAAGCGCACGAACGACGGCTGGTTGAGCAGGTCGATCAGGAACGCGTGGTCGTCCTCGCAGAGCCGGCGCAGCCGCAGCCGCCGCGTCTCGAGCGCGGTGAGGTCGGGCCTCACGCGGCGTCCGGCGGGCGCACGAAGATCGCCCGCGTGTAGAGCACGCGGAAGCCCATCCGCTCGAACGTGCGCTGCGAGGTGCTGCCCGGCGCGGTGGTCGCGATCGCCAGCTCGGCCGCGGGCGAGGCGTCGGCCAGCGCCGCGAGGTTGATCGCGCGCTGCACGCCGCGGCGGCGGAAGGCGGGAAGCGTGGCGGTGCCGAAGATGCCGAGCACGCCGTCGCGCTCCCAGGCCGCGCCGCCACCCGCGGGCTCCCCGTCGACGCGCGCGACGTAGCGCACGATGTCCGGGTGCACGAACGAGGCCATCACCTCGCGCAGCGCCGCCGGGTCCATCGGGGCTTCCGGCCCGGCGCTGCCGGTGACGTGCGCCTCGGCCGCCGCGAAGCCCGCGGCGACGACGCTCAGCCACTCCTCGTCGTCGGCCGCTCGCGCGACCGCGACGCCGGTCGGAAGTCCTTCGCGAACGGGCCCCGCCAGTCCTCGACCCAGCTCGTTCTCGAAGCCCTGCGGGACGAAGCCGCGGGCCACCAGTCGTGCCGGCAGGTCGGGGGCGGCCAGCGGGCACAGCTCCACCTGGGCGGGCTCGTTGCGCGCGGCGTAGAACGCGGCGAGCCGGTCGAGGTCGGCGTCCGACACCGGGCCGTGCAGGCCGAGGCCGAGCACCTTGTTGAGAGGCGAGCCCGGGGCGGAGCAGAGCGCGGCGCCGCCGCCGATCTCGAGGCGGTCGAGTCGGGCCGCGCGGGCGCCGCCCACGGCGCAGAACTCGATCTCGGCGCGCTCGACGCGGCGGGCGAGGGACAGGTCGGCGAGGAGGGGATTCATGGGAGAGCGGATTCTAGGCGCTTGCGGCGGGACCTCTTCCCGTGTTCCCCTTCGCCCATGAATCGCATGCTCGCCCTCGTCCTGCTCCTCGCCCCTGCCGCACCGCTCGCCACCGCCTCCGACCCCGCGGCGCTGCGCGCGGAAGCCGACCGCCGCACGGCCGCCCTCGGCGAGAAGCTCGTCGAGTGGCGGCGCGACCTGCACCAGAACCCGGAGCTGGGCAACCGCGAGACGCGCACGTCCGCGAAGGTCGCCGCCCACCTGAAGGCGCTCGGCATCGAGGTCACGCCGCTCGCGAAGACCGGGCTCAAGGGCGTGCTGAAGGGCGGCCGGCCCGGGCCCGTCGTCGCGCTGCGCGCCGACATGGACGCGCTGCCGGTGACCGAGGAGCTCGACCTGCCCTTCAAGTCCACGGTCCGCGCCGAGTGGGGCGGCCGCGAGGTCGGCGTGATGCACGCCTGCGGCCACGACGCCCACGTCTCGATGCTGATGGGCGCGGCCGAGGTGCTGGCGGGCATGCGCGCGAGCCTGCCGGGCACCGTCGTGTTCCTGTTCCAGCCCGCGGAGGAGGGCCTGCCGCCGGGCGAAGAGGGGGGCGCCGAGCTGATGGTGCGCGAGGGCGCCCTCGACGACCCGAAGGTCGAGGCGGTGTTCGGGCTGCACGTGTTCCCGATGCCGACCGGCACCCTCGGCTGGCGCGCGGGCGGCATCATGGCCTCGTCCGACATGTTCGAGATCCGCCTGCGCGGTCGCCAGACCCACGGCGCGATGCCCTGGTCGGGCGTCGACCCGATCGTCGCCGGCGCGGAACTCGTGCTCTCGCTGCAGGCGATCGTCTCGCGCGAGATCGATCCCACGGCCTCGCCCGCGATCGTCACGGTCGGCAGCTTCCAGGCCGGCAACCGCCCCAACATCGTGCCCGAGGAGGTCGTGATGTCGGGCACCGTGCGCACCTTCGACGCGAAGATGCGCGAGCAGATCAAGGCGGCGATCGGCCGCCGCGCCGAGGCGGTGGCCGCCGCCGCCGGCAGCACGGCCGCCGTGAGCTGGTACGGCCCCAACCCGGTGACCTGGAACGACCCGGCGCTGGCCGCGAAGATGTCCGAGACGCTGCAGCGCGTGGGCGGGGCGCTGGCGGACCCAAACGTGCGCCAGACCACGACCGCCGAGGACTTCTCCTACTACCAGGAGAAGGTGCCGGGCCTGTTCGCGTTCCTCGGCGTCAACCCGGTCGGGCGTGTCCCCGAGCCCAACCACTCGCCGCGCTTCTACGTCGACGAAGCGGCGCTGCCCGTCGGCGTACGGGCCCTCGTTCACCTGGCGCTCGACTCGCTGTCCGCCGCCAAGTAGGATGGCGCGGCCCCATGATCGGCCGCACCCTCAAGCACTACCAGATCGAAGCCGACCTCGGGAAGGGCGGCATGGGCGTGGTGTACCGCGCCCGCGACACCCGCCTCGGCCGCGCGGTCGCGCTCAAGGTCCTGCCGCGCGAGTGGAGCGAAGACGCGGAGCGCCGCCGCCGCTTCATGACCGAGGCCCGCGCGGCCTGCGCCGTCAACCACCCCGCGATCGCCCAGGTCTACGACGTCGACGAGGTCGACGACGTCGTCTTCATCGCGATGGAGCTGGTCGAGGGCAAGACGGTGCGGGCGCTGGTCAAGGGCCGCGAGCTGGACCTGCTGGGTGCGCTCGAGGTGACGGCCCAGGTCGCGGAGGGACTCGGCAAGGCCCACGAGGCCGGCATCGTGCACCGCGACGTCAAGGCTGACAACATCATGGTGACGCCCGAGGGACACGCCAAGATCCTCGACTTCGGCCTCGCCAAGCTGCAGGACGTGACCGACGTCGGTACCACCGCGCCCTCCGGCGACGACCTCTCGCACATGGAGACGATCGCCCGCACCCAGGTCGGCGTGGTGATGGGCACGCTGCGCTACATGAGCCCGGAGCAGGCGCGCGGCCAGGCCGTCGACCACCGCTCCGACATCTTCTCGCTCGGCGTCGTGCTCTACGAGATGGTGACCGGCCAGCTCCCGTTCGCCGGCGCGACGGCGCTCGACACGCTGCACGCGATCGCCTTCGAGGAGACGCGGCCGGTGACCCAGGTGCGGGCCAACGTGCACGCCGGCGTGCAGCGGGTGATCACCCGCTGCCTGCGCAAGCGGGCCGCCGACCGCTATCCGACCGCGCGCGACCTGGCGCTCGACTTGCGCGGGGTCGCCAAGGAGGTCGAGAGCGGGATCTCCACCCAGGTACCGCTGCGCGACCGGCTGGAGCAGGCCTTCGCGGGCCTCGGCGACCTGCCCGGCGGCTGGAAGGCCCCGATCGGGATGGCGCTGGCGCTGATGGCGTTCGCCGGCTACACGCTGGCGCAAGGCGGCATCGACGTTCCGTTCGTGATCTTCGTGTCCGTGCTGGCTGCCTTCGGCTGGCGCCGCTTCCGCAACCGCGACCTGCGCCTCGTCCGCTGGTTCGCGGGCAAGGTGGGCAAGCTGCCGGAAGTGCAGGCGGTCCGCTGGAGCGGGCGCGAGATCACGGTGGTCGCCGACCGGACCGTGGCCCGCACCTACGTGCGCATCCACGCCACGGCCGACAGCCTCAACGCCAAGCTCTTCTACGGGGAAGCGTTCAAGGTCTCGGTCCGCGAGGCAGTGCCCGAAGACGAGCTGAAGACGCTGCTCAGCCAGTCGGGCGTCGTCTACGTCCGCGACGACGACGACACGAAGAAGAGGTGAGCCGCCTCGCGCGGCGCGCCGCCGCGGCGCTGCTGCTCGTCGCCCTGGCCGCCCTCGCCCTGCACGGACTGCGGCTGCTGGCGCGCTCGCGCACGGTCCAGGTCTTCGGCCGCCTCGTGCACCGGGTGGACACCGCCGAGCGCGTCGTCGCTCTCACCTTCGACGACGGGCCGACGGCGGGCGCCGTCGACGCGATCCTCGAGCCGCTGGCGGCCCGCGGCGCGAAGGCGACGTTCTTCGTCGTCGGCGAGCAGGTGCAACGCTCGCCCGAGGCGCTGCGCAAGATCGTGGCCGCGGGTCACCAGGTCGGCAACCACTCCTGGTCGCACCGGGTGATGGTCGCGAAGTCGCCGTCGTTCGTGCGCCGTGAGCTGGACGACACCGACCGCGCGATCCGCGCGGCGGGCTTCGCGGGCCCGATCCGCTTCCGCCCGCCGAACGGCTACAAGCTGGTCGTCCTGCCCTGGGTCCTGCAGCGCACGGGCCGTACCAGCGTGACCTGGGACGTGGAGCCGGACTCGTGGCGCGGCGTGCGCGAGGACCCCGCCCGCATCGCGGAGCACGTGGCGGAGCACGCGAAGCCGGGCTCGATCGTCCTGCTCCACCCCTGGTACCGCAAGCCCTCCCGCGACGCGATCCCCGCGGTCGTCGACGCCCTGCGCGCCCGCGACTTCCGGCTGGTCACCGTCGACGAGCTGCTGGCCCTGCGCGAGACGCTGTGAGCCGTCGCCGCCTGCTCGCCGGCCTCGGGCTGCTGGGTGCCGCGCTCGGCGCGGGGGCGGGCAGCGGCGGGCTGGTCGACGCCGAGCGCGCGTTCCGCGACTGGCGCACGCTCGGCGACCGCTGCGACGTGACCGCGGCCCGCGGAGCGGCGGCCGACCTCGACGGCGCGCTGCTCACGCGCCTCTGCGAGCGGCGGGACGCAGCGCGCGGCGCCGTGAGTGTGCTGCTCGAGCGCGTGGGCGACGTGTCGGCGAGCGACGCGGCCGCGCTCGCCGTCATGCGGGAGGTGGTGGGCGCCCCCGTTGCGGCGGACGGCGACGGCGCGCGGGAAGCGCTGTACGCGGCGTTCGGCCAGGCCGCCGCGGCGCTGCCCTTCGAGGGCGAGACGCTCGACCGGCTGACGATCCTCGGCCGCCTCGCGCGCGAGGACGACCGCGAGCGTCGTCGCCGGCTGTTCTTCGCCCTGGCGCCGCTGTGGCGCGCCGTCAACGGCGACGCAAGCGCCGCGAGCCCGTGGCGCCGGCTGCTGCCGGAGTCGGCGCGCGCCTGGCGCGAGCGCGGTTCGCCGGCAGACGCCGGCATCCGCGGCCTCGGCGTCGAGCCGGTGACGATGGAGGCGTGGCTGCTGCGCCTGCTCGAAGCCTGGCGCGACCACGTCGCCGTGCCCGGAGAGCCGTGGGACTGGTGGCACGCGGCGGGCCACGCCAGCCGCACGCTGTCGCCGTCCGTGCCGCACGGCCGGCTGCGGGCGATCAACGACGCGTACCACGCGGCACTGGGGGCGAAGCCGGACGCGATCGGCATCCGCTACGACCTCGACCCGCGCCCCGGCAAGACGCCGGTCGCGTTCACCACCTACGGCTCGCGCGAGCGGCCCGAAGCCTGGGTGTTCGCGACCTACGCGGAGGGCGGCTTCGACAACCTGGTCGAGCTGCTGCACGAGACCGGGCACGGGCTGCACGTCGTCGCCACCTTCGCGGAGCGCCCGGCGTTCCGCGACTGGCCCGACTCGGACCCGTTCACCGAAGGCGTCGGCGACCTGCTCGCCCACGAGGCCTACGAACCGGCGTGGCAGCGGCGCTGGCTGGACGTGGAGGTCACCGTCGCCGACGGCATCCGCGCCCGCTACGCCGGCGTGGTGCTCGACGTGGCGTGGGCGCTGTTCGAGCTGCGGATGCACCGCGCCCCCGAGTCCGACCCGAACGCCGTGTGGACGGCGATCACCCACGAGTACCTGCAGATCGCGCCGCACCCGGAGATCTCGTGGTGGGCGCTGCGTGGCCAGCTCGTCGAGTCGCCCGGGTACATGGCGAACTACGCGGCCGGCGCCTTCGTCACCGCCGCCCTGCGCGCGCGGGTGCGCGCCGTGCGGGGCGGGGGCGCTCTGCGCGGCGAAGATCCCGGACTCTACGCCTGGCTGTCCCGGGAGCTCCTGCGCTTCGGGCGTGCGCGGCCGGCGGCGGACGTGCTGCGGGAGTTTCTCGGGGCGCCCGTCGACGCCGGAGCACTGCTCGCCGATCTCGCCCGCGCGCGCCCGGGCGCGAACTGAGTCAGGCCCAGGCTGCGCGCAGAGCGGAAGGCAGGCGCGGGCGGCCCTCCACGAACGCCTCGCGCAGCGCGTCGAGGTCCTCGTGGGTCGCGGGCAGACCGCTCGCGGCACAGGCGTCACGCCACAGCCGGCGCTCCCCGCGGGTGAGCCGGCCGTCGATCACGGTCGCGGCCGCCAGCAGCGCCAGGACCTGGTGCCGGCCGGCCTCGGGCAGCAGCGGCAGAGCCGCGAGCAGCGCGGCGGGATCGTCGAGCGCAGGCGGCCCGGCTTCGGCGCCTCCCAGCTCGGCGAGCAGCGCCGCCTGGTTCGGATGCAGCTCGCGGGTGCGCACGATGGCGCAGGCGACCGCGCGCCGCGCGGCGTCGCGGGCCAACGGCGCGGGGTCGAGGCCGGCCAGGGCGGCCGCGACCTCCCGCGCGAACGAGGGCCCCATCGCCCGCACCCGCGCCTCGCGCATCACCCGCCACGCGACCCAGCCGTTCCACGCGGCGGCCACCGGCACCGCGACCAGCTCCAGCGCGACGCGCACCACGGCGCGGCCGAGCACCCGGCGCACCGCCACCTTGAGCAGCACCGTGGTCAGCGCGATCTTGGCCTTGTAGAGCAGCGAAGCGACCACGACCCGCAGCCGCGACGACTCGCGGCCGGGGTCGACGCCGTGGGCGGGGCCCGTATCGCAGGGCAGTTCCAGCGCGGCGCGCACCAGGGCCGAGGCGACGGGCTCCGCGGCGAGCGGGTCGAGGCCCGCCGCACGCGACAGGGCGTGGACGGAGCGCAGCGCGTCGCGGTACACGTACGCGATCTCGAGCGCGCAGATCGCGGCGACCCAGGTCATCGCCAGCGTCCACGCCGCGAACTGCGCGGCGTCGCCGAGCGGCTCCGGTTCCGCGCCGCGCAGCCGAGCGACCCAGGTGACGATGCCGACTCCACACAGCGCCGAGACGGCCCCGGCGAGCGCGGCGCGGGCGATCGCGCCGCGCTCGACCCGTCGCAGCTCGCGCTGTTCGTCGGGGTTCAGCACGTGCACGGGGTCGGCCGCGGGCGGCAGCGTCCGTCCGCGCGCGAGCCGCCCCAGGTAGGCGAGTCCCGCGCGCTCGAGCAGCGGGACGCGGTTCAGGCGCGCTGCTCGAGGCCGGCCAGCGCGTTCCACAGCTCCACACCGTCGAGCAGGCCCTGGTGCTCGACCCGGCCCTCGCGGTCGAGCGCCAGGACGTTGGGACTCGACGGCGGCTCGACGGCGGCCGAGACGGCGCCGGTCGCGTCGAGCAGCAGGGTCATCGGCAAGCCCGCGGCCCGAGCCTCGCTCTCGACCTGGAACAGCGACTCGCGGCCGGCGGGGCGCTCCGCCTGCTCGGTGATCACGTGGAGCCCTGCCAGCCGCCCCGCGAAATGCGGCGCCCAGGCCGACCAGCGGAACAGGAAGCGGGCGTAGGGACCATTGACGCGGTAGTTGCACAGAAGGCAGACGACGAAAAGGGCCCCCTCGGGGGTGGCGGACAGCGCGTCGCCGAGGCTCGCCTGCCCGGGCTGGGCGGACTCCAGCAGTGGCAGCCGGTAGTCGATCGGGAAGCGCCGGCCCGGCCATGGCGGGACAGCCGTGGGAGGCCGCCGGCCCGTGGCCTTCTCCAGCGCCTGCGCCGTGCGCTCCAGCGGCTCGTGGTCCCACGCGGTCTCCCACAGCCCCACGGCCGCGTCGCGGTCGCCGCGAGCGGCGGCGGCCACGCCCTGGGCGTGCAGGGCGACCGCCGTGAAGTCCATCGTCCACTTGCGGGCGTGGTCGCGCAGGTACTCTTCGGCGAGCCGGCCGCCCTCCTCGACCCGTCCGCTCTCCACCAGCGCAGCGGCGAGCAGGGCCAGCGCCGGCGTGGCCCGCGATCGCTGCGCCTGGAGCGTGGCCTCGGCCAGGCGGGCGGTGTTGGCCCAGTCGCGCGAGCGCCACAGCTCCAGCAGCGCCTCGAAGCGGGGCTGCCGCGGGTCGTAGCTCGCGCGGATCGCTTCCGGTGTCGGCGCCAGCTCCATGCCCGGGTCCAGGCCCGTCGTGCGGACCACGACCCGTTCGTGGCGGGCCCGGGCGTAGAAGGTGTAGCTCCGGGGCCCCGGGCCGTAGGACTCGAGGTCCAGCAGCTCGGCGGCCGCCTCCCCGTTCATCTCGACCAGGAAGTCGCGGATCGCGATGCCGGCCGCAGCCGCGAGGCCGGCCGGGCTCAGCCCCGTCACCAGCCGGCAGCCGGCCGGCCGCGGCATCGGCGCGCGCTCCCGCGTCACTTCCAGGATGCCGCGTCGCGCGAAGTCGGCGAGATTCTCCATCGCGTCCTCCTGCCGGGGTCAGCCCGGACCCGCCTCCGTCTTCGTCGCTACATCGAGCTCTCGTCGGCAGACGGCCCGTAGGTCGCAGGCACCGGCACGTCCTTCATGCGCAGGTAGACGCCGAGCTGGGCGCGGTGGTGGATCAGGTGGCTGAGCACGAACGTGCGCATCACGACCGCCCGCGGCAGCGTGAAGTAGGCGACGTCGCCGCCCTTGAGCGTCCACGGCACGAAGAAGTCGGCGTCGCTCGCGGCGGCGATCGCGGCGCGCCCGTTCTTCACGTGCTCGTCGAAGGTGCGCAGCAGGTCCGCCGGCTTCGCCGAGCGGAAGGACTCGTACTTCGGCCCGTCCTTCGGGGCGAGGTCGAGCTCGGTCTGCTTCATCGTCATCACGGCCCACACCGGCAGCTCCGCGACGTGGCCGGCGAGCCGGTCGAGCGGCATCGACTTCGGGTGCGGGGACCACGCCGCGTGGGCCTCGGGCACCCGCTCCAGGTACTTGCGGGTGGTCGCCGCTTCCTGGTCGAACTCGGGCAGCAGCATCTCGGCGATCGTCATCCTCGTTCTCCTTCGAATCGAACTAGCCGAACAGGGCGGCCGCGCCGCGCAGCAGCAACAAGGCGAGCAGGACCAGCAGCCCGAGCGCCATCAGGATGCCGATCGTCGTGTTGCGATCGTTGCGGGCGACCACGGCCTCGTGCTCGCGCAGGCGGGCGCGCAGCACCTCGAGCTTGGCACGAAGCTCGGGCTCGTCGACCGCGTTGAGCTCGAGGCGCGTCAGCAGCGCCTTGAAGCGCTCGCGTGGCGCGGTGGTGTCGGCGGCGAGCGCCTCCTCGAAGAAGCTCTGGCACAGCATCGCCTCGTCGAGAAGGGCGCCGGTGTGGCGCGGCACCGGGGCGTGGCGCAGGAAGCGGTCGCGCACGGGAGGCGTCGGCTGCTTCTGCAACTCCGCCTGGGCCATCGCGGACTGCATCGCCTGACGCAGCTCGGCGAGGCTCGCCCGCTCCTCGTCTTCGCTCGCGACCGCGTCGGGCCGCAGCGAACCGCAGGCGTGGCAGACGCGCTGGCCCTCCTCGATCCGGCCCGCACAGGTCGGGCACGAAGCGCGCGGCAGGTCCATGGCCGGGGATTCTGGCACGGCACCGGGGGGTGACGGGTCTCACTTCCAGTGCTGTCCCTGTGCGCTGCGTCACAGGGCGCGAGGGGCCGGGCGTGTCCTGCTTCCCACGACGGCGCGGCAGCTCCGCCGCAGCCGATGAGAGGAGAGACATGCTCCGAAAGCTGGGCCCGTTGATGCTGATGCCGCTGCTGGCGGCAGGCAGCGCCCACGCTGGGGACAGGGTGGACTTCCGGTACACCCTGGGCTCCGAGACGGCGGCCGGAACGCAGCTCATCCCGGGGTTCGACGCGAGCGGCGAATCGCTCAAGGTCGAGCTGCGGAGGCCGAGCCACCTGTACCTGATCACCGAGGAGAGCGACGGCTCGTTCCGCCTCGCGTGGCCCGACGTGCGGTCCGCGCAGGACGCGAGCCTGCCGCGCACGACGCTGCTGAGGCTCGATCCCGCCGGCGCCGCCGGCCGCACGTGGATCGTGGTTTCGGCCAGCGGCGTGCCGGAACTCGACGCCCTGGTGCGCGAGCGGCGCGACTCGGTGCCGGCCGCGTTCGCCCGCGGCCTGCGCGAGCGCTACCCCGTGATCGGGCTGCTCGAGCGCGACGTGCAACCGGGTGGCACCTCGGTGCGGCTCGCCACCCGCAGCGGCACTCCCGCCGTGGTCGTCGAGGAGGTCACCCGCTAAGAGCACGAACCAAGAGGTACCAACGGAATCCTCCGAGCGGGCGGCGCCCTGGCGGGTGCCGCCCGCGTCCGTTCGCCCCGCGGTTATGCTCGGGAGCGTGACCGACCTGATCCTTTTCCTGCTCGGCGTGGCGCTGCTGATCGGCGGCGCCGACCTCCTGGTGCGCGGCGCCTCGCGGCTGGCGATCGCGTTCGGCGTCTCGCCTCTGGTGATCGGGCTGACCGTCGTCGCCTGGGGCACCAGCTCGCCCGAGGTGGCCGTGACGCTGCTCTCGGCCGCCAAGGGCAGCGCCGACCTCGCCGTCGGCAACGTGGTCGGCAGCAACATCTTCAACATCCTCGTCGTCCTCGGGCTGTCGGCGGTCGTCGCGCCGCTGGTCGTCTCGCGTGGCCTCGTCGAGTTCGACACCCGGGTGATGGTGGCCGTGTCGCTGATCGTGCTGGGCCTCGCCTGGGACGGGTCGATCGGCCGGCTCGACGGCGTCCTGCTGTTCGCGGGCGCGATCGTCTACACCGTCGTCGCGATCTACCAGGGCCGGCAGGCCGCGGCCGAGGCCTCGCCGACGGCCGTGGCCGGGGCAGGCCCCGGCTGGCGCAACGCCCTCTTCGCGATCGCCGGCCTGGCGCTGCTGGTCGTCGGCTCGCGCTTCCTGGTCGACGCGGCGACCAGCTTCGCCCGCGCCTTGGGCGTCAGCGAGCTGGTCATCGGCCTCACCATCGTCGCCGCCGGCACCTCGCTGCCCGAGGTCGCCACCTCGGTGATGGCGGCGATGCGCGGCGAGCGGGAGATCGCGGCGGGCAACGCGGTCGGCTCCAACATCGCGAACCTGCTGATCGTGCTCGGCCTGGCGGGGCTGATCTCGCCCGTGCCGGTGGCGGTCGCTCCGGGCGTGCTCGACTTCGACCTGCCGGTGATGGCGCTGGTCGCGGTGGCCTGCGTGCCGATCTTCACCTCGGACTTCACGATCGCGCGCGCCGAAGGCGCGCTGCTGCTGGTCGCCTACGGCCTCTACACCGCGTACCTGGTGCTGGCCGCGCAGGGCGCGGCGTGGCTGCCCGCCCCCGGACCGGTCGTCGTCGGATTCGCGCTCCTGCTGGTCGCCCTGCCGCTGCTGCTCGAGCTGCGCACCGGCCCGGCTCGCGAGAGAGCGCCCGACGCCTGAACGCTCAGAGGACGAGGAGCGTCTCCTCTTTCGCGCGCGGCACGGCCTGCGCCGGTATCGAGCGGTCGAAGGTGACGAGGGTGCCGCCGCGGGCCGCGGCCAGCGCGAGCAGGTAGACGTCCGTCACCTGTTTCGAGCCGTGGAGGCGCGAGCGATCGACCCACTGCGCGTCGAGCAGGCTCAGGTCGCAGGCCCAGAACTCGTGGTGTTTCGTGCGCGTCGCCTGCTCGAGCCGCCGGGACGCCTCGGCGGGCGTGACCGGACTCGGGTAGCGCGGCTGGCTCACGATCCGCACGAAACCGTTCTGGGTGATGGGGCACGAAGCCCAGCCGCGGCGGATGTTCGCCTCCAGCCAGGCACGGGAGCGGGAGTGGTCGACGTGATCGGCGTCGAGCAGGGCCAGCAGCACGTTGACGTCGAGCAGCGCCCGCTTCACTCGCCGTCCTCGTCGCGCAGGCGATCGATCAGCTCGTTCGAGACGACGGGCCCGCGTGGGGGCAGCGGGGAGAAGCCGTAGAACGGCTTCGACTCGGCCGCGACGCTGGCCCCGCCCGTCAGGGCCTGGCGGGCGAGGTCGGACAGGACCTCACCCACCGTCCGCTTCTCGCGGCGGGCCCGCTCCTTCACGGCGAGCAGTACGTCGTCGGCGATGTCCAGCGTGGTGCGCATGCATCAGATGCTAGCGCATCAGCGGGCGCGCGTCCCGCCTCACCTTCAGCGCGTGGTCGGGCGGGCTCCCGGGTCGACCGTCGGGCGCAGGCGGGGGACCGTGCGGTGGCGCGTCGCCTGCTCGAACGCGTAGGCGTAGCGGATCAGCTTCGGCTCGCTCCAGGCGGCGCCGAAGAAACTGAGGCCGACCGGCAGCCCGAACACCGCGCCCATCGGCACCGTCACGTGCGGGTAGCCGGACACGGCCGGCGCCGTCGAGGACCCGCCGAGGTAGTGGTCGCCGTTGACGATGTCGATCGGCCACGCCGGCGAGTCGGTCGGCGCCACGAAGGCGTCCAGTTTGTGCTTCGCGATCGCCGCGTCGAGGCCTTCGTCCCGCGTCAGCCGCCGGCAGGCGGCCAGCGCGTCGAGATAGGCCTGCTCGGTCAGCGGCCCCTTGGCCGCGGCCGCGATCAGCGTCTCCTGGCCGAAGTAGCGCAACTCGCGCTCGGCCTCGGCCTCGTTGAAGGCGATCAGCTCGGCCAGCGTGCGCACCTTCGCGCCCGGCCCCGCGGTCTTCAGGTAGGCCTCGAGCCCGTCCTTGAACTCGTAGAGCAGGACCTCGTACTCGTGCTTGCCGACCTCCTTGAGCGACGGCATCAGGACGTCGACGAGTTCCGCGCCCGCCTTCTTCAGCTCGCCGAGCGCCGCCTCGAAGAGCTGGTCGACGCGCCGGTGGAAGCCCGCCATCTCGCGGGCGACGCCGATCCGCGCGCCCTTCAGGCCGTCGGCGTCGAACGCCTTCGTCAGGTCGTAGACGTGCCCGCGCTGCGAGGCGGTGACGGCGTCGGCCTCGTCGACGCCGCACATCGCGAACAGCAGCAGCGCGGCGTCCTTCACCGTGCGCGCCATCGGCCCGGCCGTGTCCTGGCTGGCGGCGATCGGGATGATGCCGCGGCGGCTGACCCGGCCCAGCGTCGGCTTGATGCCGACGATGCCGTTGATCGACGCGGGCGAGACCACCGAGCCGTCGGTCTCGGTGCCGACCGCGAGCAGGCACAGGTTGGCGCTGACGGCGCCGCCTGAGCCCGAGGACGAGCCCGAGGTGTTGCGGTCGAGCGCGTACGGGTTGCGCGACTGGCCGCCGCGGCCGCTCCAGCCGGAGATCGAGCGCGACGAGCGGAAGTTGGCCCATTCCGAGAGGTTGGTCTTGCCGAGGATCACGGCGCCCGCGGCGCGCAGCCGCTCGACGACGGCGGCGTCGCGCGGGGCGACGTGGCCCTCGAGCGCCAGCGAGCCCGCCGTGGTCTGCATCTTGTCCGCGGTGTCGATGTTGTCCTTGATCAGCACCGGCACGCCGTGCAGCGGGCCGCGCGAGCCCTTCTTCGCGCGTTCCTCGTCGAGCGCCGCGGCGATCGCCAGCGCGTCGGGGTTCACCTCGACCACGTGGCGCAGCTCGGGGCCGCGCGCGTTGAGCGCGGCGATGCGCTCGAGGTAGGCCTCGGCGAGGTCTTCGGCGGAGAGGTCCCCGTCGGCCATCGCCTTCTGGACCTGGTCGAGGGTCGCCTCCTCGAGCGGGAAGTCGTTGATGGCCGCGGCTTCGGCCGCCGCCTCCGGCACCTGCGCCGCCAGCGCGGTGCCCGCCGCCAGGGAGAGCTTGAGGAAATCGCGACGCTCGGCCATCTGGAACCTCCGCGCGGAGTGTACGTCCGCGGGAACGTCTACGGGATCAGCAGCAGCTTGCCGGTCGTCGAGCGCGACTCCAGCGCGCGGTGGGCGTCGGCGGCCGCCGCGAGCGGAAACGAGCCGCCGATCCGCAGCTTCAGCGCGCCGCTCGCGACCGCGCCCAGCACGGCTCCCGCGCGCGCCTCCAGCGCCGCGCGGTCGGCGACGTAGTGGAAGAGCGACGGCCGGGTCAGGAAGAGAGAGCCGCTGCGGTTGAGCGCCTGCGGGTCGAACGGCGGCACGGCGCCGCTCGACTGGCCGTAGAGCGCCATCAGCCCCAGCGGGCGCAGGCAGCGCAGGCCCTTCTCGAAGGTCGCTGCGCCGACCGAGTCGTAGACGACGTCGACGCCGCGGCCGTCCGTCAGCCGCTTCACCGCGGCCTCGAAGTCGTCGCGGGTGTAGACGATCGTCTCGTCGGCGCCGTGCTCGCGTGCGAGCGCCGCCTTCTCGTTCGTGCCGGCGGTGGCGATCACCCGCGCACCTTTCGCCTTCGCCATCTGGACCAGCAGCAGGCCGACGCCACCCGCGGCCGCGTGGACGAGGCACGCGTCTCCGGCCTTCAGCGGATACGTCGTCTCGACCAGGTAGTGGGCGGTCATGCCCTGCAGCATCGCCGCCGCCGCGCTCTCGAAGCCCACCGCGTCGGGCACCCGCACGCACTGGTCCGCCCGCGCCAGCGTCTCTTCCGCGTAGGCGCCCTGCGCCGCGACCGTCGCGACCCGGTCGCCTTTCGCCAGCCCCTCGACGCCGTCGCCGAGCGCGATCACCTCGCCCGCGGCCTCGGTGCCCGGCGTCTGCGGCAGCGGCCCCGGGTAGGCGCCGGTGCGGCGGTAGACGTCGATGAAGTTGACGCCGGCGGCGCGCACGCGCAGCGCGACGTGGCCCGGCGGGGGAGCGGGGGAGGCGGCGTCCTCGAGGACCATCGCCTCGGGGCCGCCGAACGCATGGACGCGGATCGCCTTCATGCCGCCAAGGCTACCGCCGTCGAGGGCCGGACGCGCAGGCTGGGCTACGCTTGAAGGATGAGCCTTCGACCCGTCGTCCGCGTGGTGCGCGGCATGGAGACCTCCGACGGCGCCGGCGTGCGCCTGACCCGGATGCTCGGAACGCCCGAGCTGCCGGATCTCGACCCGTTCCTGATGCTCGACAACTTCAAGTCCGACTCGCCCGACGACTACCTCGCGGGCTTCCCGGACCACCCGCACCGCGGCTTCGAGACCGTCACCTACATGCTGGCCGGCGCGATGGAGCACCGCGACCACCGCGGCAACCGCGGCCTGCTGGGGCCGGGCAGCGTGCAGTGGATGACGGCGGGCCGCGGCATCGTGCACTCGGAGATGCCGCGCCAGGAGAACGGGCTGATGTGGGGCTTCCAGCTCTGGATCAACCTGCCGGCCAAGCTCAAGATGTGCGAGCCGCGCTACCAGGACCTCGCCGCCGACCGCATCCCCGAGCGCTCGGTGGGGGCGGCGAAGGTGCGCGTGATCGCGGGGCGCTCGGGCGATATCGTCGGCGCGGTGCAGGAGATCTACACCGACCCGCTGTTCCTCGACGTCGCGCTGCCGGCGGGCGAGAGCTTCGAGCACGCGGTGCCCGCGGGCCACTCGGCCTTCGCCTGCGCGTTCGAGGGAGCCGTCTCCTTCGACGGCCACCCGTGGCCCGTGCAGGCCGGCCAGCTCGCGGTGTTCGGCGACGGCGACGCGGTGAAGGCGACCGCGGGCGAAGACGGCGGCCGCTTCATCCTGCTCGCCGCCCAGCCGATCAAGGAGCCGGTCGCCCGCTACGGCCCGTTCGTGATGAACACGCGCCAGGAACTCGAGCAGGCCTTCGCCGACTTCCGTTCGGGACGCTTCTAGAGATCCGCTTGGCCGGGGCCCTCGTCGACATCCTGCTGCCGACCCACGAGCGGCCCCACACGGTGGCGTTCGCCGTCGAGTCGGTGCGCCGGCAGACGCTGGCCGACTGGCGCCTTCATGTCGTCGGCGACGGCTGCGACGACGCCACCGAGGCCGTCGTGCGCGCGATCGACGACCCGCGCATCGCGTTCCACCGCCTGCCGAAGGCGCCGGGCTTCGGCTACGCGAACCGCAACCGCGTGCTTCAGGCGACGTCGGCCCCTTTCGTGGCCTACATGTCGGACGACGACTTGTGGTTCCCGGATCACCTCGAGGTCGCGCTGGCGGCGCTCCGCGACGAGACGCTGACGCTGGTGGCCAGTTCGACGCTCGCCGTGCGCCCGCCGGGCCAGCTCGACCCCCACTTCTTCGCCCACTCCTGGTCGGCTCCCGGCCTGCGCGCGCTGCGACACTGGTTCCTCGGCGCGCCGAACCTCGTCCACCGCCGGGAGCTGTTCGAGCGCCTGGGCTACTGGCGCGAGGACCTGTTGCGCTTCGGCGACCGCGAGTTCTACAACCGGGCCCGCGCTTCCGGGCTCGGCACCCGCCTGCTGCCGGACCGCACGCTGCTGCGCTTCTTCGCCCAGCAGTGGAGCCCGCTCTACGCGACCCTCGACGCGCCGCCACAGGGCGCCTTCCTGCAGCGCCTGAGCGAACCCGGCGGAGCCGAGCGGGTGCGGGCCGAGGCGGCGGCGCTCCGGTTGACGCTGTCCGGGCGCCGCACCCAGGTTGCGGACTTCACTCGCTTCTTGCGCCGGTCCGGACCGCGCTTCCTGCGTTTTGCCTGGGCCCGGCGGCGGAGCGGGCCCCCGCGATGAAGGCGGCGTGGGTGGCGACTTACCGCGAGCAGGGCTTCGCGTGCCCCGCCGGCGCGGTCCCCGCAGAACTGGCAGAGCGCGCCCGCCTGGGCGTGGAGTCGCTCCTCGCGGGGCGCCGCGCCCTCGCGCCCCACCAGCGGCTCAACTCCCACCTGCTGCACCCGTGGGCGGCCGAGCTGGCGACGGCGCCGTCGCTGCTCGACGCCGTCGAACAGGTGCTGGGCCCTGACGTCCTGCTGTGGCGTTCCGTGGTCTTCGCGAAGCCCCCGGCCGATGCCGGCTACGTCGGCTGGCACCAGGACGCCGCCTACTGGGGTCTCGACGGTGACGCCGTCGCCACCGCGTGGGTGGCGCTCACGCCGAGCCACCCGGGGAACGGATGCCTGCGCGTGCTGGTCGGCTCCCACCGCGTGGCGAGCCGCGAGCACGTCGCCCGGGTCGACGCGCGCAACCTCCTGCTGCGCGGGCAGCAGATCGAGGGAGAACTCGACCTCGGCGCGGCCCGCGACGCCCAGCTCTCCCCTGGCGAGTTCTCGCTGCACCACGTCGCCGCCGTCCACGGTTCAGGCCCCAACCCGTCGCCGTCCTGGCGCATCGGGATCGCCCTGCGCTTCGTGGCGGCTCACGTCCGCCCGCGGCGCCGGGACGTGGCCGTGCTCGTGCGCGGGTCCGCCCGCGGCCAGGCCTTCCGGCTGACCGAGCTGCCCGGGCGGGGGCGGGACGCGGCGGCCCGTGCCGCGCATGCCCGGACCCTGCGCGACTACGCGTGGGACGTCGCGCGCGACGTGGTCCGTGGCTCGTGGCGCCAGGCCCTGCCGCTGGCGTGGCGACTCGCCCGCCGCCCGGGCACGCTTTCGGCCCTCGGTCACGCCCTGGGGCGGAAGCGGTCCTCCTCCTGAGCGGCTTCGAGTTGCGCGAGCGCCTGCGCGAGCGAGCCGGCGGCGCGGTCGCTCGGCGACTGCAGCGGCGCGAGCATCGGCCAGCGCAGTTCCAGCTCCGGGTCGTCGAAGCGGCAGCGCAGCTCGTCGGCCGGGTCGTAGTAGCAGGAGGCGCCGAGAAACTCGATCGCGTCGTCGAGGTAGGCGATCCCGTGCAGCACGCCGTGCGGGATCACCAGCGCGACGGGCGACCCGGCCTGCAAGGGCACCCCCACCGCGAGCCCGGCCGTCGGCGAGTCGCGCCGCAGGTCGCGCAGACCGACCCAGGTCACACCCGAGACCAGCACGAGGTAGTCGTCGTGCCGAGGGTGGACGTGCGGCCCGCGCAGCGCGCCGGCGCGCGAGCGCATCAGGCTCCACTGCACCGGCGCCGCGCCGGTCGGCCACTCCGCGCGGAACAGCTCGGCGAAGGCGCCCCGTGGATCCTCGTGCGCCTCGAGGGGCAGCAGTCGAACGCCGCGGGGCAGCGCCAGGCTCGGTGACGCGGAAGCCATCGGAACGGCGATGATACCGACCGCCATGACTTCGGCAACGTCCCTCGCCGTGGCGCTGGCCGGTTGCGGTCGCTGGGGCAGGCACGTCCTCCGCGACCTGCTGTCGCTCGGGGCCGAGGTGCACGTCGTCGACCCCGACCCGGCGGCGAGGCAGCGAGCGCTCGAGGCCGGCGCCCGCAGCGTGGCACCGGCGCTCGACGGCGCGCCCGACGTCGACGGCGGCGTCGTGGCGACCCCGGCGACGGCCCACGACGCCGCGGCGCGCGGGCTGCTGGCGCGCGGGGTGCCCGTGTTCGTGGAGAAGCCGCTGGCCGCCGATGCCGGGGTGGCCGAGGCGCTGGCCGCCGCCGGCGGACCGCGCCTGTTCGTGATGGAGAAGTGGCGATACCACCCGGGGGTCGAGGAACTGGGGCACATCGCCCGCAGTGGCGAGCTCGGGCGCGTGCTCGGCGTGCGCAGCACTCGCGCGGGATGGGGCGCGAGCGCGACGGACGTCGACGGAGTGTGGACGCTCGCGCCGCACGAGCTGTCGATCGGCCGCGAAGTGCTGGGGCACCTGCCCCCGTGCCGCTGGGCGTTCGCCGAGAGCGTCGACGGCGAACCGACGTCCCTGCTCGCCGCGCTCGGGGACGACCCCTGGCACCTGTTCGAGGTGTCGCTGCGGCACCCGACCTCGCGGCGCGAGATCCGGCTGCACGGCGAGCGCGGCGTCGCGGTGCTCGAGTCGCCCGAGGCTCCTGCGCTGCGGATCGTCCGCGGCCGCGCGGCCGAGCCCCTCGCGCTCGCGCAGGTCGAGTGGCGGCCGATCGGGAAAGAGCCGCCGCTCCTGCGCGAGCTGCGCGCGTTCGTCGAGCACCTGCGGGGCGGGCCTCCGCCCCGAAGCTCGGGCGCGGAAGGCGCCGAGACGGTGCGGCGGCTCGCGGAGATCCGTGCCCTGGCGGGGCTGCGCTGACCGGATGAGGCTGCCCGCTCTCCCGCAACTCGCCGCGGCCGCGGCGCTGCTGCGGCTCGCCATCCCGGCCGCCTGCTTCGCCTGGGGAGACGGCGCCGTCGCGCTGCTCACGCCCGACTCGCCGCTCTACCTCGAACTGGCGGCGAGCCTCGCGGCGGGCCGCGGCTACGTCGCCGCCGGCGAGCCCCACGTCTTCCGCCCCCCGGGCTACCCGCTGCTGCTGGTGCCCGGCATCTGGCTCGGGGCGCCGATCCTCTTCGCGGTCGTGGCGCAGGCGGTGCTCGGCGCGCTCACCTGCGTGTTCGTCCACCGCGCGGCCAGCGAGCTGACCGGGGACGAGCGCGGCGGGCGCGTGGCGGCCCTGTGGGTCGCCGTGGACCCGGTGCTCGTCGCGTGGTCGGCGCGGTTGATGGCCGAGACCGGGCTGGCGCTGGGGATGGCCGCAGCCGCGTTCGGCCTGGTGCGACTGCACGGCGGCGCGCGGTGGCCGGGCCGCGCCTGGCTGGCCGCTGGCCTGGCCGTCGCCGCCGCCTTCAAGCCGATCGCGGCGTTCGTGCCCGCGGCCTTGTTCTTGCTCCTGCTGGTGTCGCCCCCGCGCTGGGCGCGCGACCGGCGCGGGCGCGAGGCGATCCTGACCGCGGCGCTGCCGCTCTTCCTGCTGCTGCCGTGGGCGGCGCGCAATGCCGTGGTGGCGGAGTACTGGGGTTTCTCCTCCCAGTTCGACCGCATCCTGACGCTGTCGGCGCCCGCCGCGGTGGAGGCCCGTCAGCAGGCGCGGCCGTTCTCCAGCGTGCGTGCGGAGAAGCGGCGCGCCATCCAGACCCCGGGCTTCGAGCGGGCCTACGACGTGGCGCGGCGCGACGGCGTTGCGGTGCTCGCCGCGGGCTTCGGCGACTACGCCCGCGTCCACCTCGCCGGCATGGCCCGAGTGCTGGTTTCGCCGGGCGCACAGCCGCTGCACGAGCCGTTCCGCAGCACGACGGAACTCAGCCGCGTCGTGCTCGACGAGGGGTTCGTTCGCGCGGCCGGGCACATGTCGCGCGAGCGGCCCGAGGTGTGGGCGACGCAGTGGCTGCTGCTGCCGGCGCTGCTGGTCCTGCTCGCGACCGCAGCCGCGGGTGCCTGGCGCGGCGCCGGCTCGCCTTCCGCCAGGCTCGGGCTGGCGGGCCTGGCGCTCGGGCTGCTGGTCCTCTCGGGCGGGCCGTGGAGCCAGAGCCGCTTCCGCGCCCCCCTCGTGCCGCTGCTCGCGGTGCTCTCCGCGTGCGCCCTCGCCCGCCCCCGCGGGTCCCCCTAGAAGGCGTCGTGTCACTCGCGCCGCTTCGATTCCTCCCACAGCGCGTCCATCTCGTCGAGGGTCGAGTCCGCCGGCTTCCGGCCGCGCTCCTCGAGCCGGGTCTCGACGTGGCGGAAGCGCCGGCGGAACTTGCGGTTGGCGGCCTTCAGCGCGCTCTCCGGGTCGACGCCGAGCAACCGCGCGACGTTGACCGCGCTGAAGATCAGGTCGCCCAGCTCCTCCTCGATCGCCTTCGTGCCCGCGCCGGCGCGGGCCGCGGCGCGCAGCTCGCCGAGCTCCTCCTCCAGCTTGCCCATCGCGGCCTCGGCGTGCGGCCAGTCGAAGCCGACCCGCGAGACCTTGGTCGTCATCTGGAAGGCTTCCATCAGCGCCGGGTGGGCCTTGGACACCGAGTCGAGCATCGAGGCCGGGCCCTGGTCCTTGCCCTTCGCCGCGCGCTCGGCGGCCTTGAGCGCTTCCCAGTTGCGCAGCACCTCGGCCGGAGTCGACGCGTCGTCCTCGCCGAACACGTGCGGGTGGCGGCGCACCATCTTGTCGGTGATCGCGGCGACCACTCCGTCGACGTCGAAGGTGCCGGACTCCTGCGCCATGTCGGCGTGGAACACGACCTGCAGCAGCAGGTCGCCGAGCTCGGAGCGCAGTTCCTCGGGATCGCCGGCGTCGATCGCCTCGAGGACCTCGTAGGCTTCCTCGAGCGTCATCGGCTTCAGCGTCTGGTGGGTCTGCTCGCGGTCCCACGGGCAGCCGCCGGGCGCGCGCAGCTTCGCGATCAGGCGCACCAGGCGCTCGAAGCGGGCGCCGGTCTCGGGGCTGGGCGGGGGCGGCAGGTCTTCGTCGCGCATGCGGTATTCTCGCCTCCCCTCCGTCCCGGGAGTGATGATGCGTCTCCGCGCTGCCGTGCTGGCCCTCGTCCTCGCCGCGCCACTGGCGCCGTCCGTCGCCGCGGGACCGGCCCCGGCTCAGGCCGGCGAGCCCTTCGTCGTCGAGTTCTACTACCGCGTGAAGTGGGGCCACGCGAGCGAGTGGCTGGAGCTCGTCCGCAAGAACTACCTGCCGATCCTGGAGGCGGACAAGAAGTCCGGCCGCATCGTCGACTTCTCCCTGCAGGAGCCGCGCTACCACGCCACCGAGGAGTCGCGCTGGGACTACCGCATCACCGTCGCCTACAAGGACGCGGCCGCGGCCTACGCCCCGGGCCTCGACGCGGCCGCGAGGCAGGCGCTGTTCCCGGACCAGGAGACCTACAGGCGCGAGGAGAAGCGCCGCTTCGAGATCGTCCTCGCCCACTGGGACGTCCCGCTCAAGACCGGCCCCCTCGCCGGCCGCTGAACTTCAGGGGGCCGCCGACAGGTCTGCGTCGAGGGCGGCCCGCAGGGCGGCGATGCGCTCCTTGGCCAGCGGGAGCGAGTCCAGCCGGACCGCCAGCTCCGCACGCCGGAGGAGGCCCGCGCGAATCGCGGCCCGGAGGTACTCGCGGTCCTTGGGCCGGCCCGCGGCGTACTTGGAGGCGAAGAGGTCGTGCGGGTCGAGGCACCAGCCGGTCGCGGTGCCCACCCGCACCGGCACCAGCCGGGCCTCCCACCCGGAGGGCAGGACCGCCGTCTCGGGCCCGACGCCCTGGGCGTAGTAGCCGAAGGACTCGTGGAACGGCGAGATCTCGCCGATCGATCCCTCGATCAGCTCGGCGCGCTCGGGCCGATGCCGCGGGTAGAGGTCCACATCCGCCGAGACGCACATCTCGGGCGGTGCGTCCGGATGTGCGCCCAGGATCGCCTGACTGCCGATGATGACCAGTTCTTCGTCCTGGGCGATGGCGCTGGCGGCGCGGATCACGTGTTCCAGTTGGGCGCGATTCATGGGACGACCGCGCCCTTCGCCTCGCGCAGGATTCGCCACCGGGTCCTGGCGTCGAGCACGCCGGCGAACGGGGAGCACTGGCGCAACTGGCGTGCGCGCTCGCTGCGGTCCGCGAGCAGGGCGAACAGGGCCTCGCGAGGCCCGCTAAGGGCTTCGAGCCAGGCGGCGGCGAGTGGCGCAGGCACCACGCCCGGTTCGGCCAGCCACCCGCGCACGCGCTTCACGGCCCGATCGACGAGGGCAGGGTCGGACCGCAGCCGCTCGGCGACCGCAGCGTGGAGCGCGAGGCTGCGCTCCTCGGCGCGCTGGTGGAGCCCGTCCGTCATGAAGACGAGTCTACCGTTCAGCGATCGGCGCGCCAGCCGGGGCCGCGCAGGACGCGGCCGGGGCGCGCGTCCGTCGGGCGGCCGTCGTCGATCACCGGCACGCCGTTGACGAGGACCAGGCGGAAGCCCTCGGCGTAGGCGTGGGGCGCCGCGAAGGTCGCGCGGTCGGCCACGGTCTTCGGGTCGAACACGACGACGTCGGCGGCCAGCCCGGGTCGCAGCAGGCCGCGGTCGCTGAAGCCGAAGCGGTGGGCGGGCAGCGAGGTCATCTTGCGCACCGCCTCCTCGAGCGAGATCACGCGGCGCTCGCGCACGTAGTGGCCGAGCACGCGGGCGTTGGTGCCGTAGCCGCGCGGGTGCGGCTTGCCGTTTCCGAACGTCGGGATGCCCGCGTCAGAGGCGACCGCCGCGAGCGGCCAGGCCAGGATGCGGTCGACGTCTTCGTCGGACATCGAGAAGTAGACCATCCCGGCGCCGCCCTTCTCCATCATCTCGAGCACCGTGTGGATCTGCGCCTCGAGGGACTTCTCGCCGCGCGAGAGCGTGATGTCCCGAATGGAGCGGCCCTCGCGCGACGGCTCGGGCTCGTAGCGCGCGACGACGGCGTAAGAGAGGTCCTTGCGCCCGTTGCGCTTGCGGATCTGGTCCTTCATCTCGTCCGCGATGCGCCCGCGGATGCGGCCGTCGCGCAGCCGCTGGACCAGCGCGTCCCGGCCGCCCTCGAGCGCCCAGTCCGGCAGCATCACCGACAGCGACGTGGAAGACGCGGGGTAGGGGTACTGGTCGACCGCGACGTCGATCCCCTCGGCGCGCGCCCGCTCGACGAGCGCGATCGTCTCGGTCGAGCGGCCCCACGACTTCTTGTGCGCGATCTTGAAGTGTGAGATCTGGACCGGCAGCCCGGCGCGGCGGCCGACGTCGATCGCCTCCGCGATCGCCTCCTTGACCTTCTCGCCTTCCGAGCGCATGTGGGTCGCGTACAGCCCGCCGTGGCGGGCCGCGACCTGCGCCAGCGCGACCACCTCGGCCGTGTCCGCCCAGGTGCCCGGCGTGTAGATGAGGCCGGTGGCGAGGCCGACCGCGCCCGCGCGCATCGCCTCGTCGACGTGAGCCTGCATCTTCGCGAGTTCCTCCGCCGTCGCCGGCCGCCGCTCCATGCCCATCGCCGTGCGGCGCACGGTGTTGTGGCCGATCAGCGAGGCGGCGTTGAGGCCGAGGCCGCCGGCTTCGATCTGCGCGAAGAACGCGGAGAGGTCCGAGGCCGAGCCGCCGCAGTTGCCGGTGACGATCGTGGTCACGCCGTCGTGGACGAAGTTGAGGCCCTGCGGGCGCTCGCGCAGCCCCTCCTCGGCGTGGGCGTGGACGTCGATGAAGCCGGGCGCGATCACCAGGCCCCGGGCGTCCACCTCGCGCGCTCCGCGTCCGTCGAAGCGGCCGATCGCGGCGATGCGGCCGTCGCGGATCGCGAGGTCGCCCTCGCGCCACGGGGCGCCGGTGCCGTCGACGAGGCGGCCGCCGCGGAGCACGAGGTCGTACTCCTGGGCGGCGGCGGTGAAGGAGAGGGTGGCGAGGAGGAGGGCCGCGGCGATCGTGCGCATGGGCGTATTGTGATCCCGATGAAGCTCCCGATCTTCCAGCTCGACGCTTTTTCCGACCGCCTCTTCGCCGGCAACCCCGCGGCCGTGTGCCCGCTCGCCGACTGGCTGCCCGACGCGACCCTGCAGGCGATCGCCGCCGAGAACAACCTGGCGGAGACCGCGTTCCTGGTCGGCGGCGAGGGGCGCTACCACATCCGCTGGATGACGCCCGAGGTCGAGGTCGACCTGTGCGGCCACGCGACGCTGGCCAGCGCCTGGGTCGTGTTCCACGAGCTGGAGCCGAGCCGCGAGGAGGTGGTGTTCGACTCCGCCTCGGGCCCGCTCGCGGTGCGTCGGCGCGACGACCTGCTCGAGCTCGACTTTCCGGCGCGGCCGGCGCAGCCCGCATCTGCGCCGGCGGGCCTGGCGGAGGCACTGCGCGCGGTGCCGAGCGCCACCTTCGCCTCACAGCGCGACTGGCTGGCGGTGTTCGCGAGCGAGGCCGACGTGCGCGCGCTGCGGCCCGACATGGCGCGCCTCCGCGAGCTGCCGCTGGCGGCCGTCGTCGCGACGGCCCCCGGCGCAGACTGCGACTTCGTCTCCCGCTTCTTCGCCCCCGCCCTCGGCGTCGACGAGGACCCCGTCACCGGCTCGGCCCACTGCGTGCTCGCCCCGTTCTGGGCCGAGCGCCTCGGCCGCAACCCGCTGCGCGCCCGCCAGGTCTCCCGCCGCGGCGGAGAGTTGTCGTGCACGGTCGACGGCGCCCGCGTCCGCATCGCCGGCGCCGTCACCCCCTACCTGCGCGGCACCATCGAGGTGTGAAGGCGCGGAATCCCTGGGGGTGCGGGGGCGGAGGAGGCCGGAGTCGTCCGACGTAGCCCCCGCGGAGCGCGGAGGCGCGTCAGCGCCGCCCGCGACTCCAGAGTGATCTGCCGGAGGAGGGAATCGAACCCTCATGAGGACAAGCCCCGCGGGATTTTGAGTCCCGTGCGTCTGCCAGTTCCGCCACTCCGGCGCGGACGTGTCCCAAGTCTACGCGGAGGTATCCTTCGCGCGCATGTTCACGCGCACGATTTCGCCCATCCTCCTTTCCGGCGCCCTCGCGCTCGTTGCCCCGAGCGCCGCCGCTGACAGGCCCGCGGGCCCGGACCCGCGGGCCCTGTGGGACGGCTGGGCCGACTCCCGCTTCGTCACGACCAGCGCGCCGTGCCTGAAGCCCGCCGACCTGCAGGAGCTGCTGCGGGCGCTGGCCGCGAAGCACGGCGACGCGCTGCAGCTCGAGGAGGTCGGCCGCTCGTTCCAGGGGCGTCCGATCTCGATGCTGACCGTCGGCCGCGGGCCGCGGCGCGTGATGATGTGGTCGCAGATGCACGGCGACGAGCCGTCGGCGACGCCGGCCCTGCTCGACCTCGCCGACCACCTGCTGTCGCTCTCGCGCCAGGACGACCCGGTCGCGCAGCGCATCCTCGACGGCGCCACGCTCCACCTGGTGCCGATGGTCAACCCCGACGGCAGCGAGGTCTACGAGCGGCGCAACGCCCAGGGCATCGACGTCAACCGCGACGCGCTGAGCCTGGCGACGCCCGAGGGCCAGCTCCTGAAGGCGCTGCGTGACCGCCTGCAGCCCGAGCTCGGCTTCAACCTCCACGATCAGAACCGCCGCACCGCAGTCGGCGATACCGGCAAGCTCGCGAGCATTGCGGTGCTCGGCGTCGCCGGTGACGCCGCAGGCACCATGACGCCCGGCCGCGCCCGCGCCCGGCGCGCGAGCGCCGCCATCGCGCAGGCGCTCGCGCCCTTCGTGCCCGGCGCCATCGCCCGCTACGACGAGGAGTGGAGCCCGCGCGCCTTCGGCGACAACATCACCGCCTGGGGCACGCCGGTGGTGCTGATCGAGAGCGGCGCCGTGCCGCCGGGGATGGCGTTCCACGACCTCACCCGGCTCAACTTCGTGGCGCTGCTGACGACGCTGCACGACCTCGTCGCCGACGACCTCGCCGGCCACGACCCCGCGCTCTACGACGCGCTGCCGCGCAACCAGGGCGGGGCCTGGGCCGACCGCATCGCCCACGGCGCGCTCGCCTGGCACCCGGGGGCCACCGCGGCCACCCGCGCCGACCTCGCGTGGGACGTGCGGCGCTCGGACCGCGAGCTCGCCGGCTGCGCCCCGCCGCGGCCCTTCTCGGTCACGGTCGAGGTCGGCGACGCCCGCTTCCTGGGCGGGGAGCGTCTCGACCTCGCGGGCGCGGAGCTGACGCCGCCGCTGCTGGCCTCGGCCGACGCCGCGGCGCCGTGGATCGACGAGGCGATGCTCGAGCGCCTGGGCGCGCTCGGCCTCGGCACCCTGCGCCTGCACGGCGCGCCGTCCGACGCCGTGCGCCGCGCGCTGGACGCGGGCCGCCGCGCCGGCCGCCCCGCGCTGGTGCTCGCGCCGGCCGACGCGCCTCGCGCCCCTCTCCAGCTCGCCGCGCCGCCACGCACGCCGGCCTCGCGCGCGCTGGGCGACCTCGCCGACGCCCTCGCCGGCCCCGCCTGGCGCGAAGCGCTGCGCGCGGAGGCCGACGGTTCCGTCGTCGCCCGCCTGACCACGGGCGCGCGCTTCCTGCCCGGCGCCCCCGCCTCCTTCCTCGTCCTGCGCCGCATCCCCGGCGCGGGCCTCGCCGCCGCCACCGTCGAGCGCGTCGTGCTCGACGGCCTCGAGCCCGGAGCGCAGCCGTGAACGACGCCGAGTGGGAGGACCTGCGCCGCGACTTCCCGGCGCTGGCCGAAAACGTCTACCTGAACACGGCCGCCGCTGGCCCCACGCCGCGCCCCGTGCGCGAAGCGGTGCTCGCCTTCTACCGCGAGCTGGAGGAGGGCGGCGACCGCTCGTGGGACGCCTGGCTCGAGCGGCGCGAGCAGATCCGCGCCGAGGTCGCCGCTTTCGTCGGCGCGGACGACGACGAGATCGCCTTCGTCAACAACGCCTCGGAGGGGATGAACGTCGTCGCCGACCTGCTGGCCGAAGCCGGCGGCGTGCTGACCCACGAGCTCGAGTTCCCGACGGTGACGCTGCCCTGGGTCCACCGCGGCGCCGCGGTCCACTTCCAGCCGGCGATCGAAGGCCTCGTCGTGCCGGACCTCTACACGGAGGCGATGGCGCCGCGGGCGGCGACGCTGCTGCTCTCCCACGTCCAGTTCTCGAACGGCTGCCGCCAGGACCTGGCCCGCTTCGGAGCGCTCAAGGGCAGCCGCCGTTTCGTCGTCTGCGCCAGCCAGTCCGCGGGCGCGTTCCCGATCGACGTCGGCCGCGACCGCGTCGACGCCCTCGCCTGCTCGGGCCACAAGTGGCTGTGCGCCGGCTACGGCGCGGGGTTCCTGTTCGTCGGGCGCTCCCTGTGGTCGCAGCGGGCACCGCGGGCGGTCGGCTGGCTCTCGATGCAGGACCCCTTCCGCTTCGACAACCGCAACGTGCGCCTGCTCTCCTCCGCCCGCCGCTTCGAGCTGGGATGCCCAGCCTTCGCCGGCGTCTTCGCCCTGGGCGCAGCGCTCAAGTACTTGCAGGCGATGGGGATCGCGGCGATCGCCGGGCGCGTGCTGGAGATCAACGCGTACCTCGTCGCGAAGCTGCACGGCAAGGGCTTCGAGGTGCTCTCGCCGCAGGGGGAGCACCAGTCGGGCCAGACCCTGGTGGCGGTGCCCGAGCCCGAGCGGGCAGTGGCGTTCCTCGCCGAACGCGGCGTGATGGTCACCCCCAAGCCCGAGGGCGTGCGCGTCGCCACCCACTTCTTCAACAACGAGGCGGACGTCGACGCCTGCGTCCGGGGGCTGCTCGAGTACCGCTCCGGCGGGGTCTTCTAAAACCCCGTATCTCTTTACAGCACGTTGACTTCGGGCCCGGGCTCCAGTAGGCTCCCGCCCAGGTTCCATGACCAAGGCCGACCTCATCAACATCGTCGCGAAGCGTCTCGACATCACCCAGGTGCAGTCGGGGATCATCGTCGAGGCGGCGTTGCGGGCGGTGGTCAACGCGCTGCAGGCCGGCCAGGAAGTGGAGATTCGCGGCTTCGGGAGTTTCCGCTTCCGCAACCGGGCGCCCCGCAAGGGCCGCAACCCGAAGACCGGCGAGAAGGTCGACGTCCCTCCGAAGAAGATCCCGTACTTCAAGATGGGCAAGGAGTTGAAGGCGCTCCTCAACGTCGCGGACGCCGCGGACGTGGCGGAAGGCGCCCCCGCTCCGGTTCCCACGGAGGGCGATCCGGTCTGAGCGGCCGGGCGCGGAGCCATGGCGTTCCCGCTCGAAGGCGATCTGGCCCGTTTCGACTTCGCCGAGGTGGTGCAGGCGGTGCACCTCTCGCGGCGCAGCGGCCTGCTGCGCCTGACCCGCGGCCCGCACCGCAAGGACATCCTGGTCGACCAGGGGCGCCTCGTCTTCGCCTCTTCGACCGATCCCGACGAGCGCATGGGCGAGGTGCTGCTGCGGCGCGGGCGCATCGACCTCGCCCAGTACGACGCGGCCTCGGCGGCGCTCGGCCCGGGCCGCCGGCTCGGCACCCTGCTCGTCGAGCGCGGCGCGCTGGCGGCGGGCGACCTGGTGCGGGCGGTCGTCGACCACACCCAGGAGATTCTCTGGAACGCGTTCCAGTGGTCGGAGGGGCAGTACCGGTTCGAAGAAGGCGGCGGCCACCCCGAGATGATCACGCTGCGCATGAGCACGCCCGAGATCGTGCTCGAGGGGCTGCGCCGGGTCACGAGCTGGAGCCGCATCCAGCGCGGCTGCGGCAGCGCCGAGGCCCGCTACCGCGCGGTGCCCGGCAGCGACGAGATCGCCGAGCAGGCCCGGCTGAGCATGGCCGAGACCGAGTTGTTGGCGGTGCTCGGTGCCGGCAGCGATTGGACGGTCGGCGCGTTGTGCGAACGCTCGACGCTCAACAGCTTCGAGGTCTGCCGTACACTCTGGGCGTACCGGGTGGTCGGGCTGGCGGTGCGCGAAGGCGCCGACGCCCTGCACGAGGACGAGGGGCTCGACCTCGTCCTGGAGGGATGACGGGTTCCAATGGAGAAGCGTGAAGCGCAGCGGGTGGCTCCGTACCTGGCCTCGTGCCGCGTGATCGAGGGCGAGCGCAAGACGCCCGGCTACATGTCCGACCTCAGCATCAAGGGCGCCCGCATCGCCTGCGAGGGCCCGGCGCCCGCCGAAGGCGCCGCCGTGGTGATCGAAGTGCGGCTCACGGGGCGCCGCGCGCACTCGCGGCTGGGCGCCCTGGTGAAGTGGAGCCGCGGGCCGCAGGGCGACGAGAAGCTGAGCTCGTTCGGCTTCGTCTTCTCTGACCTGTCGGAAGAGCAGGCCGCCGAGGTCCACGAGGCGATCGAGGAGTTCAAGCGCCGCGCCGCGGCCCTCTCGTAAGGCGCGGAGAGCAGGGGGAGCGATGGGGCAGGACCGGGAGACGCGCCGCCACTGGGACGCGGGCCCCGCCGGGGAGCCGGCCACGGACGACTGGCTCACGCTGTCGGACGACGACCTGCTCGCGCGCGTCGAGAGCCTGCCCGAGCAGCACGACGCCGACCAGCACCTGATGGCCGTCGTGTGCTCCGCCCGCCACTTCTTCGTGCGCCAGGAGGCCGCCAAGCGGATCCTGAGCGGCGAGCTGCTCAAGGAGCACGCCCACGACCGCCACATCGGCCAGATCCTGGTGCGGGCGATGAACCGCCACGACGACCTCGCCTACCTCGAGCGCCTCGTGCGCGAGACCCGCCACCTCGAGGTCCGCAAGGCGGCCGAGGTCCAGCTCGAGCGCCTGCGCGCCCGCTTCACGCCGCAGCCGGAGTGACGGCGGGCGCGATCCCCGGCGCACGCGCGCTGTTCCTGCTCGCCGCGCTGCTCTTCTTCGCCTGGCTGTGGCGCCGGGGCCGGCCCGCCGCGGTGCTCGCGGGCTGCCTCGCCTGCGCGGTCTTCGCGTGGGGCATCTCCACGCTGCCGCTGGAGCGCCTCTACGGAGCGGGCCCCAGCCACGACCGGCTCGGCAACCTGGCCCTCGCCCAGGCCGTGGCCGCGGGCAACCCGCCGTGGGAGACGGCGCAACCCGGCCAGCTCTCCCACGAGCCGGTCTGGCCGCTGCTCGCTGCCGCGCTCTCCGGGTTCTCGCCCGACCGGCTGCTCGCGATCTACGACCGGCTGCCGCTGCTGGCCATGCTCGGCATGCCGATCGCCTGGTGGTGGCTGTTGCGCGGCGGGCCGCCCTGGGAGCGCGCCGTCGTCGTCGCCTTCGCCACCCTGCTCTGGTCCTCTCCGCTCGACTTCCACGGCACCTACCGCTCGCCATGGGCGATGACCTTCCTGCTCAAGCCCAACCACGCGCTGGGCTTCGTGCTGCTGCCGATCGTGCTCGACCGCTTCGCCGCCATCCGCACGATGCGCGACCGCCTGGTCGCCGGCGCCTGGCTGCACCTGCTGGCGTGGGCGTTCGTGCTGCACATGGCCTACGCCGCGATGGGCTTCGTCCTGTTCGCCTTCGCCTCGTGGCTGGAACGGCGGCCGCAGGCGCTCGCCGAGTGCAAGGACGCCGCCGTCGCGATCGGCGTCAACGCGCTGATCGTCAGCCCCTACCTGCTCGTGCTGGTCTTCACCTACCCGTTCCTGCGCGCGGGCGGCGAGCGGATGATGATCCCCGCCTTCTCGCCGCACCTGCTGGAGACGACCTTGCGCGGCGGCGTGCCGTTCCTGCTGGCGCTGTGGGGCGCCCGCGTGCTGGCCCGCCGCGGCGACCGGTTGTCGCGGGTGCTGTGGACCCAGTACGCCGCGGCGCTCGCGTTCTGGGCCTTCAACCTCGTGCTCGGCCACTTCGAGCTGGCCCGCGAGCGCGACGAGATCTACTACTGGACGCGCCTGTTCGGCGCGCTGCTGGCCGGCTTCGGGGCCTGGGACCTGGCGGCCCGCGCGGCCGCGTGGCCGGGCCTCGCGGCCGCGTTCGGCGCGCCGCTCGCGTCCTCGCTGCAGAGCCAGGGTGCGCGCGCCGCGCTGCTGCTGGCGCTGGCGCTGCCGTGGTCCCCGGTGGCGATCTGGGACCCGCCGCGGATGGACGGCTACTTCTCCCCGTCGCTGGACCCGATCCCGGCGCGCCTCGCCGCGCCGACCGGGTTCCTGCGCGAGCACACCCCGCGCCACGCGGTCGTGGCGGGCGACCTCGAGTACGCGCGCTGGACCGCCTCGCTCGGGGCCCGCCGCGTGCTGCGCGGCACCTTCCTGCACGGCCCCCCGCAGTGGGAGCGGCGCGACGCCTTCGTCGCTGCGCTGCTGCGCGGCGAGTCGCTGGCCGGGTTCGCCGACGTCGAGCCGCGATGGGGCGTGACCCACCTGCTGGTGACCCCCGCGCTGCTCGCCGAGCACCAGGGCGTCAGCCTCGAGGCGCTGCGCGACCGGCGCGACCTGGCGCCCGTCTTCGAGTGGCGCGAGGGGCCCGACTTCGTGGCCATCTTCGAGCGCGCGCGATGAATCTCGCGGATTGGCTGGGACTGGTCCACGTCGAGCCGCTGCGCGACGTCGCGGCCCACCGCTGGGCGCTGGCGCTGCTGGCGCTCGCCTGGGTGCTGGCGGCGGCGCGCGGCCACCGCCGCCTCGCGCTGGCCTTGGGCTGCGCCTGGGGCGTGGCCGGGCCGCTGTTCTGGGCCCTGGCGCTCGAGCGGCCACTCGGCTACGGGCTCGACCCGCAGGCGACCCGGGCCGCGGCGGAGCTCGTCGTCGCCGCGGCCAGCGGCCGAGCCGGCGAGAGCGCCCTCGCCGGCGAGCCCGTCGCGGCCACGGTCGTCGCCCGATTCGCCGCCGGCGGGCGCGACGCGGACACGTGGCTGGCCCTCGCGGCGCTCGCTCCCGCCCTGGTCACGCCGCTGCTGGCCCGGGCCGCGTTCGTGACCGGCCGCGGCGAGCGTGCCGCGCTGCTGGCGGCGCTGCTTCTGACCTCCGCGACGGGCGACCTCGACGCCCTGCGCGGGACCGGCCTCGCCAGCGGCATCGCGTACCGGCCGCAGGCGGCGCTGGTGCTGCCGGTCGTGCTGGCCTTCGCCCTGCTCGCGGGCCGCGTCCCGCGCTCCGGCGCGGTGCTCGCGGGCCTGCTGGCCGCGGGCGGGCTCGCGCTGCCGCCGCTCGGCCTGCCGGCGCCGGCCCCGCCGTCGCCTCCAGGCCTCGAGTCGCTGCCGTGGGCGCTGACCCTGGACCACGCGCCGTGGCTCGCGCTCGCGACGCTGCGGTGGCTGCAGTGGCGGGCCGGCGCGCCGCTCGCGGCGGAGGACCGCGCGGCGACCGGGCTCGCCGCCGCCGGCCTCGGGCTGGGCCTGCTCGGCGCCGCGGGACTCGGACCGCTGGCCGGCGACCCGTGGGCGGGCCACGTGGCGTGGCGCCTGTCGCTGTTGCTGCTGGCCTCCGGCGCTGCGCTGCCGCTGCTCCACGCCCTGGCCGCCGCGCTGAAGCGCTGGCGCCCGCTCGCGGCGCGGGAGGACGCCCACCTCGCCGCTGCCGCGCTCGTGGTGATCACCGCTCCCGGGGCCTTCACGGCGTGGTGGGCCGCCGACCGGCTCGACCCCCTCGCGCGGGACAGCGGCGAGCCGCTGTCGGCGAACGCGCTGACCGCCGCGGCCTGGCTCGACGCCCACGCGCCCGGCGACGCGGTCGTGCTGTGCAGTCCCACCTACCTGCCCGAGGTCCTGCTGGCCGGACGCCGCCGGGTGCTGCGCGGACCCGGGCTCGGCCAGCCCGCGGACGCCCCGCGCCGCGAGCGCGCCGAGAAGGCCGCGCTGCAGGGGCGCGAGGCGGGGCCCCTCTACGCGCGCTACGGGCTGCGCTACCTCTTCGTCGGCCCCGGCGACTTCCGCGCCCACGGCGTGAGCTGGCCCGACGCGCTGGTCGGGCGTCCCGGCCTCGTGCTCCGTCACGTCGCCCCCGGCGGCTTCCACCTCTACGAGCTGGTCGCGGGCGGAAACGCCGCGGGCGGCTAGAATCGCGCCGACTGCCATGTTCGAAGGCCACTTCGTCACCGTCGTCGTGCCCGCGTACAACGAGGAGCACCTGATCGACCGCACGCTCGACACGATGCCCGCGCTGGTCGACCGCATGATCGTCGTCGACGACGCCTCGACCGACGGCACCCGCGATCGCCTCGAGGCGGCCCGCGCGCGGCACGGGGAGCGGCTGCGCGTGATCCGCCACGGCCACAACGGCGGCGTCGGCGCCGCGATCGTCACCGGCTACAAGGCGGCGATCGAGGAGGGCGTCGAAGGCGGCTTCGTCGTGGTGATGGCGGGCGACGCCCAGATGGACCCCGACGACCTGCCGCGGCTGCTGCAGCCGCTGGCGAAAGGCGAGGCCGACTACAGCAAGGGCAACCGGCTGTTCAGCGGCGAGGCGTGGAACGTGATCCCCCGCACCCGCTACCTCGGCAACGCGACGCTGTCGCTGCTGACCAAGATCGCCTCCGGCTACTGGCACGTGGCCGACAGCCAGACCGGCTACACGGCGATCACGATCGAGGCGCTGCGGGTCGTGCAGCTCGACCGCCTGTACCGGCGCTACGGCTTTCCCAACCACCTGCTGGTCGAACTCAACAACTGGGACTTCCGCGTCCGCGACGTGCCGATCAAGCCGGTCTACGGGATCGGCGAGAAGTCGGGCATCCGCCTGCACAAGGTGATCCCCACCATCTCGTGGCTGCTGGTCAAGTGCTACTTCTGGCGGATGAAGGAGAAGTACGTCATCCGCGACTTCCACCCGCTGGTGTTCTTCCTCGCCGGCGGCCTGCTGCTGACCGGGCTCGGCCTCGGGCTCGGCGTCTACATCGTGTGGCTCAAGCTGGCCTACGGCGCGCTGTCGCCCAACGCCGTCATCTTCGACGCGCTGTGCCTGATCATGGGCGCGCAGATGCTGTTCTTCTCCATGTGGATGGACATGGAGCACAACAAGGACCTGAAGTGATGAGCGATTACTTCGTCCACGAGAGCAGCTACGTCGACGAGCCCGCGCGGATCGGGGCGGGCACGAAGATCTGGCACTTCTGCCACGTGCTGTCCGGCAGTGTCATCGGCGAGCGCTGCTCGTTCGGTCAGAACTGCGTGATCGGCCCGCGGGCGATCATCGGCAACGGCGTCAAGGTCCAGAACAACGTCAGCATCTACGAGGGCGTGACGCTCGAGGACGACGTGTTCTGCGGCCCGTCGATGGTGTTCACCAACGTCGTCAACCCGCGCAGCGAGATCGTCCGCAAGGACGAGTACCGGGCCACGCTGGTGAAGCAGGGTGCCTCGATCGGCGCCAACGCCACGATCGTGTGCGGCACCACGATCGGCCGCTTCGCGTTCGTCGGGGCCGGCGCCGTCGTCACCCGCGACGTGCCCGACTTCGCGCTCGTCGTCGGCAACCCGGCTCGGCGCAGCGGCTGGATGTGCCGCTGCGGCGTCAAGCTGGCCTCGCCCGAAGACGGGGCCGTGAGCTGCGGCGCGTGCGGCCGGGCGTACGCGCTGGAGCGCGGGCTGCTGCGTCCCGCCGCGGGAGCTTGAGCCCGCTCCGCGCCTTCGCGATCGCCGCCTTCGTCCACCTGGTCTGGCTGGGCGCGCTGGCCGCGTCCCCGGAAGGCGCGCGCAACCTGCGCTTCCCCGAGGGACCGTTCGCGGGCAACGCGTGGGCGAGTTCGGACCTCGGCAGCTATCTCGAGCCGGCGCGCGCGTTCGCCCGCGGCGAAGGGTTCGCGGCCGACGGCGCTCCCGACTTCCACCGCACCGTCGGCTACCCGGCGTGGCTCTGGGCGTGGGAGGCGCTGCTCGGGCCCTGGGCGTTCGCCGGCGCCCTCGTCGGCCAGGCGCTGGTCGCCGCCCTGGGGCCGGCCGCCGTCGCCGGACTGGCCGCCGAGTTGCGGCCGGGCCGGGTGCGCGAGGCGCGGCTCGCGTTCGGCTTCGTGGTCGCCGCCGGCGGCTTCGCGGTGACCTCGGCGGCGTGGCTCACCGACGGCCTGTTCGCCGCGCTGCTGCTGGCGGCGCTGTGGCTCGCGGCGCGGGCCGCCCGCACGGGCCGCGCGTCGGACTGGCTGCTCCACGTCGCGCTGCTCGGCGTGGCCGCCCAGGTGCGGCCGGTGCTCTTCGCCTTCACCCCCGTCCACCTGCTGGCGTTGTGGGCGCTGTCGCGGCGGCAGCCGGAGGCTGCGCGGGCGTGGCGGCAGGGGCTGCTGGCGGCCGCCGTGACGCTGCCGCTGCTGCTCGCGCCCGGCCTGCGCAACCTCGCGCACCACGGGGTGTTCGCGCCGTCCGACGCGCTCCAGGTCAACCTCTTCAAGCAGTTCGCGCGGCGGGTGCTGGAGTCCGCGGGCGAGACCGCGCGCTGGGAGGCGGCACACGCCGAGCTCGGACGCCGGCACGGCTTTGCGGCGCGGGCCGAGTGGCAGGCGCGCGTGGCCCGCGAGGCGATCGCGGCCCACCCCGCGGCCGCCGCCGTCCAGCTCGCCACCAACGCCACGGGCATGGCGCTCGGCGCGCACTGGAGCCGCGGCCTGCGCCTGATCGGCGCGCCGCCGGGCGCGGCCCGGGTGCCGCTGGCCGCGTGGGGGCCGCTCAACGCCGCGCTCTGGGCGCTGGCGGCCGTCGCCGCGGCTCGCGGCCTGCGCGCGCGCGAGCCGCTGGTCCTCGCCGGCGTCGCGCTGGTCGCGTTCCTCGCGCTGCCCACGGTGTTCGACCCGGCCGGCCCGCGGATGCGGCTGCCGGTCGAGGGCCCGCTGGCGCTGGCGGCTGCGATCGAGCTGTCGCGGCGGGTGCCGCGGCTGGCGGAGGCGGCGTGACGCGGCCGACGATCTTCGTCGCCGTCTACCGCGCCTTCTCCGTGCGCTACATCCTCGACAGCGGGGTGCTGGCGGCGTTGCGCGAGGGCGGCGCCCGCGTCGTCGTGCTCCATCCCGATCACGAGAGCCCGTGGCTGCGCGAGCGCTTCGGCGGAGACGACGTCTCGTTCGAGCCGTTCCCGCTCGAGGAGAGCCAGCGCCTGCTCAAGCAGCACCCGCTGCAGTCGTTCTTCAACCGCATCCGCTACTTCACCTACGGCGGCGGGGAGACGAAGGGCGGCACTCGCGAGTTGTACGAGGGCTACTTCGGCCGCGGCCGCACGCTGGCCCGCGGCCTCGCCTGGCTGCTGCGCCGCTCGCGCGCCCTGCGCCGCGGCCTCGTGCGGCTGGAGTCGGCGTTCCTGTTCGGGACCGGGGCGCAGCCGCTGTTCGACCGCTACCGGCCCGACGTGCTGGTCGTCTCCAGCGTCGGCTACGCGCTCGACTCGCCGATCATGCGCCTCGCGCGTCGCAACGGCTGCCGTGTCGTGTCGCTGGTCCACTCCTGGGACAACCCGAGCTCCAAGGGCTACCGCGGCGCGATCCCCGACCACGCCCTCGCCTGGAACGAGATCATGCGCGACGAGCTGGTGCGGCTCCACGACCTTGACCCCGCCGCGGTCAGCGTCGGCGGCATCGCCCACTGGGACCCGTACTTCCAGCCGGACGCGCTGCCGGGCCGCGAGGACGTGCTGCGCGGCCTCGGCCTCGACCCGTCGCGGCCGACGATCTTCTACGCCCCGTCCGGCTTCAAGCACGTGCTGACCACGCTCGACGTCGTCGAGGCGCTGCTGCGCCGCGTCGCGGCCGGCGAACTGGGCGACGCGCAGGTGGTGCTGCGGCTGCATCCCAACTACTTCACGCGCGAGTCGGGCAAGTGGGCGAAGAAGATCGAGGAGGACCTGGCCCGCGTCGCCGGCTTCGAGCGCGACCACGCCGGCCGCTTCGCGGTGTCGCGGCCGGTCGTGCTGCCGCTGGGGAAGGAGTACGCCTACCCGGCCGAGGACCTGCGCGCCTACGCCGGGCTGCTGAAGGCGGCGGACGTGCTGGTCACCGAGTACTCGACGATGCTGCTCGAGGCGTGCCTGGTCGACACTCCCGTGGTCAACGTCGGCTACCACACCTGGCGCGACACCGGCCGGCCGATGACGGAGACGATCGACCGCTTCGACCACCTGCGCCGCATCCTCGAGACCGGCGCGGTGCGCCAGGCCCGCAGCGAGGACGAGCTGGTCGCGTCGATCGCGGCCTACCTCGCCGACCGCGGCCTCGACCGCGACGCCCGCCGCGCGGTGCTCGACCGCGAGGTGCCGGTGAACCGCGGCACGGCAGCGGAAGCGATCGCGGCCGAGGTGCTGCGCATCGCCCGCCGGACTGACGGAGACAGCTAACCCCTCGCGGCCTCCGCCAGAGCGCGCTCCAGCAGGTCCAGCACAGCGAGTTCGCGCGCGCCGGAAAGCAGGTAGCCGCGATCGAGCGACTCGGGGGCCGCTCGCAGCACACCCATCACGTCGGTCCACTGTCGTTCGGAGACCTCGCCGCCCCGGCGAAACCACTCCAGCTTGGCGAGCACGATGTCCTCCGCCGACGCCACCGGAAGCCCCAGCCCCCCCTCGCCCAGCGAGGCGACCCGGACCCGCTTCATCGCCCTGTGGTCGTGAGGCCGATCCTTCATTACGAAGACGTCGACCTTCAGCATGGTCTCGAGGTGGATCACGTTGAACGAGGTCCGTCGCGCCACCGCGTCGCGCACCCGCTGGTCCGGGACGTAGTAGCCGGGTTCCAGAGCCGCGATCAGAGCGTCCACGTGCCGCTGTGAGAGGTCGGCCACCACATCTGCGTCGATGCTGGCGCGGGCGACTCCGTGTGCCGAACTCGCGATCGACCCGCCGACGAAGTGCCGCACCCCGAGACGCTCGAGTGCCTCGAGGACCGGAGACAGCGCCAGCAGGAGATCGGGAGGCGTCACCGCGGGCGGCGGGCCAGTTCCGACCGCACGCCTTCCGCCAACGCATGGCCGTAGTGGCTGGCCACGAAACGGAGGCCGATCTCGCGTTCGTCCGCGCCCGGCGCCCGGCGCGCCAGCCCCGACCGTGACAGGGCGATGACGCTCTGGCTCAGCGACAGCGCCAGCTTCAGGCGTCGCCCCGGAGGAGCCGCGCGCAGCAGCGCGAGATGGACTCGCTCCGTCTCTGGATCGGTGTCCGACGGTTGCACGCTCCGATTGTAGTCGGCGCCCGACCTGATTCGACGGCTGCGGCTGCTTGTAGAGCAGGCGGTGCCAGTTCCGGCAGGTGCTCTCCGCCCCGCCTGCCTGACAGCCCGTCAAGCGCCAGGAGATCCGGCTCTTGCTGGAAGGGCCGACGGCAGCTCGGACCAGCCGGTGCCGTCCCAGCGGCGGACGCGGGCGAGTTCGCGCAGGTCGTCGTCGCCGAACGGGTGGTCGATCTCGCCGGCCGCGCGCAGCCTCTCGTGCAGGCGCAGGTAGCCGTCGCCGGCCACCACGCCCAGGACCCGCCGGGCCTCGGCGTCGAGTTCGTAACGGACGACGGCGTCGACGTCGCGTCCGTCGACCTCCGAGCGATGGCGCGCCTGTCGGACCGTCACCGCGAGCCCGGCCTCGGAGTCGTGGACCTCCATCACCTGGGCCGCGCCCTGGCCGGCGCTCGACGCGCGCAGCGCATCCGAGCCCGGGAACGCCAGCGCCGCCAGCGGATCACGCGAGCCGCAGTCCGAGCAGCGGAACTTCTCCGCGACGGCCGGCATCCGGCCGGAGGGGTTCTCGAGGTCGAGCAGGGCGAGGCCCGCGCCGCGCGTCTCGTTGTGGTAGCTGCCGACCGCCAGCGCATCGCGGCCCCCGAAGCGCACCCGGGCCACGCTGGTCACGTGGCCCGGCGACCAGTACTCGGCGACCGTGCGTCCGTCCGGCCCCAGTTCTTCGAGCGCGCCGGGGAACCAGGGGTTGTGAGCGACGGAGAGGAAGACGCGCCGACGTCCGCGCGCGTCGGTCAGCGCGTGCAGGCGGTTGGCCGAGAAGCGGTCGAAGCGCTCCGCGCCGAAGTGCACGGGCCGTCCCGGCGCGCGTATCCAGAGCGGCCGGCCTTCGGCCGAGAACGCATGCAGCACGCCCGGCCCCTTCGGACCCTCCGGGGCGATCAGCCACACCTGCTGTTCCGCCCCGCTCGTGCGCAGCCACAGTCGCACCCCGTCGCCGTCGGTCTCCGGAGCCGCGTAGGCCCTGTCGAGCAGGGGGACGGGAGGACGGTGGACCCAGAGCACGCGGCCTTCCGCGTCCTTGCCGCGCAGCGCGCCGTCCACGACGTGGACTGCGGTGAGCCGCGGCCCTGGCGTCGGCGGCGTGATCCGCGGCCGCAGCGCGGCGCCCGCGGCGAGGATGGCGAGCGCCACCGCGCCGAATGCCACGGCGTGGCTCCGCCGCGTGATCCGTGCGGGAGGCGCTACGGGCGCTGCGGGCGCGGGCAGCGCGGGCCCGCGTTCCGCGCGCAGGTCGGCCGCCAGTTCGGCAGCCGAGCCGTAGCGCTGGCCCGGCTCGCGCGCCAGCAGCTTGTGCACGACGCCCACGAGCCACGGCGGCGCGTCGGGCCGCGAGTCGGAGAGCGGCGCCGGCGCTTCCGTCACCCGCGCCAGCACCGAACCCAGCGACGACTGCGCCGCGAACGGCAACTGCCCGGCCAGCATCTCGAACAGCACGATGCCGAGCGAGTAGAGGTCGCTGCGGGCGTCGACCGCGCGGCCCAGCGCCTGCTCGGGCGAGAGGTACTCCATCGTGCCGACCAGGCCGTCGGCACGCGTCGCCCGCGTCGCGTCGTCGTCGGCGAGCGCCGTCACCAGGCCGAGGTCCGCGATGCGCGGCTGGCCGTCGGCGCCGAGCAGCACGTTGGACGGCTTCAGGTCGCGGTGCACGAGCCCGTGGGCGTGCAGCGCGTCGAGCGTCTCCGCGAGCGCCGCCGCCAGGCGTGTCGCTTCGGCCACCGGCAGCGGCCCGCGCGCGAGGCGCTCGCGCAACGTCTCGCCTTCGACCAGCTCCATCGCCAGGTACGGGCCCTGCTCGGCGAGCCCGTGGTCGAGCACGGGCACGAGCCCGGGATGGTCGAGCGCGGCGGCGGTCTCCGCCTCGCGCTGCAGGCGCCGCACGGCGACGGCGGACACGCGGTCGGCGCGCAGGACCTTGAGCGCGACCGCCGTGCCCGTCGCCTCGTCGCAGGCGCGGTAGACGACAGCGTAGCCGCCGCGGCCGAGCACGGCTCCAATCCGGTGGCGCCCCCCCACGAGAGTTCCGGCCGGCAGCGCGGGTTCGGCCGCGATGCCGAGGTCCAGCGGGTCGACGCTCTCGGTTTCGCCGCGCGGGGAGGGGACCTGGCCCATGAGCGCCCAAGTTTGGCATTCCCGGCCCCGGCCGGGGCACCGCGGTCCTACGGGCTGTACGGGAGCTCGACGAAGCGCGCGCCGTCCCAGCGCCGCACCCGCGCCAGCGCCCGCTCGTCGCCCGGGCCGAACGCGTGGTCCAGGCGGCCGGCGGCGAACAGCGCGGCGTGCAGGTCGAGCAGCGTGGCGCTCGGCGCGACCTGGCGCACGCGGTTCGCGGGGACGTCCAGCGAGTAGTGCACCTGGCCCGCCGGCCCGGCGTCGGGTCCGAACGTCGAACTCCCGTGGTCGACGGAGACCTCGATCCGACCCTCGGGCCCGCCGACGACGGTGTCGACCCGGGCCGTGCCGCGCCCGAACGAGCGCGCGGCCAGCGCGTCGCTCGCTGGGAACAGGTACGCTTGCACCGGCGTTGCCTCGCCGCAGTCGGCGCAGCGATACTCGGCTTCCTCCGCAGGCATGTGCCCGCCCGTTCCGTCGAGGTCGAACAGCGCGAGGCTGCCGCCGCGGGTGGCGTTGTGATGGGCGCCGATCGCCAGCATCTCGCGGCCCTGGACCTCGACGCGGCTCACCGCCATCGCGTGGCCGACGGACCAGAACTCCGCTCGCGGGCGGCCGTCCTCGTCGAGTTCTTCGACGACGCCGGGGAACCACGGCACGTGGGCCGCCGCGAGGTAGAGGCGCTGGCGTCCCGCGCGATCGGTGATCGGGTGCAGCGTGCCGGCGGCGAAGCGGTCGTAGCGCTGGCTGCCGAAGGTCACGCCCCGCCCCGGCCGCCGCCGCAGCCGGAGGCGGCCGGCGTCGTCGAGCACGACCAGTTCCCCGGGCGCGTCGTTCGCGCCGCGCACGACCATCCAGACCTCGTTGCGTCCGCGGACGCGGCGGATCACCAGCGGTTCGCCGGAGGTTCCGGGATCGGGGCGGTAGCTCTCCTCGCGCAGCGGGGCCGGGAACGTGAAGGCCCACAGCGCCTCGCCGCGCGCGTTCTTCCCGCGCAGCACGCCGCCTTCCACGGCGGCGCTCGCCATCGTGCGGTCCGCGGCGGAGGCCCGTGGCGGCAGGCGCGCGCCGGCCCAGGCGACCGCCGCCAGCGCGAGCGCGCCGAGCCCGAGCCGCAGGAGGCCGCGAGGCCTCGCGCGCGACGCCTTCTCGGCCGCGGGCCCCGGCGTCGCCCGCGCGTGCCGCAGGTCGTCCGCGAGATCCACCGCCGAGGCGTAGCGCCGCGCCGGCTCGCGCTCCAGCAGCCGGCGCACGACGGCGACGATCCACGCGGGTGCGTCGGGCCGGGTGGCGGCCAGCGAGGCCGGCTCCTCCGTCACGCGCGCCAGCACGGAGCCGAGCGAGGAGCGCGACGTGAACGGCGTGCGCCCCGCGAGCATCTCGAAGAGCACGAGGCCCAGGCCGTACAGGTCGCTGCGGCCGTCGAGCTCGTGCCCCAGCGCCTGCTCGGGCGAGAGGTACTCCATCGTGCCGACCAGGCCGTCGGCCCGCGTCACCTGCGTCGCGGACTCGGCCGCCAGTGCGGTCACCAGGCCCAGGTCGCCGACCCGGACCCGACCGTCGGCGCCGAGCAGGATGTTGGACGGCTTCAGGTCGCGGTGGACGAGGCCGGCTGCGTGCAGCGCGTGCAGCGCGTCGGCGACGGCGATCGCGATCGCGACGGCCTCCGCGACGAGGAGCGGCCCGCGACGGAGGCGATCGCGCAGCGTCTCGCCCGCGACCAGTTCCATCACCAGGTACGGGCCTTCGGGCGCGGTGCCGTGGTCGTGGACGGGAATCAGCGCCGGGTGCTGCGCCGTCGCGGCGCTCTGCGCCTCGCGCTGCAGCCGCCGCGCAGCGACCGGCGACAGGCGGTCGGAGCGCAGCACCTTGAGCGCGACCTCGCGGTCCGAAGCCTCGTCGCGCGCGCGGTACACCACCGCGTAGCCGCCTGACCCCAGCACGTCCAGCGTCCGGTAGCGCCCGCCGACGAGCGTGCCCGCGGGCAGGACCGGCGCGGGTTCTCCTTCGAGATCGGCGGGGATGACCGTGTCCGTCTCGTGTCGCGCGGCGGCGGCGATGTGGCCCGGGCTCATGGAAGTCGGTGCGCGATCTTCTCACCGTTCGTCCTCCGTCCAGTCGGCAACGGCTCCTGGCATGGAAAGTGCAAAAGGCGGGGTGTCGAGCGGGGCCTGACGGGATGTGCGGACCGGACGACCGGTGCGCCGCACACTTTGCGCGGGCGGCGCTCGTCGCACCGTCCTCGAGGAGGGACCCGCCTTGGCCGAGACGATCACCGCCCGCATCGACGCGATCACCGGCATCCCCGCCGAACGCCTGCTGGCGGCGCCGCCGGCTCCGAAGAGCGTCAAGGTCGAGCTGACCGGCCGCTGCAACTACCGCTGCGGCTTCTGCGCGCTGCGGACCCGCGAGTCGCAGCCCAAGCACGACATGGACCTCGGCCTGTTCCAGCGCCTGGCCCGCGAGATGCGCGCGGCCGGCGTCGAGGAACTGGGCATGTTCTTCCTCGGCGAGTCCTTCATGGCGCCCGAGCTGCTGGTGGACGCGATCCGCTACGCCAAGCGCGAGGCCGGCTTCCCGTACCTGTTCCTCACGACCAACGGCTCGCTGGCGACGCCCGCGAACGTGCAGGCGTGCATGGAGGCGGGCCTCGACTCGCTGAAGTGGAGCCTCAACTACGCCGACGCGACCCAGTTCGAGGAGATCGCGGGCGTGCGCCAGGAGTCGTGGAAGCGCTCGCTCGAGCACCTGAAGGCGGCGCGCCGCGTGCGCGACGAGGTGCAGGCGCGCACCGGCCACCGCTGTGGCCTCTACGCGTCGTCGATCGCCTACGACGGCGAGCAGCAGGTGCGGATGGAGGCGCTGGTCGCCGAGTTCGCGCCCCACGTCGACCAGCACTACTGGCTGCCGCTCTACTCGATGGGCAGCCTCGCGTCCAAGCGCGAGGCCGAGCTCGGCTACCGTCCGATCGCCGGCAACCAGGGCCGCCTCGGCAACCTGCGCGAGCCGCTGCCGTGCTGGTCGGCCTTCACCGAGGGCCACATCACCGCTGCCGGCAAGCTCTCGGCCTGCTGCTTCGACGCCGACCAGCGCTGGGTGATGGCCGACCTGACGCAGGTGTCGTTCCAGGAGGGCTGGAACAGCCTGCCCTTCCAGGAGCTCCGCGCCGCCCACCTGCGCAAGGACGTGACCGGCACTCCCTGCCAGGACTGCGTCGCCTACCGTTAGCGGCGGCGGGGAAGCTCAGCGCGCCGGGGCGGGCTCCAGTTCCACGAAGCGGCGGCCGTCCCAGCGGCGGACGCGGCGCAGGGCGCGCTCGTCGGCCGGCCCGAAGCGATGGTCCAGGCGGCCTGCCTCGAACAGGCTGCGGTGCAGCTCCCGGAAGCTGGCGGCCACGGTGAGGCTCCTGACGCGCAGCGCGGCGTCGAGCGAGTAGTGGACGTCGGCGGAGATCAGGCCGCTCGTGGGCGAGGCGAACTGGCCCTGGGTGGTGACGAGGGCCAGCCCGCCATCTTCTTCCTCGTGGACCATGGTCGCGCCCGCCGCGCCCGTCTCGTTGTGCGACGCCAGCGCGTCGGAGCGGGGGAACAGCAGCATCTCCATCGGATCCGCGTCGCCGCAGTCCCGGCAGCGATAGGCGTCCTGCTCGACGGGCGTGCGGCCGTAGGGTCGTTGGGGGTCGAGCAGGGCGAGCGCGCCGCTGCGGGTGTCGTTGTGATAGCCGAAGAGCGCGATCGTCGGCCGCCCGCGGAACTGGACGGAGGCCGCGTCGACGATGTGGCCCGCCGTCCAGAACTCGCCGACCGTGCGGCCCTCGGCGTCGAGCTCCTCGAGCACGCCGGGGAACCAGGACCGGTGATTGGACTGCAGCAACACCCGGTGCCGCCCCGCGGCGTCGGGGAAGGAATGGAGCCGCCCCGCGACGAAGGTCTCGTAGCGGGTGCCGCCGTAGTCCACCGGCCGCCCGCCCTCGCGTCGCAGCCGGAGCTGGCCCCGGGCGTCGTAGACGCGCAGGTCGCTCTTCTTGGCCGCGCTGTCGGGCGCGATGATCCACACCTCGTTCTCGCCGGAGGCGCCGGGCCGGACCAGCAGCATCCGGCCCACGTACTGCGAACTGGGCCCATAGGTCGCGTCGACGAGCGGCTCGTCGAACGCCTGCGTCCAGAGCACGTCGCCCGCGCGATTCACGCCCCGCAGCACGCCGCCTTCGACGCGCGCGGTGAACAGCGCCGTGTCGACGGCGCGGCTCGCGGCCTCGCGCGCGTTCGAGAGGCCGAGCCCGGCCGCGACGGCCAGCACCGCAAGCCCCGCGGCGAGCGCGCCGAGCCGCGCGCGCCGCCGGCGAGCCGAGCCTTCGCGCGACCGCGCTTCAGCCTCTGCGACCTCGGCCTCGGCGACGACTGGCCCCCGCCGAGCCTGCAGGTCCCCGAGCACCTCCGCGGCACTCGCGTAGCGCCGCGCCGGGTCCTTCTGGAGCAGCCGGCGCACGACGCCGACCAGCCACGCCGGCGCGTCCGGCCGCGAGTCGGAGAGCCGCGCCGCTTCCGTGGTCACCCGCGCCAGCACCGACCCCAGCGACGACTTCGCCGAGAACGGCAACTGCCCCGCCAGCATCTCGAACAGCACGACCCCCAGCGAATAGAGGTCGCTGCGCCCGTCCACTTCCTGCCCCAGCGCCTGCTCGGGCGAGAGGTACTCGAGCGTCCCCACCAGCCCGTCCGCCCGCGTCGCCCGCGTCTCGTCCTCGGGATCG
>WYBL01000162.1 GCA_011526565.1 Acidobacteriota bacterium | reverse complement strand
CAGCTCCGCCTCGACGTCGAGCAGGTCCAGCCGCAGGCGCCCTACGCGATGCCGCTGCGGGTCGCGATCGAGCTGCCGGGCGAAGCCGGGCGCCGGGACGTGACGCTCGAACTCGCGCAGCGCCGGCAGCAGTTCGACGTGCCGGTGCCGGGCCGCCCGACGTCGATCGCCCTCGACCCGGACTTCCTCCTGCTGATGGACGCCGAATTGGCCGAACGCACGCCCTGAACCGAAACCGGCCGGGGAGTAGTAACCTCCCCGGCCATGCCCGACCAGGAACTGCTGGACGACCTGCGCAATCTGGACCCCCGCACCGCCGCCGAGCGGCTGTGGGAAGTGAGCGACGCGACGATCGCGGGGCTGCTCGGCCAGTTGCCCACGGGGCTCGCCGTCGACATCCTCGAGGAGTTCGCCGAGGACCGGCGGCTGGCGATCGCCGAGGCGACGCCGTTCGGCCAGGGCCAGCTCTGGCTCAAGGGCCACTCCTACCCGGACGACACGGTGGGCCGGCTGATGGAGCGGCCGCCGGCGGTGTTCCGCCCCGACGAGACGATCGCCGCCGTCACCGAGACGCTGCGCGAGACCGTCAAGAAGCGGATGGTGATCTACATCCTGGTTACCACCTCGGACGGCAGGCTGGCCGGCCTCGTCGCCTTCCGCGAGCTGCTGTTCGCGCGGCCCGAGCAGACGCTGGCAGAGGTGATGATCGCGGACCCGTTCCACCTGAAGCCCGAGGCGAAGCTGCAGGACGCGATGCGGGAAGTGGTCACCCGCCACTTCCCCATCTACCCGGTGTGCGACGCGGAGGGCCACCTGCTCGGCGTCGTGCGCGGGCAGACGATGTTCGAGGAGCAGGCGTTCGAGATCTCGGCCCAGGCCGGCGCGATGGTCGGCGTCGAGAAGGAGGAGCGGGTCGGCACGCCGTTCGCCCGCTCGTTCAAGTTCCGCCACCCGTGGCTGCAACTCAACCTGCTGACGGCCTTCGTCGCCGCCGCCGTGGTCGGCCTGTTCGAGCACACGCTCGAGCAGATCGTCGTGCTGGCCGTGTTCCTGCCGGTGCTCGCGGGCCAGTCGGGCAACACCGGCTGCCAGGCGCTCGCGGTCACGCTGCGGGCGATGACGCTCGGCGAGCTGCGGCCCGACCAGGCCTGGGCCAGCGTGCTCAAGGAAGGGTTGCTGGGCCTGTGCAACGGCGCGGTCGTCGGCCTGGTGGCCGGCGCCGGCATGTGGGCTTACGCGTCGGGCCAGGGCAACCCGCACGCGCTGGGGCTGGGCCTGATCGTGGTCGCGGCGATGGCGCTCTCGTGCGTGATCAGCGGCGTCTCCGGCGCCGTGATCCCGCTGACCCTGAAGCGGCTCGGCGCCGACCCGGCGACGGCGTCGTCGATCTTCCTGACCACCGCGACCGACGTGGTCAGCATGGGCGCCTTCCTGGGCCTGGCCACCGCGTTCCTGTTGTAGGCCGCTTCAGGCGAAGAGCGCCTGTTCCAGGAGCCGGGTGTTGCGCGGCGCGCTGGTGTACTTGCCGGTGTTGACCGAGTAGTAGCCGTCGCGGGCGACCACCGGCGGCTCGCAGCGCGAGTGGAAGCCGCTGTCGCGCTCCGAGATGTCGCGCAGGCCCTGAGCCACGATCACGCCCGCCGTCACCTTCAGCACCTCGAAGGGCACCAGCGCCGGCACGAACTGGCGGAGCCCGGCATGGTTGCCCTCCGCCAGTTCCCGCCGCAGCGCGGGGGCCACGTCCCCGTCGCAGGCCTGCTCCCACGCGGCGGGCAGCGGGCCGTACGGGATCAGGCCCTTGAGGCTCGACGGGTACCACGAGCAGAACGCCGTGCCCGCGGCCGGGCTGACCACGAGGTTGCCGAAGGGGCCGTGGATCAGGGTCAGCGAGTCGATCGCGGCCAGCGAGTCGTCCAGCGCCAGCAGCAGGCCGTACTTGAGGCGCAGGCTGTAGTCGGCTTCCACGGGCAGGCCCACCTGGCGATCGACGCGCGTCCGGCTCTCCCACAGGCAGTTGACGACGATCTCCGACTCGATCCGCCGCGGCGTCCCGTCGGCGGCTCGCGTGCGCACCACGAAGCCCGCGGCCGACGGCTCGACGGCCTCGACGGCGTGACCGAGCACCGGGGCGATCCGCGGGCGTGCCCGCAGGGCCTCGACGATCAGCCGCCGCAGCTCCACCTGGTCGACCGAGACCTCCTCGGTGCGGAAGGAAGCTGCGATCCGATCCGCGGCCAGCCACGGCGGCGTCTCGATCGGCTCGAACAGCCGGTCCGGGCGCTCGCCGAGGTAGTGCAGGTCCGAACCCGCGAGGCTCGCCCGGCACTCGGCATCCAGCGCAGCGAAGTAGCGCTCCACCTCGGCCCTCGAGAGCTGCGAGTCGCGCACCAGCCCGTACACGTTGCGCCGCGAACGCAGCCTCGCCCACGGCAGGCGCGTCGCCATCAACTGCTCGAGGATCGGCCCGAAGTGCAGCGCGTCGTCGACCATCCGCAGCCCCGTGCGCAGCGACCGGTCCATGCCGTACACGAAGCCGAGGTGGATCTTGCCCTCGAAGGTCAGGCTCGCGCGACGGAGCACGTCGGCGGCCCTGTCGATCAGCACGACGTCGAAGCCGTGGCGCTCGAGCATCAGCGCTGCACAGACACCCTGGATCCCGCCCCCCAGTACCGCGGCCGTCTTCTTCAAGCTCGTGCCCCCTGCGACCGCGGGCGGCTCGGCAGCGGCGTCTGACGGATGCGCCGGACGGCCCGCTGACCGGCGGCGACCCAGGCCTCCGTCAGGCGCGTGCGCGGGACCAGCCCCCGCTCGAGCAGCGGCCTCGGATCACCCAGCGGCTGGTACGTGGGCAGCGGACGCCGATCGCCGCGCGCATCCTGCCACGAGGCGCGCCGACGCGCGTTGAGCCACAGGTCGCCCGCGCCGTAGAGGCGGGCCCGGCGATCGGCGACGAGGTCCCACAGATAGCCGATCATGCAGCGGGCGGCGGCGCGATGGGAGCGGCCCGAGATCGCCCACTGGCGATGCGTGCTCGCGGCGTAGAGCCGCTTGAAGTAGGGCGCGTCCTCGACGAAGACGAAGCGCCCGAGCAGGCACAGGCCGAACAGCCAGCAGCGCTCGGCGAACACCTGGCCCGGCGTGCCGCGCACGAGGAGTCCCTCCTCGGCCAGCACGCGCCGGCGGACGAGCCCCTTGAAGGCGCCGAGGAAGTGTTTCTTCCAGTGCATCTCGAGCGCCAGCTCGAGCGTCCACGCGTCGCGCGCCGCCGCGGGCATCGGCGAGGGCTGGTCCTTGTCGGGTAGCCGCGCTCCCTCGAGGTCGAGGGCCAGAGTCGGCCCGAACGCCAGCAACGCGTCGGGCTGGGCATCGAGGGCCGAGACCAGCGCCTCGAGGCTGCCGGCGGGCGAGGTGTCGTCGTGGGGCAACAGGCGCCAGTACTCTCCGCGGGCCTCGGACAGCAGGAAGTTGACGTTGTGGACCCAGTCGAGCCGGTCGCCGGCGCGGAAGAAGCGCAGTCTCCGGTCGCCGCGGAAGCGCCGCTCGAGCGCCTCGAGCGCGTCGTCGTCGCCGTGGCGATCGCTCACCAGCACCTCGATCCCCTCGCGGGGCATCGCGTCGATGTTGGCGGCGATCACGTCCAGGAAGCGCCGCGAGCGGAAGAGCGGAATGCCGACCGAGACGCGGGGCGCCCCGGGATCGGATGGCTGCATGCGCATCGAGGTCCCGAAAAAAAGGTGGCGCCCCACGCGGGACGCCACCTCGAACGCTCGGGCGGCCGGCGCAGCGCGCCGGCCGCTCGACGCTAGCGCTGGGCCGGACGGATGCGGATGCCGCCCCAGAACTGGTAGTTGTTCTCGACGTCGTCGAGCTTGTTGAACGGCAGCCGGCCCTCGACCGTGAACTGGAACTTGCCCTTCGGGTCGAGGTCGATGCCGCCCTGGATCAGGGCGCCGATCGAGCGGGTGTCGGACTCGGTCAGGTCCCAGGCCGAGAGACCGCCGCCGATGAAGCCGCGGCCGAGCAGGCGCTGCGCCGCCGCGTCGACGAAGATCGAGGTGGCTTCGCCGCGGTCACCCTCCTCCAGGTTGACCTTGACGCCGGCCGCGAGCTCGAAGTCGCCGGTCTCGCCGAGGGCGAACAGCGCGCCGCCCTTGGCGCCGAAGATGGCCGAGCACACGCCCGTGGCGAGCAGCCGGCCCGCGTCCTCGTACTCCTGCTCGAGGCGCTCCTTGCCGACGAACGCCGCGCCGAACGGAACGACCGCGGGCCGGTCGACGCGCAGGTTCGCCGTCGTGCACGCCGCGCTCTGCTGGCCAAGGCTGTCGGTGGCGACCGCGGTGATCGTGTAGTCGCCGATCGCCTCGGGCTTCCAGGTCTTGGAGCCGGTCGCGCCGTCGAAGCTCATCTGGGTGCCGGCCGGGCCGTTGACCGTGACGACGATCTGGCGGATCGACTGGCTGCCGCCGTAGGCCGGGTTGACCGAGGCGCGGGCCGCGACGTCGACGGTGTTGCGCAGCCGGATGCGGTCGGGCGTCACGGTGACCGCGTCACAGGTGGGAGCGCAGGTCTTGACCACGGCGCGGGCGCTGGCCGTCTCGGACAGGCCGTCCTTGCTGGTCACCTTGACGCTGACGGTGTGGTCGCCGAGGCCCAGCGTGCCCAGCGTGGTCGGGATCGAGTCGGTCGAGGCCATCGCCTTCGTCTGGCCGTCGACGGTCAGTTCGATCTTCTCGGCGCCGGTGGTCTGCACCGAGAGCGGCACCGGCTGACCGAAGCAGACGTCGCCGGAGCTGACGCTCACGGTCGGCTTCACCAGCTCGACCTTCTCCGCCTCCAGCCAGAAGTTGCCACACGCGAACGGCACGTACAGCTTCCAGTCCCAGCCGTCCCACTTGAACGGCACCTCGAAGGCCTCGAAGCCCTTCGGGTCGCCGCCCCACTTGATGGCCGTGGCGCCGCCCTGCGGCACCTTCAGCCGGTCCTTGCCGGTCTTCCAGTCGCGCAGCGCCATGAACGGGAACTCGGCGGAGTGGCCGCCCGGGCCGCCGATGCGGATGAGAGCCGCCGGCTGCGCCTCGGCGGCCGCCAGCATGGCCCCGTAGAGCGCCTCGGCGTCCGCGGCGCTCGTCACCGGGCGCGGCAGCGGAGCCGTCTGCAGCAGCGCGATCACGCGCGCCTTCTCCTTCTGCAGCATCATCACGACGTCGGCCGGCTTCTTGAGGCCGGGCCGGTAGAAGCGCGCCGGCGCATAGGCGCCGAGGCGGCAGACGAGGTTGGGGTCCTTCTTCTGCAGCGCCTGGCACGAGGCGGCCGCCTGTGCGTCTCCGGCCGCGAGTGCCAGGGCCGTCGCGACCACGGCTCCGTGCAGCAGCTTCATTTGTCCTCCGGTGTGCGCCCGGACTCCCGGCGGGAGCGGGGCGGGTCATGGGTCGATGTCGCCCTAAGCGGCCGACACCCAATAGGTTAGACCGCGGCGGCAGATCAAGTCAAAAAATATGCTCTCAGCCGGCGGCCTCCAGCGCCGCCCACAGCCGCTCTTCGGCCGCCTCGTCCTCGAACGCGCAGCGGCGCCGCTGTCGGTCGGCGTAGTAGCCGCCGGTCTGGCCTTTCACCGCGGGGTCGGCCGCCAGCCACACCACGGTGTCGGCTCCCTGCTCCGCGGTGCGCCCGAACAGCTTCATGTACAGGCCGCCCAGCAGGCCCTTGAGGCCGCCGCCCTTGAAGAAGAGACCCGTGTCGACGCCCCCGGGGTGGACCGCGTTGGCGGTGACGCCGCTGCCTGCCAGGCGGCGAGCCAGGGCGCGGGTCCACATCCGGTTGGCCTGCTTGCTCTGCGCGTAGGCGGCCACGCCGTCGTACGGCCGCCGCTCGAAGCGCAGGTCGCCGAGGTCGAGGCCGCGCGCGAGCCGCGAGGCGACGTTCACCACCCGCGCCTGGCGCGCCGCCCGCAGCGCGGGTTCGAGCGCCCGGGTCAGCCGGTGATAGCCGAGCACGTTGGTGGCCCAGGTGAGCTCGTGGCCCTCCGGCGTCAACTGGCGGCGCGAACTCCACGCGCCGGCGTTGTTGACCAGCACGTGCAGTTCCTCGTGGTCGGCGAGGAAGCGACGCGCGAAGGCGGCGATCGCCTCGCCGCTCGAGAGGTCGCAGACGGCCGACTCGACCCGCGGGTTGGCGGCCTGCTCGACGAGTTCGGCCCGCACCCGCTTCACCTTCTCCGGGTCGCGGCCGAGCACGACCAGGTTCACGCCCTGCGTCGCCAGGGCCCGCGCGGTCGCCAGCCCGATCCCCGAGGTGCCCCCGGTCACCAGCACGGTGCGGACGGCGAGCGGGTCGAGCAAGCTCTACTGGGCCTCGACCCGGACCGTGCAGGTGTCGCGGGCGGCGCCGGTCTGCGCGGTCACCACGACGTCGTAGACGCCGGGCGCGACGAAGTCGTGCTCGGGCCGCATCAGGCCCTTGCCGGCGACCTGGGTGCCGTCGCCGAAGTCCCACGCGAAGCGGCAGCCCGAGTCCTCGCAGTAGTTCGCCTGGGCGACGAACGCCACCCGCAGCGGCGCCGGGCCGTTGGCGCCGAAGCCGCGGCAATTGTTGATCAGGCGTTCGTGCACGCGGATCGTGTCGCGGCAGCTCGCGCTGGCTCCGCCGCTGCTGGCGGTGCCGGTCACGCTGAAGGTGCCCGGAGCGGCGTACGTGTGGCGCACGTCGGGGCCACTGGCGCTGGCGCCGTCGCCGAAGCTCCACGCGAAGGCGAAGGACCCGTTGCCGCCCGACGCGGAGGCGCGAACCGCGAGCTCGTGGGGCACGACGCCGTCGGCGGGACCGATCACGCAGGCGATCCGCACGGTGGTGTCCGCCGGGAGCGGAGCGCTGCTGCCCGTGGGCAGCGTGGGCCGCGGGGCGGCCTCCTTGTGACAGGAGGCGAGGATCACGCCGGCGAGCGCTGCGGCCAGCGCCGGGACGAGACGTTCGGTGCGCATCGGGGACTCCTCCGCCCGGCTTATACGCCCGACCCGGGCACGCTGTCGAGGGCGGAGCGGTTAGCATGCGGGATCACCCCATGTCCGGAGGGAGACGAGTGGGAGTTCGCGTCGTCGGCGTGGCCTGCGTGGGCCTGTGGGCAACGGTGGCGGCAGCCGTCGGCGACGAGGTCGCGCCGGCCGAACGATTGCGCGCGCACGTCGAGTTCCTCGCCGGCGACGCGCTGCGCGGCCGAGCCAGCGGCAGCGCCGAGGAGCGGATCGCGGCCGAGTACGCCGCGGCGATGCTGCGCGCGGCGGGGCTGCAGGGCGCAGCCACCACGGGCGGCTTCGTCGAGAGCGTGGAACTCGTGCGCCAGCCGTTCGCGGGTGCGCCCTTCGTCGAGGCTGGCGGCCACCGCTTCGAGCACGGTCCGGCGGCAGCGTTCTACCGGCTCTCGGCGCCGCCCGTCGAGGGACCGCTGGTGCGGCTGCGGCCGGGCGCAGCGGCAGACGAGGTCGCGGGCAAGGTCGTGCTGGCGACGCTCGACCCGGCGGCGGGCCGCGCCGGGCTGGGCGTGCTGTTCGAGCTGCTCGAGGGCGGCGCGGCCGCCGTGCTGGTCGCCGACGCGCCCGCGGTCGCCGGCTTCCGCGACTCGCTGGCGGGCCGGCCCCCGAGCGCGGCGACCGAGCTGGCCCGGGTCCCGGTGCAGCCGCGCGGCCTGGTGCTGCTCGGACGCGAGGCCAGTGCGGCGTTCGCCCTGCTGCCGGAGGGGACGCCGGTCCGGCTCGGCGCCAGGCTCGCCGAGCCGGTGCGGGAGGCGACCTGGAACGCGGTGGCGATGCTGCCCGGCACGGGCGACGACGGAGAGGCCGTGCTGCTCTCCGCCCACCTCGACCACCTCGGCGTGCGCGAGGGAGAGGCGGGCGGCGACCCCATCTTCAACGGTGCGGACGACGACGCCTCGGGCGTCGCCGCGGTGCTGGAACTGGCCCGGCGGCTGGCCCAGGGAGGCCCCGCCCGCCGCACGCTGCTGGTCGCGCTCTACGGCTCCGAGGAGAAGGGCGGCCACGGCTCGCGTTCGTTCCGCGAGGACCCGCCGGTGCGGCTCGCGCGGATCGTCGCCAACCTGCAGTTCGAGATGCTGGGCCGGCCCGACCCGATGGTGCCCGAGCGCCACCTCTGGCTGACCGGCTTCGAGCGCTCGACGCTGGGGCCGTGGCTGGCCGGCCGCGGCGCGCGGCTGGTCGCCGACCCGCGGCCGGGCGAGAACTTCTTCCGCCGCTCCGACAACTACCCGCTCGCTGTGCGCGGGGTCGTGGCCCACACCGTGTCCAGCTTCGGGCTCCACGCCGACTACCACCGTCCCTCGGACGAGCCGCAGACCCTCGACTACGCCCACCTCGCGGACGCCGTCGAGCAGCTCGTCGCCCCGCTGCGAGCGCTGCTGGAATCGGACCAGCGCCCGGCCTGGGTCGAGGGCGGCCAGCCCGGGCGCTGAAGCGGCGGCGATGCCGGCCCGCCTGCCGCTGTGGCTGCCGTCGCTGTGCGGGGTCCTGATCGCACTCACGTTCGCGATCTACTGCTGGCGCAGCCGGCCGTGGCGCTCCTGGCGCTACACCGCGCTGCTCGGCGGTGCCGTCGGCTGGTGGTGCGCCGGCCAGCTCGGCTGGTACCTGACGGAGGATCTGGGCGCGCGGTTGTGGATGGCCCGGCTGCAGTACCTCGCGATCACGTCCACGCCGGTGCTGTGGCTGCTGGTCGCCCTCGACTACACCGGCCGCCGGGCATGGCTCGCGGGCGGGCGGCTGCGGCTGCTGGCCGCGATCCCGGCGGCCACGCTGGCGTTCGTCTTCACCAACGACTGGCACGGGCTGATCTGGCGCCGCTTCGACCCGATCCCCGGCCAGGTGCGGGTCGCGCTCGATTACGGGGCGTGGTTTCCCGTGCACACCGTCTACAGCTACCTGCTGGTCGTCGTGGCCTCCACGATGCTGGCGGTGCGCTTCGCCACGTCGTCGCTGTACCGGCCCTCGGTGGTGGCGGTGCTGATGGCCCCCGTGCTGATCCTGGTCGCCAACCTCCTGCACGTGCTGGACCCCACGCGGCTGCCGATCGACCCCACGCCGACCAGCCTGGCCGTGGGTTTCGGCCTGCTCGTCTGGGCGATCTCGCGGCACCAGCTCTTCCACCTGCTGCCCGTGGCACGCGGGGTGACCGTCGAGAGCCTCAGCGAAGGCGTG
>WYBL01000161.1 GCA_011526565.1 Acidobacteriota bacterium | reverse complement strand
CCTTGGAGATCGACGGCTCGACCAGCGACAGGTCGTTGGCGCGGGCGCGACCGATCGAGTAGTCGCGCGGCTTCAGGAAGTGGATGCGCTCGGCCAGGTTGCCGCGCACCACCTCGAGGATGGCGACGGCCAGGGTGGCCCCGCACTGACCACAGCGGTGGTCGTCGGGATGGGTGTCCTTGCCACAGCGTGGGCAGCGCATCGGGATCGGGGATGATAACGCTTCCATGAGAGCCGCGAGTCCCCTGGCATGGGCGGTCGGGCTGTGGGCCCTGGGCCGCTGGCCGGCCGCCGTCGAGGCGCTCCCGGGCCTGGGCGTGCTGGGCGGCCCGCTGGGGCCAGCGCTGCTCGCGCTGGCCCTGGCTGTGGTCGTCGCGCGGCTGCTCGGCCTGGAGCAGGGCGCCACGCTCGCCCGGGTGGGCCGGCTCGGGGCCCTGCGGCTGTTCGGCCTCGGCTTCGCGTGGCTCGCCCTCTGCGGCGAGGGGTACGCGACGCGGCTCCGCGTCACCGGCGACGAGCCCCACTACCTGGTGATGGCGCAGAGCCTGTGGCGCGAGGGCGACCTCGACCTGCGCGACAACTACGCGCGCGGAGACACCCGCGAGTACACGCCGGCCGCGCTGCGGCCCCACTACGGAGCGCCCCGCGCGGACGGTCGGCCGTTCCCGGCCCACAGCCCCGGCCTGCCCGCGCTGCTGGCCCCGGTGTACGCCCTCGGCGGGCGGCGCGCCTGCGTGCTGCTGCTGGCGGCGCTCGCCGCGCTCGCCGCGGTCGAAGCGGCGCGGCTGGCCCGGGCACTGGCCGGCTCCGACGCGGCAGCGGGTGCGGCCTGGGCGCTCGCGCTGGGACCGCCGCTCGCGTTCTTCGGCTTCCACGTCTACACGGAGGGGCCGAGCGCGCTGGCGCTGTGCGCCGCGCTGCGCCTGCTGCTGGCTCCCCGCGGCGCACCCGGGCGCGCGGTGGCGGCCGCGCTGCTCCTGTCGACGTTGCCGTGGCTGCACGTCAAGCTCGGCCTGGTCGCTGCCGTCGTCGGGGCCTGCGCGCTCCTGCGCCTGGAGGGCCGCGCGCGGACGGCGTTCGTCGGCACCGCGCTGCTGATGGCCGCGGGCTTCGGCCTCCACTACCAGCGCGTGTTCGCCTCGCCCACCCCGCTCGCGATCTACGGCGGCACGCCGCAGGACGTCGCCTCCGAGCCGCTGCGGGCGCTGCTCGGGCTGCTGTTCGACCGCTCGTTCGGCCTGCTGCCGTTCGCCCCCGCGTTCGTCGTGGCGCTCGTCGGGCTGGTGCCGTCGCGACTCCGGAGCCCGTCGCGCGAGGCCGCCTTCGTCGCCGCCGCGGGCCTCGCGGTGCTGTTGCCCGCGCTGTTCTGGCGCATGTGGTGGGGCGGGCAGTGCCCGCCGGCGCGCTTCCTGGTGCCGCTGGTGCCGCTGCTCGCCGCGGCCGCCGGCCTGCGGGTCGAAGCCGGCGCGGGGCTCGCGCGCTGGTTCGCGCCGCTGCTCGTCGCGGGACACGTCCTCCTCGGCTTCCTCGTGCTGCGCGTTTCGGACCTGCTGCTGGTGGCGCGCGGCGCGCGGCCCACCCGGCTGTGGGCGGCGCTCTCCGGGCCGATCGACGTGCAGCGCTACCTGCCCTCGCTCGTGGCGTCCGAGCCATCCGACTGGGCGATCGCGGCGGCGTGGATGCTGGCGCTGGCGGTGGTGGTGGCGCTCGACGTCGCCGCCCGGCGAGGCAACGCCCGCGCGGAGCGCTGCTTCCGTCCCGCCCTCGCGGTCGGGCTCGGGCTCGCGCTGACGGTCTTCGTCGACGTCGTCGTGCGCCCCGCCGTGCCCGCAGGCACGGCGGCTGCGGCGCCGGAAACGGAAGAGGGCGCCCCCTGACGGGAGCGCCCTCGCGTGGGCCAGGAGACGGGCCGCCGTCGCCGCGCTAGTTGGTCGACATCCCCGCGACGGGACCGTGCGGCGGCGTCACCGTCACCGGTTCCCCGGGCGGCAGCGCCAGCGCGAGCACCTCCTCGACGGTCGACACGAGGTGGATCTTCAGCTCGTTCCGCACGTTCTCCGGCAGATCCTCCTTGACGGCCTTCTCGTTGCGGCGGGGGAGGATGACCTCCTTGACGCCGAGCCGGTGGGCCGCCAGGACCTTCTCCTTGATGCCGCCGACGGGCAGCACGCGGCCCGACAGGCTGATCTCGCCCGTCATCGCCAGCCGCGACTTGACCGGGCGGCCCTGGAGCATCGAGACCAGGGCGGTCGCCATCGTCACGCCCGCGGACGGGCCGTCCTTGGGCACGGCGCCTTCCGGGACGTGGAGGTGGATGTCGACGCGCTCGAAGAACGAGTCGTCGATGCCGAGCTCGCGGGCGTGGGTGCGGACCCACGACAGCGCGGTCTGCGCGCTCTCGCGCATCACCTCGCCGAGCTGGCCGGTCAGGGTCAGCCCCTTCTTGCCCCACATCTGGGTCGCCTCGATCCAGAGCACCTCGCCGCCGGCGGCCGTCCACGACAGGCCGGTGACGACGCCGGGGACGATCGTGCGCTCCTCCAGCTCGTCGCGCATGAAGTAGGGGGCGCCGAGGAACTCCTCGACCTTCTCCGGGGTCACGACCACCGTCTCGGTGTGCCCCTCGGCCCGCTTGCGCGCGACCTTGCGGATGATGCTGGCGATCTCGCGCTCCAGGTTGCGCAGCCCGGCCTCGCGGGTGTACTCGCGGGCCAGCTTGGTCAGCGCGTCGTCGCCGAACGCCACGTCGACGTCCTTCATGCCGTGGTTGTCGAGCTGGCGCGGCAGGATGTGGCGGCGCGCGATGTGGAGCTTGTCCTCCTCGGTGTAGCCGGCGAGGCGGATCACCTCCATGCGGTCGCGCAGCGCGGGCGGGATCTGGTCGAGCACGTTTGCGGTGCAGATGAACAGCACCTCGGACAGGTCGAACGGCAGGTCCAGGTAGTGGTCCTTGAAGGTGTGGTTCTGCTCCGGGTCCAGCACCTCGAGCAGCGCCGACGCGGGGTCGCCGCGGAAGTCCATGCCGAGCTTGTCGACCTCGTCGAGCATGAACACCGGGTTCTTGCTCTCCGCGCGGCGCAGGCCCTGGACGATCTGGCCCGGCAGCGCGCCGATGTAGGTGCGGCGGTGGCCGCGGATCTCGGCCTCGTCGCGCATACCGCCCAGCGAGATGCGGTGGAACTTGCGGCCCATCGCCGAGGCGATCGAGCGGCCGAGCGAGGTCTTGCCGACGCCCGGGGGGCCCGCGAAGCACAGGATCGGGCCCTTGATGTCGGGCTTCATCTTGCGCACCGACAGGTACTCGAGGATGCGGTCCTTGACCTTCTCCAGGTCGTAGTGGTCGTTGTCGAGCACCTCGCGCGCCTTGAGGATGTCGATCTCGGCCTCGGTCCGCTTCTGCCACGGCATCGCCGTCAGCCAGTCGAGGTACGTGCGGGTGACCGTGTACTCGGCGGCCGCCGGCGACATCTTCGACAGCCGGTCCAGCTCGCGCAGGGCGTCCTTCTTGTGCGGCTCGTCCGGCATGCCGCACTTCTCGATCTTCTCTCGCAGCTCGGCGATCTCGCGCTGCTGGTCGTCGCCTTCGCCCAGCTCCTTCTGGATCGCCTTCATCTGCTCGCGCAGGTAGTACTCGCGCTGGTTCTTCTGCAGCTCGGTCTTGACCTGGCTCTGGATCTTGTTGCCGACCTCGAGCACCTCGAGGTCCTTGGCCAGGATCTTGTT
>WYBL01000022.1 GCA_011526565.1 Acidobacteriota bacterium | reverse complement strand
TCCGCGGGGCTCTTCCGGGCCGTGCGTTTTCCCTGACCGCGCGCTCTCCTGCTAGGCTCATCCGGGCCCGTAGTTCAGCGGTCAGAACGGCCGGCTCATAACCGGCTAGCCGCAGGTTCGAATCCTGCCGGGCCCAGGTTCGAATCGCTCCCTCCAGGAGTGTGAAGTTCCGTTGATGATGCGCACCGCCAAGCTGACGATCCCGCTGCTGCTGGCCGCTCTCCCGGCCGCCGCCCAGGCGCGCCCCGGCGTGCCCGTCGCCAACCTCGCCTACGTCGAAGGCGAGGCCCGGGTGACCCCCGAGGGCGGCGCCGCCGCGGCCGCCGTCCAGGGCCAGAAGCTGCGCACCGGCGAACGCCTGGAGACGGGCGCCGGCTTCGTGCGCCTCGACTTCCCGTGGATGAAGGCGTCGCTCTCGCCGCAGTCCACGCTGCACGTGCCGCCCGACATGATCCTGTCGGTGGGGCTCGATGCCGGGCGGCTCGAGATCTACTCCGAGGAGGAGTCGATCAAGGTCGTCACCGCGGAGGGCGAGGTGCGCGGCCGCGGTCGCGTCGTCGTGCGGCGCACCGAGGGGCTGACGCGGGTGATGGCACTCGCCGGGCAGGTGGCGCTGGAGACGGCCCAGGGCGGCGTCGTGCTGGGGCCGGGCCAGGGCGCCCTGGTCGCGACCGGTGGCGCCATCGACGGCCCGCACCCGCTGCCCGCCTCGCCCGCGGACGTGCAGCCGACGGCGGACCCGCAGTACATCCCGGTCGGCGGCTCGGTCGAGCTCTTGTGGACCGGCGACGCGCAGCGCTACTTCGTCGAGTTGCTCGCGGTCCACGTCGAGGAGGCGGTGTTCGCCACCGAGACCGCGAAGGCGCCCTACACGCTGGCGCTGCCCTGGATCGGCACCTACCGCTGGCGCGTCACGGCGATCGACGATCGCGGCCTGGAGAGCGCCCCGTCGATCGAAGGCACGGTCTGCGTGATCGACCCCGACGCCGGCAAGGGCAAGGGGTAGCCGGGGGTCGGAAGCGGAGGACCTCGCCGACCCGCAGCCCGGCGCGCGCGTCGAGGCCCCGCCCGCTCGTTCAGCGTACGAAGCCGGCCGCCTGACCCCAGCCGAGGATCACGTGCAGGGACAGGCGCCCCAGGTCGGTCCGCCCGCTGTAGACCAGCAGGCGCCCGTCGCGGGCCACCGCGTACGAGGTGTGGTCGGTGCCCCCCCGGGTCAGCCCGCTGTCCGATGCCAGCGGGCGCGGCGGGTCCGGAACGAGCCCTCCGGCTTCCCGCACGGTCACGCCCATGAACTCGCGAGCTACTGCAGCGCGGTAGACGAGCTCGCCCCCCGCGGGATGCCACACGGGTTCCGTCCCACCGCCCACGGAGAGCTGCACCTTGTTGTCCAGGGCCGGGAACGCGCGGGCGTAGACCTCGGGCCGGCCGGACTCGTCCGAGACGTAGGCGAGCCAGCGCCCGTCGGGCGACAGCCGGGGGCTCGTCTCGTTGGCCGCCGTGTTCAGCAGGGGGCGGTCCGTCGCCGGTTCGCCGAGCGTGACCAGCAGCACGTCGAAGCCGGTCTTCGGCGCGTCCACCGTGACGATCAGCGCCTTCCAGTCGGCAGTCCAGCCCCCGACGTGGCTGTGCAGGGAACCGGAAGACCACAGCCGCTCCTCGTCTCCCGAGCCGTCCGCACGGCGGCGGTAGAGGGAACGGCCCTCGCCCACGCGCGAGGCCGCCCAGGCGATCCACACCTCGTCGGGAGACCAGGCGGCCGTCTCGTCCTCGCCGTCGGCGAACGAGACCCGGGAGGTGACGCCCCGGCCCAGGTCGACGGTCCAGATGTCTCCCCGGCCCCCCACGGCGACACGGCGGCCGCTCGGGGAGAGCCGCGGCTCGACGCCCACGGGATCGCCCAGCACGACGGGCGTGCGCGTGCCCTTGCGGTCGACCCACACCAGGCGGTCGGCGGAATCCTGGGCGTCGTCGCGGGCCGCGGCGCGCTTGAGGAAGAAGAGGGACCCGTTCGCTGCGAGCTCGACCGCGAGGGGGGCAGCGCCGGTGCCGAAACCGTCCGTCTTCACGACCGTGGGCGGGCCGCCGAGGGTCGCCCGCTCGACGTCGAAGGGGGCCGCGACCAGGCTGTTGCCGGCGAGCCAGAACATGTGGTCACCGACCAGGCTGCCGAAGCGCGCGTTCTCGGCCAGGTTCGTCCTCGCACCCGTGTCGAGCTTCTGCACGGCCATGACGAGCGGCTGGCCGGGGATGCTGAGCAGGACGCGTCCTTTCGGCAGCGCGCGGGTGACGCGAACCGCCTGCGCGGCGTGCGCCGGATCGCCGGGCAACTCGACCGGGGGGCCGCCCGACGCGGGCATCGCGTGCAGGACCCCGGGGCGGTCGGCATCGAGTCCGCTGAGCACCAGGCGGTCGTCCTCGGTCCAGACGACGCGCGCGGTGCGCAGGTTGGCCTCGAGCACGGTGGTCACGCTGCCGCTCTCGATCGAGACCCGCTTCAGGGTCCGGAAGTTCGATCCGAACGCGAGGGAGCGCCCGTCCGGGGAGAAGGCGGCCCCCCCCGAGATCCCCTCCGTTCCCGCCAGCAGCCGCGCCTGCGCCTCGTGCAGCGACCGCACGAAGATCGACAGGCTGTTCCCGTCGGCATCGGTCGGCGCCCCGAAGGCCACCTGCTGACCGTCCGCGGAAATCGCAGCGACGAAGCCCCCGTCCGCCGGGTCGAAGGGGATCGAGAGGTGGAGGGGAAGCGGCGGCGCCCCCCTCGTTCCCCCGCGCGCCCCGAGCCCGACCGCCACCAGGACCGCGGCCGCGGCGACGACCCAGGCCACGCCCTCCCGGGCCGGGAACGTTCGCGGCGCAGGCGCCGCGGTGTCGGCCACGGGGGTGCCCGGCTCCGCCAGCAGGAGCGCGGCCTCGCCGATGTCGCGCAGCCGCTTCCTGGGGTCCCGTTCGAGGCAGCGCTTCAGCAGCCGCAGGACCGAGGGCGGGAGGTCGGGCGGAAGCTGCGTCCAGTCCGGGTCGGTCTTGAGCACGGCCGCCAGCGTGTCGCTGACGGTCTCGCCCGCGAACAGCCGCTGGCCCGTAACCATCTCGAACAGCACGACGCCGAAGGCCCAGATGTCGGCGCGCCGATCCACCGCCTTGCCGCGCGCCTGCTCCGGCGACATGTAGGCGGCCGTGCCGAGGATGATCCCGGCCTGGGTGCCGGCCGCGGTGGCGAGCGTCGGCGATTGCGACAGGTCGTGGCTGCCCGACGTCGCCATCGGGTCGCCTGCAAAGGCCTTGGCGAGCCCGAAGTCGAGCACCTTGACCTTGCCCTCGGGCGTGACCTTGACGTTGGCGGGCTTGAGGTCGCGGTGGACGATGCCCTTCTCGTGCGCTTCCTCCAGCGCCTCGGCGATCTGCCGGGCGATGGCGATCGCCTCGTCGACCGGGATCGCCCCGCGCTTCAGGCGCAGGGCGAGGTCGTCGCCCTCGACCAGCTCCATCACCAGCGCCAGCACGCCTTCGGCCTCTTCGAGGCCGTAGATCGCCGCGATGCTCGCGTGGTTGAGGGAGGCGAGGATCTGGGCTTCGCGATGGAAGCGGGCCACCCGCTGTGCGTCCTGGGCGAAGCCGGCGGGGAGCACCTTGATCGCCACGTCGCGGCCGAGCCTGGTGTCACGGGCGCGGAACACCTCGCCCATGCCGCCGGCGCCAATCGCCGCGACGACCTCGTACGGCCCGAAGCGCGTGCCGGGCGCCGTCACTCGCCAGCCCTCCCGCGTGGCGTCGGGCGCAAGGGAGCGCCCGATGTCGACTCAGGTTGCAAGCCGGCAGCCTACCTCACGCGACCACTGAGGCCTAACGGCCGGCGTCGCTCGGGGCCGCGGCACACGCCCCGGCACTGGCGACGGCAACTCACGCCGACGGCCAGAGTGGGGGGGCGGGGGCGGGCGACGCCCGCCCCCGGACCGGTGCTACTTGCGGACGCCCTTGATCTTGTCGTTCCCCTGGTTGCCGCCTTCGATGGTCTTGGCATCCTCGGCAAGCACCAGCGTGTCGATGTAGCGACCGTTGTTCCAGTTGAGGGTGAACTGGCGCTTGGCTGCATCGCTCAGCACCCACACGCACTTCATCTTGCTGGCGGAGTTGCTGCAGGTCCCGTCGGCATCGAGGGTCGTCTCCCCGTTCGGCTTGCCGTTCACGCTCCAGGTGTACGTGCCCGCCGCCTTGGGCAGGTCCGGCGCCTTGACGCAAAGGCTGTGGCCCAGCTTCCCGCCGTCGGTCTCATTGATCTTGCACTTGTAACCCGGGCCGCCCATCGACCCGCCGAGCCCGAGCCGAACGATGTCCCACTGGCCGAGGGCGCCACAGGCGGCCTTCGCGTCCTTCTGGGCCTCCCAGGGTTCCACGAGGCGCTGGCCGGCCCCGCAGGTTCCGTCGCCCTGGACCTTGGTGAACTGGTCCGCCGCATGCGCCTCGGAAGCGAGGCCGAGGGCGAAGACGGCACAGGCCATCGAGAAGACGATCCTGTTCGTTGATTTCATCGGTTTCTCCGTTGTCTTGGGGGGATGGGTGAGTCCCGGCCACTCTAGTCCCTCGACGATGCACCTGCAAAGCGCCGTGCGCGTGGCGGCGGGACAACCGCAGGTGCCGAATCAGTCCCCCGGGCCTCGCGCCACCCGGAAGCCGGCGTGATAAGCCTGCGCGTCATTCCAGCTGACGCAGACGACCGGGTGTGATTCGGCCTGGGGAAAACCGGGGTCGCGCCAGTCCCGTCCGGCCACCCAACCCGGCGAGAACTCACCCGGTCGCTGGTGGGACCAGCACCCTGCCGCCGCGCGCCTCCCTACGGGCGCACCGCGCTCCGAGTCGGTGACGTAGCCGGTCCGCGCGACGAAGGCCCTGAACTGACCGACGGTCACTTCGTGCCTGGAAAGGGGACGGCTGTTTGGGAGCCCCCGTTTCGTGGTCGAGTTTCGCCCGCCAGTTCACGAGCACCTGCACGGGGAGAAATCCAGTGGGTGGCTGGTACAGGACGAGAAATCGCTGCCCGTCCGGCGTGGGACCGAACGACCGAATCTCGCGGTCGAGCGACAACACCTGAACGGGCCTCTCGCTCGAGAAAGTCTCGCCGGGACGGACGACCGCCTGGTAGATGCTCTGGCGCGCGCGGTAGTAGATCGATCGTCCGTCCTGCGCCCACACCGGTCCTTGCCCGCCGCCACGCGACACCTGGAAGGCGATGCCCGGGCGCTGCAGCGGCTGGACGTACACCTCGGCCTCACCCGAGGTTCGCGACGCGAACGCCAGCCAGCGGCCGTCCGGGGAGACGGCCCCGCCTCCGGGCCTGGAGACGTTCACCGCCTCGTTCTCCACGCGGCCATCCAGGGTGACGATGCGGTACTCGCCGCTCGTACCCCCCCACGTCACAACGAGCACCCTATTCCCGGGGAGACACGCCAGCGGGTAGTCGACGCGCTCGGATGCGTAGACGAGACGCGGCGGCGCGTTGCCGTCCACGTCGAGCGCGTAGACATCGGGAGGCCCGTCGCGATCCCACCCGTAGACGATCGACTTCCCGTCGGGGCACCAGCAAAGGCTTCCCTTGGAGTACTGGTCGTTGGTGAGCTGGGTGGTGCTCTCATTCGCGACGTCGTGGAGCCACAAATCGCCCGTCCCCCGGCGCCGGTCCACCGCATAGGTCACGATGCGACGGCCGTCGGGAGAGATGGCGGGGTTCGAGTTGTAGATCCCGGGCCTGCCAAGGGCGCCGATTTCCGCGCCTGCGCGATCGACCCACACTGGCGTGTCAGCGGGAGGAGGCGTCTGGTAGACGAGCGTGCCACCGCCAACATCGAAAGACGCGCTGCCGTTGGGAAAGAAGAAGCCCACGCCGTCGACGATCGGCGCCGGCTGTCCGGTCACTTCCGCGCGCGCCGGGTCGAAGGGTTGGGCGAAGAGTGTGCCGTCTCGCACGAAGAGCAGATACCCGTCCGAGAACCTGGCGGTCGTTCGAACCGGCAGCACCTGGCGCGATCCGCCATCGGAATCGAGCGAACCGACGTAGACGGCGTCGGGATGGCCCTCTCTCGCCCCCGCCGGGCGGCCAGTGAACAGGAACTGGCGGCCATCCTGGAGGAAGGAAGGAATCCGCCCCAGACCCGGCACGGCGTCACGTATCTCGCCGCTCGTCACGTCGAGTGCTCGCACGCGATCTCCGGAGAACGCGAGGATCGAACCACCTCTTCCCCATGATCCAGGGACGAAGGTGGCGTCGGATGCGAGCGACCGCACGATTCCGGTGTCCAGTCGGACCGCCACGACGCCACGCTCGGTGCGTGCGGCGATCTCCGTTCCGTCCGGAGACCACGCGATGCCCCCCGTGAACCCGTCGAGGCTCGCCACCTCGGTTGCCCCGGAGTCGCCCAGCCGGCGAATCCAGAGGCCCCGCCTCGCTCCACCGGCCTCAACTCCGTCGATCGCGAGCGAGCGGCCGTCAGGAGACGGGACCGCACTCAACACGTTCACGTCCGGGATGCTGAGGCCGAACTGAATCGGGCCGGCTTGGTCCGGGCTAGCCATCCCGGTGCCGCCCGCGCCACGGAAGACGACCGCTGCAGCCACGACAGCCACGGCGAACGCCAGGGGCCATGCGAGCGTTCGAAACCGACTCGGTGAAAGACTCGAGCGCGCGGCGTCTCGCTCGGGGTCCGCGGCCAGCGCTTCTTCGATGTCGAGACGCGCGTCGGCGGCGTCGGCGAGACGGCTGCGGCGGTCCCGCTCCAGGCTGCGCCTGAGGACTCTGCGGATCGACGCGGGCGTGTCCGCTGGCAGCTGGCTCAAGTCCGGCGTGTCCTTCAACACGGAGGCGAGAACATGCGACACGGTCTCGCCCGCGAAGATCTGGCGTCCGGTCAGCATCTCCAGCAGGACGACCCCGAACGACCAGAGATCGCTGCGCTTGTCCGCGGGCTTGCCGACGGCCTGTTCCGGGCTCATGTAGGCCGCCGTGCCGAGGATCATGCCCATCTGGGTCATCGCCGGCGACGTGAGCGTCGGCGACATCGACACGGCCGTGGAAGCAGCCACGCCAGCAGGCTCCATCGCCTTGGCGAGGCCGAAGTCCAGCACCTTCACCGTGCCGTCCTGGCGAACCTTGATGTTCGCCGGCTTCAGGTCGCGGTGGATGATCCCCTGCTCGTGTGCGGCTTCGAGGGCCTCGGCGATCTGCCTGGCGATGGGCAGGGCGACCGAGAGAGGAACCGGGCCCTCCCCGATCCGATCCGCCAGCGTCGGGCCGTCGACCAGTTCCATCACGAGCGCGTGAACGCGGTCCTCCGGCGCTGGCGTTGCGGCCCCATCCTCGGCGCGGGGTGGCCGCAGCAGCTGCCCGTCTTCGAATCCATAGATCTGCGCGATGTTCGGGTGGTTCAGGGACGCGAGGACCTGGGCTTCACGGTGGAAGCGCGCGAGGCGCTCGGCGTCCTGGCCGAACGCCTCGGGCAGGGTCTTCAGCGCGACATCGCGATTGAGCCTGGTGTCGCGGGCGCGGTAGACCTCGCCCATGCCGCCTGCGCCGATGGCGGCGGTGATTTCGTATGGACCGAGACGGGTACCGGGTGTCAGAGCCACTTCGGGGATGACCGGGATTATAGGTCGCTCCTCAGTGGACACTCACGCGCGACACCGGCCCCGGTAGCGGGCCCGGCGCTTCTTCCTGGGCTCGTCGTCTGGCGGGTCGAGGTCGACGGCGATGCCGGCGAGCGTGCTTCGGGACACGGACATCGAGAGCGCCGTCCGAGATGGCGCCGTAGAGCGTCTCGAGATTGTCGCGGACTACAGCGTAGGGCGCAGTGAACTCGGGCCGGTGGCGGCTGTAGCCGTCCGAACCGCTCGCGCGGAGTCTGGCCCGGGGCTAGGTGACGCTCCGGTGGACCGCAGCACCGAAAGCACGAAGCGCCGGCGACCTCGCGAGTCGCCGGCGCTCTTCTTGGGCTTCCGACTCCGGATCTAGATCCGGGAGCCTTCCAGGAAGGCCTTGAGCTTGCGGCTGCGGCTGGGGTGGCGCAGCTTGCGCAGGGCCTTGGCCTCGATCTGGCGGATGCGCTCGCGGGTGACCGCGAAGTTCTGGCCGACCTCCTCGAGCGTGTGCTCGGAGCCGTCGCCGATGCCGAAGCGCATCTTGATCACCCGCTCCTCGCGCGGCGTCAGCGTCTTCAGGAGCTGGTCGGTCATCTCCTTCAGGTTGAGCTGGATCACGCTCTCGGCCGGCGAGACCACGTTGCGATCCTCGATGAAGTCGCCCAGATGCGAGTCTTCCTCCTCGCCGATCGGCGTCTCCAGCGAGATCGGCTCCTGGGCGATCTTCAGCACCTTGCGCACCTTGGACACCGGGATGTCCATGCGCTTGGCGATCTCCTCGGAGCTGGGCTCGCGGCCGAGCTCCTGCACGAGCGCGCGGCTGGTGCGGATCAGCTTGTTGATCGTCTCGATCATGTGCACGGGGATGCGGATCGTGCGCGCCTGGTCGGCGATGGCGCGGGTGATGGCCTGGCGGATCCACCACGTCGCGTAGGTCGAGAACTTGTAGCCGCGCTTGTACTCGAACTTGTCGACGGCCTTCATCAGGCCGATGTTCCCCTCCTGGATCAGGTCGAGGAACTGCAGCCCGCGGTTCGTGTACTTCTTGGCGATCGAGACGACGAGGCGCAGGTTGGCCTCGACCAGCTCCTTCTTGGCCTTCTCGGCCTCGACCTCGCCCAGCAGCAGGGTGTCGAGGAACTGCTTGAGCTCCTCGGCCGGCGCGTCGAACTCCGCCTCGACCAGCTTGACCTGCTCCTTCTGGTCGTGGATCAGCTTGCGGACCGACTTCTTGTACTCCTCCGAGACCTTGCCCTTGAGCTTGCCCTCGTAGACGTTGATCTTGTCCTCGGACACGCGGACGCGGTCGACGGAGTCGCGGATGCGCTCGGTCAGCCGGCGCTTGAGCGCCTCGGACAGCTCCATCCGCCGGAACGCGTGCGACATCGCGATGCGGGCGCGGCCGACCTTCCAGCGCGCCTTCGCGTACTTGGGGTCGCGGCGGCCGATCTCGGCGTACTTGGCGCGCAGCGCCAGGTAGTTCTCGTGCGACTTGCGCACCTCGTCGACCAGCTTCAGGGTCTGGCGCACCTTGGCCGCCAGCTTCTCCTCGGTGATCTCCTCCTCGTTGAAGACCACCAGCTCGCGCACGCTGATCTCGGACTTGGCGAGCCGCTCGCCCAGCCGCTGCAGCTCGGTCGCCGCCATCGGCGTGCGCGAGATCACCCGCAGCACGGCCTTCTTGCCGCGCTCGATGCGCTTGGCGATCTCGACCTCGCCCTCGCGCGTCAGCAGCGGCACCGTGCCCATCTCGCGCAGGTACATGCGGACCGGGTCGTTGGTCTTGTCGAGCGCGCCGGGCGTGAGGTCGATCTCCGCCCCCTCCTCGCCTTCGCCCTTGTCGCGGAGCTTGGTCTCGTTGTCGACGACCTCGATGCCCATCGCGCCGAACATGGCGAAGATGTCGTCGAGGTCGTCGGACGCGGTCAGCTCGGGCGGGAGCATGTCGTTGACTTCCTCGTACAGGAGGTAGCCCTTCTCCTTGCCCATCGTGATGAGGGTTCTGACCTCGTCGTACTTTTCTTCGATCGAGAGCGCCATCTGGCCCCTTCCTTGACGTCCTGACGTTTTCGCTAGATCTGAGCCAGTTGCCGGCTCAGGTCCGTCTTTTCCTGCAGCAGGGCGTCGAGCTCGGCGCCCTGCGCCGCCCGCACCGCCCGCTGGATTTCGTCCATCCGCGCCTGCACCCGGCGCTTGCGCAGCTTCTTCACGCAGTCCTCGGCCGAGGCCCCCTCCTTCGGGCCATCGGCCATCGCGACCGCGGCCAGCAGCCGGCGGCCGGCCTCCGAGGCGACCTGGTCCTGCAGCGCGGTCGCGCTGACCTCGGCGCCGCGCATCCACAGCTCCTTGGCCGCCAGCAGCAGCTCGGCCGTGGCCAGGCCCTCCACCTCGTCCTCGTGCAGGTCCTCGAGGAAGGCGAGGTCCTCCTCGCCGCCGAGGATGCGCCCGAGCAGCAGCTTCTCGAACGCCTGCGGCTCGGCCGCGCGCTGCACCGGCTCGGGCCGCGGCGGCGGGGGCACCGCCACCCGCGCGTTGTGAGAGAGCGCCTTGCGCAGCTCGTGGGCCGTCGCCCGCTCGTCCAGGTGGCCGACTTCGGCGATCCGCGGCACCCATGCCGCGCGCTCGACCTCGGAGGCGATCCGCGAGAGCGCGGGCAGCAGCGCGTTCAGGTACTCGGCCTTGCCCGCCGGCGTCGTCAGGTCGTGGCCGGCGCCGGCGCGGCGGATCAGCCACTCCATGTGCACCGGCGCCGCGGCCAGGCGCTCGCGATACGCGTCGCCGCCCTTCGCCTTCAGGAACGTGTCGGGGTCGTCGCCTTCGGGCAGCTCCACGACCTGCACCTTGAGCGCTTCGCCCGCGAGGATCTCCAGGCTCTTCTCGGCCGCCTTCTGCCCGGCCGCGTCCTGGTCGAAGTTGACCGCCACCTTCTCCGTGTGACGCCGCAGCGCCCGCGCGTGTTGCGGGGTGAGTGCCGTGCCGCAGGTGGCGACCGCCTCGCCGACGCCGTGCTCGATCGCGCGGGCCACGTCGAGGTAGCCCTCCATCAGCACCGCGCGGCCCTCGCGGCGGATCGCGGACTTGGCCCACGACAGGCCGTAGAGCACCTTCGACTTCTGGTAGACCGGGCTCTCGGGCGAGTTCAGGTACTTGGGCTCGGAGCCGTCGAGGCTGCGGGCGCCGAAGCCGCAGACGCGGCCCGACTCGTCGAGGATCGGGAACACCGCGCGGTTGCGGAAGCGGTCGTAGTGGCCCGAGCCGTCCTGG
>WYBL01000021.1 GCA_011526565.1 Acidobacteriota bacterium | reverse complement strand
TGCGGCGCGTGGCCGCGCGCAGCGGGCTGGCGGCCATCGGCGCCGACGACGACTTCGCGCTGATGGTGCCGCTGCCGGTCGCCACCGACGACCCCGACGCGCTGCGCCGCCGGCTGTTCGAGCGCCACGCGATCGAGGTGCCGGTGACCAGCCATGGCGGGCGCCACTTCGTTCGCGTGTCGGTCGCCGGCTATACGACCGACGCCGAGCTGGCGGCGCTGGAGCGGGCGCTGGAGGACGAGCGGCCGGGGCCCTCGATACGCCAGTAAGGCGCCGGGTCCGCGCAGCGGCACCCTGGCACGGTGGAGGACGGGCGCGCAGGCCACACGGCCCATTGAGGGGCCGCCCCTCGTCGGGCCGGTGCGCACCGCCCAGCGCCGGTGAAATTGCCGTCCCGCGGGCCGGGAGGCTTCGAGTCGGCCGACCTGGCGCGCATCCGGACGGGTCGGCCACCCCCGTCGGCGACAATGCCGGGCCATGCAGACGTGCCTCCGTCCGCGCGCCACACGCCGCCTCGTCGGGGCGCTGGTGCTGGCACTGCTGTGTGCGCAGTGGATCGGTCTGGCCCACGCCATCGCCCACGGCCCGGCCGAAGCCGTTGGGGTCGCCCGTGCCGATCACGGCGGTCACGGCGGTCACGACGATCACTGGGGCCATGACGCCGACACGCCGGTCTGCGACGTGTTCGACCACCTGCTGTGCGGGCAGGCGGTCGGCGGTGCGACGGCCACCGTGTTGCCGCAGGTGCATGCCGGTCCGGCGGCCCCGCCGCGCCGGCAGCCGGCCCCGCCCGGCGCGGCCCCCTGCCCCTACGAGGCACGCGGCCCGCCCGCGCAGGAAGTCCCCCGAGCCTGTTGAGCCTGCGGCCCGGCCGCAGGATCCCCTCTTGCACGAGCGCGACCCGCACGGCGTCGCCGAGGACTTCTGCATGCGAATTTTTCTACTCGCGGCCGCGACGGCTGCATCCTGGCCCGTCTGGGCACAGTCCAGCCTCCCGCCGGTGGTCGTCACCGGCAATCCGCTTCGCAGCGACGAGATCGCCACACCCGCCAGCGTGCTGGCGGGCACGGGGCTCGTGCTGCGACGGGCAAGCACCCTGGGCGAGACGCTGGACGGCCTGCCCGGCGTCACGTCGACCTACTTCGGCCCGAACGCCAACCGGCCTGTCATCCGCGGCCAGGATGGTGACCGGATCCGGATCCTCAGCAACGCCGCCACGGTGCTGGACGCGTCGGGCCTGAGCTTCGACCACGCGGTGCCGATCGACCCGCTGATCGTCGAGCGCATCGAGGTGCTGCGTGGGCCGGCCGCCCTGCTCTACGGCGGCAGCGCGATCGGTGGCGTCGTCAACGCGATCGACAACCGCATCCCGAAGGCGCCCACCGAGGGTCTTTCGGGTGCCTTCGAGGCCCGTGCGGGCGGCGCCGCCGGCGAGCGCTCCCTGTCGGCACTGGTCGAGGGCAGCGGTGGCGGCTTCGCCTGGCATGCCGACGCCTTCGGACGGCGCAGCGAGGACCTGCGCGTTCCGGCCTTCGAGGTCCCGATCGCCGACGCCGAAAGCGAACGTCGCCGCCGCGTCGTCAACTCGGCCGGCGACGCCCATGGCGGTGCGCTGGGGGGCTCGTGGTTCTGGGACCGCGGGCAGCTGGGTGCCAGCGTCGACAGCTACCGCAACGACTACGGCATCGTCGTCGAGGAAGATATCCGCATCCGCATGCAGCGCGACCGGCTGGCCCTCGCCGGCGAATGGCGCCCCGCCGCCGCCTTCGTGCAGACGCTGCGGGCGCAGCTGAGCCGTACCGACTACACCCATCGCGAGATCGAGGGCGACGGTTCGGTCGGCACGACCTTCCGCACCGACGGCAGCGACGGTCGCGCGGAAGCCGTCCACCGCCCCGTCACGGTGGGCGGCGGCCAGCTCGAGGGCAGCTGGGGGCTGCAGTTCGATGCATCGAGCTTCTCCGCCCTCGGGGAAGAGGCCTTCGTGCCGTCGACCCGCACCCGACAGGACGCGGTCTTCGCGCTGGAGAAGTGGACCTGGGGGCCGGGCGGCCATCTGACCGCCGGCGTGCGGGCGGAGCGCGTGAAGGTCCGCTCGGAGGGCGACCGCGATCCGGCCGAACCGCAGTTCGGCCCGGCCGACGCCCGCAGCTTCACGCCGTTCAGCGCCTCGTTCGGCGCCGTCGTGAACCTGGGTAAGAGCTGGCAGCTGACATCGAGTCTGGCGTCCACCGAGCGGGCACCGACCAGCTACGAGCTGTACGCCAACGGCGTGCACGCAGCGACCGCGACCTTCGAGCGCGGCGACCCCGACCAACGGCTGGAGCGCGGCCGCAATGCCGATCTGGCACTGGCATGGCGCAGCGGCGAGCATCGCGTGCGCATCGGCGTGTTCGAAAGCCGCTTCTCGAACTACATCCTGCTGGCCGCCACCGGCGAGCCCGACTTCGTCGACGACGAGGGCGAGGCCGTCCCCGTGTTCGCGTTCACCGGCGTGCGTGCCCGCCTGCGCGGCATGGAAGCCGAAGGACAGTGGCGCATCCTCGACGGGGCGAGCAAGGTGGATGTCGAGGTCAGGGTCGATCGGGTTCGCGGCAGCGAGCTCGACACCGACGAGCCGCTACCGCGGATACCGCCGCTGCGCGCCATCGTGGGCCTGAATATCGCCGCGGGGCCGTGGACGGCGCGCGCGGAGATCCAGCACGCCGCAGACCAGACCCGCGTACCGCGGTACGACGTGCCTACCGACGGTTGGACGCTCGTCAACCTGTCGGCCAGCTACACCCTGCGCGTCGGCCGCAGCGATGCATTGCTGTTCGCCAGGGTGCACAACGTCGGCGACAGGCTGGCCTACAGCGCGACGGCGACGGGAACCGTGCGGCCGCTGGCGCCGCTGCCGGGTCGGGCGCTGCTCATGGGAGTCCGGGCCGCGTTCTGAGCGCCGATGCGACCCTCGAGGTCGCGAAGGCATGGCCAGCCGTCGCGCCGAGCCATCCAGGCGATTCGAGGTCGCGGCCCCGGAAGCCGGGGCCTCGAGGGCGCTGACGGGATTGTCGAAGCGGGCCTTGGCCATGCCCGTGCGGGTGAGCGGGAAGACGTGCGGGGCCGCGCATCGATCGCGCTGCCCCGCGCCGCGCGGGCGCAGGCCTTCAGCGCCGGCCGCGCCCGCCCCCCGCACGCGGCGGCAGCCCGGTATGCTGGGTCAGCAGCGTCCCGCGGCGCGGCGCGGCACCCGGCCTCTTGCCCGGCGATACCGACGCGGGCGCTGCGTCGCCGGCGCCGGCCCGCCTGCCATCGCGCGGGCCGGGGCGCTCGGCACCGGCCGCGCCGCCACGCGTCTTGCACCCGCTCGCCCAGCTCGCCGGCTGATGGCGCGGAACGAGCTGGTCGCGGCCGCTGCCGATCAGGTCGTCGCGCCCCATCGCGTGCAGCGCCTCGCGCAGCAGCGGCCAGTTGTCGGCGTCGTGCCAGCGCAGGAAGGCCTTG
>WYBL01000160.1 GCA_011526565.1 Acidobacteriota bacterium | reverse complement strand
CGGCCAGCGCCAGCGCGCCCCAGGCGTCGGGGTCGGCGGGCGAGAGCAGCGTGCGCCGCGCGCACACCGCGGCGGCCTCCTCGAAGCGGCCCAGCTTCATCAGGCACAGCGCGGCCTCGCGCAGCGGCTCCGGGTCCGCCGGCCAGCGTGCGGAGACGTGAGCCCAGCAGCGCGCGGCCAGCGCGTCGCAGCCGACGAACTGCAGCGACCGGGGAACGGCGGCGTAGATCGCGGGAGCGGCGCTCAAGGGATGCCGGTGCCTCGGAGGGTCGGGCCGATAGGATGCCCCTTTTTTTCGTCGAGGGGGGAGTCGTCCGCGAGGCGCGGTCCGGCTCGCCGCGAACTCGCCGCCACGAGATCGATCCGCGCAGTTACCCGATGACCGGGCGAACGCGCCTACGGCTGGGCGAAGCGCAGGCGGGCGAACGACTCGAGGATCGAACTCGCCTCGCCGACGCCAATGCGCAGGGTGTAGTCGCCGGGCGCCGCAGCGGCCGGGGTGTAACCGAGCACGTAGGTCCGTCGCCCCTGGGTGTCGCGGCGGACGCGTTCGATGCGGATCGCCCCGGGGCTCGTCCGTTGACCCTCCGCGTCGACGAGCGACGACCAGATCTCGAGGTCTGCAGCGGGATCCCCGGCGAGGCGCGGCTCGAAGGCCAGCAGCGCAATCCGCTCGGGAGCTCCGGAGCGGACTTCGGGCAGCGCGCGCGGCATGAAGGGCTGGCCGTCGACGACGAAGGGGTAGGCGTCGTCGGCGCGGCCCAGCTCGAGCGTCACCCAGCGGCCCGGATCGTCCATCACCAGCGGCGGCAACAGGAACCCGCTCTGCGCGTCCCACTCCGGAACGGCCAGCTCGAGGAACTGGAAGCCCGAGCGGCCGCTCTCCCGCTCGTGGACCATCATCCGCAGGGTGTAGCGGCCCGGCGGCACCCGCAATGCCGCGTAGAACGCCACGCCCGACCGCTGGTTCTGGGGGTCGGCCTGGCCCGGATCGACCCGGGCCAGGCGGGCGAGGTGGTCGACCACGCGACCCCGCTCGTCGACGGCGTAGCCGTAGAGTTCGAGTGCTTCCGGTGTCCCCGGCTGCCAGCGCAGCGAGCCGCGCGGGACCTGCACGACGAGCCCGACCGTCTGCCGTTCGCCGCGATCCGGGAACGGCACGCAGAGGCTGGCGAAGCGCAGGTCCGCGTCGCCCGCCCCGGTCATCAGCAGTTGGGCCGCCTCGAACTGCCGCTGGAGCGCGGTCTGCTGGCGGGCCGGGACCTTCTCGTGGTAGCCCGGGCGGTGCGACAGGCGCAGGCCCTTGCGCGCGACCCGGACCTTGAGGCGGTGAAAGGCGCCGGGGCCTTTGGCGGCCGCCGGCTGGATCCCCAGCACGTAGTAGCGCGACGTCATGTCGAGGACCGACTCGAGGGCGGCGCCCAGGTCGTTGTTGTCCTTGAACAGCCGTCCTCCTGTGTCGGCGGCGATCAGGTTGAGCGACTCGCGGCCCGGGTTCTCGCGCAGGCGATCGCCGGACGGCCGCAGCGACCCGAGTTCCGTGCGGGCCGCCAGCCCGGTCACGTCGATGGTGTGGACCACCGCGTCGGCCGCCTCGAGCTCCCGGGTCGCGCGGGACAGGTCCTCGCGGAGCTGACTGTCGCCGTAGCGGGCGAGGCCGTCGACCTCCCAGAGCGCTCCCGAGGTCACCGCCTGCGAGGTCGCCTCTCGCTCGGCCCCCTGGTCGCCGACCAGCAGTTGCGAGTCGAAGCCCGCCGAGAAGTACAGGACCTGCTTGCGGCCCTCCACCTGCCGCAGGCCCCGCGCCAGGTCGCCGAGGGCGCCGGCCAGGGTCTCGATGTGCCCTCGGTACTGCATGCGGTCGGCGGCCTTCATCTGCCTCGCGATCAACGCCGTCACGCTGTCGAGCAGCGCCTGCGGCGTCTGCTGCTCCGTCCCTTCGCGAGCGCCGGAGCGCACGAGGTCGGTGGCCTGCAGGTCGAGGGCGAGGCCGAGCGGGTCGCGGATCTGCGACAGCGACGCGACGCCCAGGGTCTCGATGGCGTGGTAGAGGAGGGCCCGGTCTTCCGTGAAGTTGGCGACGACGCGCACGCCGCGGTTGATGTCGAAGGTCGCGACGGCGGCCAGGTCGCTTTCCCGCAGCCGGGTGCGAACTACTTCCTGGGCGGCGCGCTGCGCACGCTGCAGTCCCGCGATCTCCGTGAAGGACTTGTCGAAGAGGAACAGGAATCGGCGTCGCGCGGCCGACGCCAGCCGGAGATCGTCGACAGGTGTCGCCTCCGTCGTGTCGACGAGTTCGAAGGAGACGATCTCGACGGGTTTGCCTTCGTCGGTGACCTCGAAGTCTTCGGCCCGCAGGCCGCGCGCGGCACGGCCTGCCCCGTCGTAGGCGAAGACGGGGAGCAACACCAGGGAGACCTCGCTGCCGAACGTCAGCGGTGGCGGCGGCGCCTGCTGCCCGAGCACGGGAATCGCGAGCGACACCAAGGCTCCTGCCAACACCGGCATCTTGCGAACCATGGTGCGGCCTCCAGACCTGAATCCCCCCGCCCGACTCGAAGTGGATCGGAGCATGTTCGCGAGCTCGGTGTAAAGGACGAAGATCGCGCGTCGCGATTCGATCCAAGTTTTCGTACTATCCAGCCCCTCGGATCATCCAACCTGGTGGCCCCTGCCTGACGGAACGTTCAAGTCGTTCATTTTGTTCGTCTTGCAGGACGCCAGCCGCCCGAACCCGCGGGCATGCCTCTTGCTGATAGCGGTGCAACGTCCAATCTCTCAAGTCCGCAGTTCTGCCACCGTCCGGTGGAGTTGCGGGGAATGTCTGACACGGCGTCCGGGTCCATCGGGGTGCTCCGTACGCCAGGAGGCTAAAAATGAGGAAATTCGGTGGCTTGGCACTGGCGCTGCTGTTGGCGCTGGTTCCCCAGGCCGTCGCCCAGTCCACGGGTAATGTCTACGGCACCGTGACCGACGAGTCGGGAGCCGTGCTCCCGGGCGTCACCGTCTCGCTCGAAGGCGACACGGGATCACGTTCCACGGTGAGCTCGCCGCAGGGCGCGTTCCGCTTCGTCAATCTCACCTCGGGCCGCTACAAGGTCGTCTCCTCCCTCTCGGGCTTCGCGACCGTGACCCGCAACATCCAGGTCACCGCCGGCGAGAACGTCGAGTTCACCGTGCAGATGAAGGTCTCGCAGGTGGAAGAGACCGTCGAGGTCACCGGTGAGACCCCGCTCGTCGACACCAAGAAGCGCGGCACGTCGACGACGATGACGACCGAGGAGCTGCAGGACATCCCGAACGCGCGCGACCCGTGGGGCGTGCTGCGCAACGTCGCGGGCGTGCTGCTCGACCGCGTCAACATCGCCGGCAACGAGAACGGCCAGCAGGCGGCCGCGGCCGGCAAGGGGACGGCCTCCGACGACAAGACCTTCACGCTCGACGGCGTCAACGTCACCGACATGTCGGCGACCGGCGCTTCGCCCACCTACTTCGACTTCGACGCCTTCCAGGAGATCGCGGTCTCGACCGGCGGCTCGGACATCTCGCAGTCCGGCCTCGGCATCGGCATCTCACTGACCACGAAGCGCGGCACCAACAAGTTCCGGGGCGGCGGTCGCTACCTCTACTCCGGCAAGGACACCTCGTTCGGCAACGTGCCTGACCAGATGGCCAACGACGCCCGCCTGCTCGGCAACGACAAGGCCGACCACATCGACCAGATCAAGGACTACGGCTTCGACATCGGCGGCCCGGTGATGAAGGACAAGCTCTGGTTCTACTTCACCTACGGCAAGCAGGACATCAAGCTGAAGCGGCTGACCCAGACCCCGGACGACACGATCCTCAAGTCCTTCAACGCCAAGCTGAACTGGCAGGCGTCGTCGAACACGATGGTGTCCGCCTTCTGGTTCAACGGCATGAAGCAGAAGTTCGGCCGCTCGCCGGGCTCGGGCCTCAACGAAGCCGACAGCTACCTGTGGAACCAGGACAACGCCTACGAGGACAAGGTCGGCGGCCCCAACCGCCCGCCGGGCCTGTGGAAGCTGGCGATCGACCACACCTTCTCGCCCAACTTCTTCCTGTCCGCCAAGGGCGCCTACTACAACACCGGCTTCACGCTCACCCCGCGCGGCGGTCTCGAGCAGTCTGCGACCTACGACTACGTGCGCGGCCAGGCGATCGGCTCGTCGCTCGACTACACCGCGGTGCGTCCGCAGTGGCACGCCAACCTCGACGGCAACTACTTCTTCGAGGGCATGGGCGGCAACCACGAGCTGAAGTTCGGCTTCGCCTACCGTGACATGACGACCACCTCGATCAGCCACTACGGCGGCTCGGCGATCATCGGCTACATCAACTCGGCGACCGACGCCGAGGCTCAGGTCTGGCGCGACAACGTCGTCGTCTACGGCGGCAAGTACACCGCGCTCTACCTCGGCGACACGATGACCAAGGACCGGATGACGCTCAACGTCGGCGTGCGCTGGGACATGCAGACGGCGCGCAACAAGCCGTCCGAGGCGCCGGCCAACCCGTCGTTCGGGAACCTGCTGCCCGCCCTGTCCTACAACGGCGACAGCGAGGACCTGATCTCGTTCAACGACCTCTCGCCGCGCATCGGCTTCAGCTACGCGCTCGACCAGTCGCGCAAGACCGTGCTGCGTGCCTCCTACGGCACCTACGCCGACCAGCTCAGCTTCGGCAACGTCAACACCGAGAACCCGGTGGCGGCGTCGTGGCTGCTCTACGGCTGGACCGACCGCAACGGCGATCGCATCCCGCAGCCGGGCGAGGTCAACCTCAACGACCTGCGCGCCAGCAGCAACGTCAACCCGGCGAACCCGGCGGCGGTCGGCACCACGGTCAACAAGATCGACCGTGACCTGAAGGCCCGTCGCGACCACGAGGTGGTGATCGGCATCGATCGCGAGATCGGCGCCAACTTCGCCTTCGGCGTCGCCTACACCTGGCGCCGCGCCAACAACTGGGACTACACGCCGCGCCTGGGCGGGGCCTGCTCGGGCGAGCCGACGGCGGCCACGTGCCGCATCATCCAGCCGGGCGAGTACGTCCAGAACGCGCCCGTGACGCGCAACGGCTACACGGCGTTCACCTATTCGCCGCCCTCGGCCCTGGTCAGCGCCGGGGCCGGCGGCCGCATCCGCACCAACGCCCCGGGCTACCACACCTCGTTCAACGGCGCCGAGCTGACGTTCGTGAAGCGCCTGTCGAACAAGTGGATGGCGCGCGGCGCGTTCTCGTGGCAGAACTGGACCGAGCACTGGGACGGCACGCCCTACTCGATCATCAACGACGACGGCAACCCGACCCGCACCGAGACCGACCCGCTGGAGAACGGCGGCCCGTACTCGCTGCTCTCGGGCGGCTCCGGCAAGGCCAGCTTCTACACGGTCGTGCCGTGGCAGGTGTACGTCAACGGCCTCTACCAGCTCCCCTACGGGATCGACATCTCGGGTGCGCTGTTCGGCCGCAAGGGCGGCATCTACCCGGTCAGCGTCCGCACGAGCGGCGGCTCGGACGGCACCAACCCGGCGCTGGCGACGGCCTCGATCGACTCGCTCAACTTCGACAACCTGTGGAACCTCGACCTGCGCCTGGCCAAGACCTTCAAGATGAACGAGGTCAATCTGACGCTGAGCGCCGAGTGGTTCAACGTGATGAACTCCGGTACGGTCCTGTCGCGCGCCCGTTTCGCCGACTCGACGGCCACGTTCATCTCGCCCACCCAGGGTTCGGAGCCGGGCCTCGGCCGCATCGAGGAGATCATGTCGCCGAGCATCGTCCGCTTCGGCGCCCGCCTCAGCTTCTAGTCCTCGCCTGATCAAGGCCCCGGGGGCGCTGCCCCCGGGGCCTTCGTCTTTTCTGCGGATAATGGGCTCGATGCTCAGCCGGCGATCGGTGTTCCTGGCCCTGGGGCTGGCCTGCGTCCCCACCGCGGCCGGGGCCCAGGTCGCGCCACCACCCAACCTGGTACTGGTCACGATCGACACGCTCCGCGCGGACCGGGTGGGAGCCTACGGACACGCCGCCGCCAGCACCCCGGCCCTCGACCGACTGGCTCGCGAGGGGGTGCTGCTGCTGGACGCGATCGTCGCGGCCCCGATGACGCGCCCGTCGCACGCGACGCTGTTCACGGGCCGCCACCCCTGGGAGCACGCGATCCGCGACAACGCCCACGGCCCGCTCGCCGCCCGCTGGCCGACCCTCGCGACGCAGCTCCGGTCGGCGGGCTACGACACGGCCGCGTTCGTCGGCGCTTATCCCGTCTCCCGCCCGTCGGGCCTGGACCGTGGCTTCCAGGTCTACGACGATCCGTTCAGCGGGGCTGGCGCGAGTCGTGGGCGCGAGCCGCGCAGCGAACGGCGGGGCGTGGAAGTCGTCGACGCTGCACTCGCCTGGCTGGACGAACGCCCGCCGACCCGACCCTTCTTCCTGTGGGTGCACCTCTTCGATCCCCATGCCCCCTACGAAGCCCCCGAGCCCTTCGGCTCGCGCTTCGCACAGGCCCCCTACGACGGCGAGGTCGCGTACGCCGACCACCAGCTCGGCCGCCTGCTCGCTCGGCTCGATGCCGCCGGCGTGGCTCGCAACACGCTGGTCGTCGCCACGTCGGACCACGGCGAAGGGCTCGGCCAGCACGACGAAGCCGAGCACATGCTGCTGGTCTACGACACCACGCTGAAGGTGCCGCTCGTGATGCGCCTGCCAGGGACGCTGCCGGCCGCAGCCCGCGTCGACGGCCAGTTCCGGGCGGTCGACCTGTTGCCGACCCTGCTCGAGCTGCTGGGTCGTCCGCCGATTCCCAATTCCGGCGCCTCGCGGGCGGCCGAGCTGCGGGCGGCTCGCGCGCTGCCCGAGAACACCGCGTACGCCGAGAGCCTGTACGGGCAGCTCCACTTCGGCTGGGCTCCGCTGCGCGCCTTGCGCGGGGAGGGCTTCAAGTACGTGGCGGGGCCCGAGCCCGAGCTCTATGCGCTGCGCGACGACCCCGGCGAGACCCGCAACCGTGTCGCCGACCGCGCGCCGGTCGCGGCGGGCATGGCCCGCGCCCTCGCGGCGCACGGGGGCGCGGTCGGCACTCCGGCGGCCGCGCCGGACGCGGCGGCCGCCGAGCGGCTGGCAGCCCTCGGTTACGTCGCAGGCGGCGGCTTCGTCGGCTCGCCGTCGGGCGACGATCCCCGCCGCCACGTCGCCGCGTTCAGCGCGCAGCAGCGCGACAGCCGGGAGGCGATCCGGCTCTACTCGCGGGGCGAGCTGGAGCCGGCGATCGCCCTGCTGCGGAAACTCGAGCGCGGCTCTTTGCCCGCGTTCAACGTGAGCTTCTACCTCGGCCGCGCCCTGGTCGACGCGCGCCGGCCCCGGGAAGCCGTGGCGCCCCTGCGGGCTGCGGTGAAGATGCTCCCGAGCTACGGGCTCGCCTGGGCCTACCTGGTCGAGGCCCTGCGCGGCGCCGGTCGCCCGGCCGAGGCGGCCCTCGCGATCGAGCAGGGGCTGGCAGTCGCGCCGCGTCACGCGGGCCTGCTGCTGCTGCGCGGCCGCCAGGCCCTGGAGACGGGGAACCTGCCCGCGGCGAAAGCCGCGCTGGCGGCGGCACGCGAGGCGGAGCCCGGGGCGGCCGACGTGCGGGTCGCGCTGAGCGATCTCGCACGAGCGGCGGGCGACCCGGCAGCCGCGCTCGCGGAGGCCGAGACCGCCGTCCGCCTCGACCCGTCGTCCGCCGGCACCCGAGTGGCACTGGCGCTGGCGCTGGGGGCGGCCGGCCGCGAGCACGACGCAGCGACCGCGCTGCGCGAGGCCCTGGCGCGCGATCCCGCGCAAGCCGACGCGCTGTTCTTCCTGGCGGCGATCGAGCGGCGCGCCGGCCGCAGCGAGGCGGCACTGCCACTGCTCGAGCGACTCCAGGCGCGTTCCCCCGACTATCCCGGGCTCGCCTCCGCGCTCGAGAGCCTGCGCGCCGAGCTCGCGCCACCGGCTGCCGGCCGCCTTCGGCTGCGCCTGATCCGCGTCGCCGATCAGGCGGCGGCAGCGGCGCTATCCGAGCGCCTGGCGGCGGGCGTGGACTTCGCGACGCTCGCGCGCGAGCGCTCCACGGACCCGTCCGCCGCGGCCGGTGGAGCGCTCGGCGACGTCGATCCCGCGGACCTGGCCGCCCCGCTCCGCGAAGCGGCCCTGGCACTCGCGCCGGGGGCCAGCTCGCCCCCGCTGGCGGTTGCCGGAGGCTGGGTTCTCCTGCGGCGGGAGCGCTGAAACCTAGCGCTCCGCGCGGAGCCAGGCTCGAACGCGGTCCAGGTCCCGAGCCTCGAGGGCGCGCGGCGCCTCGCGCAGGTAGGCCTCGAGGTACGGCCGCGCTTCGACGGCGCGACCGCGACCGCGCAACGTCGCGCCGAGGT